>JBDSYU010000001.1:0-19240 GCA_039925525.1 Variovorax sp.
GAGACCGTGCCGGACGTGCCCAACTTCAGCTGGGTCGATTACGGCATGCGCTGCGGCCTGCCGCGCATGATCGAAGCCATTGCCGCACGCGGGCTCAAGGCATCGACCTCGATCAACGCCGGCGTGATCGAGGCCTATCCGCAGGCTGCCGAGGCGATGCGAGCGGCCGGTTGGGAATTCATTGGCCACGGCATGCACCAGAAGGCGCTGAATCATGCCGGCACCGAGCCCGAGATCATCAACGCCAGCCTCGACAAGATCGAAGCTTTCACCGGCACCCGCCCGCGCGGCTGGCTCGGACCGGGCCTGCGCGAAACGCACGAGACGCCCGAACACCTGAAAGCCGCTGGCATCGACTATGTCTTCGATTGGGTGGTCGACGACCTGCCGAACTGGATGCGTACGGCTAACGGGCCGCTGCTCAGCCTGCCCTACAACCTCGAGCTCAACGACTCGATCGTCTATGCCGTCGAGAAGCACGGCGGCAACGAGATGCTGGAGCGCGTCGAGCGCACGCTGGCACTGTTCGTTCGCGAAGCCGCCCGGCGCCCGCGCATCATGGCCATCGGCTTGCACCCGCACCTGATCGGCGTACCGCATCGCTTCGCCTCGTTCGAGCGCATGCTCGACGCCATGATGGAGACACCAGGCACCTGCTTCATGCAGGGGCACGAACTGGCCGACTGGTACACCGCACAGGTGCCGCCGACCTCGGCGCCATGAGCAGCGGCGACGCCGGCCAGCCACCCGGCCTGCATCCGCTGGACCGCCTGGCGCGCTTTGTCGGATCGACGCCGATCGAGGACATTCCGGACAGCGTGCTGGCCCGCACGCGCGAAATCCTGGTCGATTCTTTCCCCGTCATTGCCAGCGGCATGCGGACCCCGGAGTTGATCGCCTTGTCGGAACGCCAGCGTCAAAGCGGCTCACCCGGCCCCTGCTGGATCATCGGCAGCGGCCAGACGACCAATCGCCTCGATGCCGCCATGCTCAACGGCATCGCCGGTGCCTGGCTCGATTACGACGAAGGCAATTTCCTGGCCAACGGCCACCCCGGCATGCAGGTGATCCCGGCAGCGCTGGCGGTTGGGCAGGAGATGAGCGCGTCCGGCCGCGCGGTTCTCGCCACCATTGCATTGGCGTACGAAGCCGTGGCGCGCATAGGCATGGCCACCACCATCAAGCTGATCATCAATCCGCATGGCACCTTCGGCGTCGTTGGCGCTGCGCTGGCCACCGCGCGCCTTATGGGCATGCCGGCCGACGCGTTGCGCAATGTGGCGAGTCTGGCCGCCTCGGCCTGCATGGCCACCAACCGCCACACCATGCTCGATGGCGCCACGGTGCGCAACTGGTACGCGGGGCACAGCGGCTTCATGGGACAGATGGCGCAACGGCTGTGCGAATCCGGCTTCAGCGGCCCGTCGGACGGCGTCAACACCACCTTCAGCCTGGTGCTGGGCGACGGCTTCTCGTGGGACAAGGCACTCGATGGCCTGGGTGATCGCTGGCTGCTGACGGAGGGCTATCTCAAGCTCTATCCGACCGCGCGCTATGTGCATTCTTGCATCGACGCACTGTTCGACGCACTGCACAGCGCGCAACTGTCGATCGCTGCCGACGGATTTAAAGACATCGAGCGCATCGAACGCATCGAAGTGAAGGCCTACCGCCTCGCCGCCTACCTGGACAACAAGACCCCCAAGGACTGGTTCGGCACGCGCTTCTCCGTCCCCTTTGCGTTGGCCACGCTGATCGTCGGCGGACGCAACGGGCTCGACGCGTTCGCAGACGAAGCCGTCGCCGATCCGCGTATCAGGGCCTTGGCCGCGCGCATCGACGTCAGCGAAGAGGCGGCGTATACAGCGGCCTACCCGCGCGAGCAGAAGGTGTCTCTCACCATCCACCTGAACGACGGCCGGCAGATCGATGGCCGTTGCACCATTACCAGCGGCGAGCCGACACGCCCGCATGCGGCGGCCGATCTGCAACGCAAGTACCGCGATCTGGCCGAACCGATCTGGGGCGCGAATCGCGCCAACCAGTTGCGCGATGCGCTGCTCGCCATCGAAGACTGCCCGGACGTCGCCCGGCTCGTCGATTTCTGCCCCTGATCGGCCCGCCGCTCGCGCAGGTCTTTTCTTTCAACCCTCGATGGAGCCCTCATGAAAAAGTTTCTCTTGCCACTGCTGGCCACCGCCTGCCTCGCACCGCTATCGAGCGTTGGCCAGACCTGGCCGACCCGGCCACCGGTCATCATCGTTTCGCAGTCGGCGGGTGGCAGCATCGACATCGCGGCTCGCCTGATCGGCCAGAAGCTGGGTGACGCAATGGGCACCAACTTCGTCATCGAGAACAAGCAGGGTGCCAACGGCATGATCGCCGGCTCGGCCGCGGCCCGCGCGCCGGCCGATGGTTACACCTTCCTCATGACGTCGCCGAGCACGCTGACCATCAACCAGTCGGTCTACAAGAAGGTACCGTACGACACGCTGAAGGACTTCACGCCGGTGACGCAGACGACTTCGATTTCGTTCCTGCTTACCGTCAACGCCGACTCGCCGTACAAAAGTTTGGCCGATCTCATCGCTGCGGCCAAGGTCAAGCCCGAAGCCATCCGCTATGCATCCGCCGGTACCGGCAATCAGTCCCACCTGGCCGCTGAATTGCTGGCCGGCGCCGCCGGCGTGAAGATGCTGCATGTGCCGTACAAGGGCGAAGCGCAGGCCATCGTCGACTTGCTCGGCGGCCAGGTCGACTTCATCTTCGGCACCATGCCCGCGCTGTTGCCGCACGTGAAGAGCGGCAAGCTGCGCGCCCTCGCCGTCGGCCAGACGCGGCGATCGGCCGCCGTGCCCGACGTGCCGACGACGGTGGAATCCGGCTATCCGACAGTCCTCGTCTCAGGCTGGACCGGCATCGTGGCGCCCACCGGCACGCCAGCGCCGATCGTCGGCCGCCTGCACGACGAAGTGGTCAAGGCGCTGGCACAACCCGATGTTCGCAACACGCTGGCCAAGGCCGGCGCCGAGCCTGTCGGCAGCACGCCGGGACAGTTCGGAGACTTCATCAAAGGCGAGATTGTGAAATGGGGCAGCGCCGTGAAACAGGCAGGCGTCACCGCGGAATAGATGAAGTTCTGTCAACCACCAACGCGCCGCGCTGACTGCCGGGGTTACTTGCGCCACTCAAATACCTGTCCTGCCCTGTGCATTTTTGCGCCGCGGTCTCGGGTATCACTGCGACGTTGTAATGCCCAAGCTGCGCAAGTTCTTGGCCCTCATCACCCTGTTGACAGCTCGCGCTTCAATCTGCGAAAGTCCGACCCCACTCGCGGTGCCAGTTTGCCCTTTCCGCGTTGATTGAATGAACCTTATGTACCCAATCCCTGACCTCCCGTGCAAACGCCAAGCTGCCGTTCGCTGCGTGCATGATTTTCGAACCGGCCGGCGTCTCGTGCGAGGGATGCTTTGCGCTTTCGGCATGGCGACGTTGCTGGCGGTGGGCGGATGCGCAACTGCAACGGGCCGACCATCCAACGGCGGTGGCGCGGACGACAATGGCGGCGCGCTCGGATCGAGCTCACGCACCACTTCCGGCAACGGGTTCGGCGGCGGCCAAATGTAGCGCTCACGGCGACAGAGCCGCCCGGTTCGGCCTTGAGCGTGTCGCCGTCGTTGTCTAGGAGGAGTCGCGTGAAATATCCGGGTTAGAGGTGCGCCCCCGCGCCTTGGCGCATGCGCGCAGCGGTTTCCTGCACCGCGGTGACGTTCTCTTCGCCGAAGCGACGCAAGTTTTTTACCATCATCACGGTGCGCGGGTTGGCTTCCAGTCGCTGTGCGTGGCGCGCCACAAAGTCCCAGTACATCACCGTCATCGGACAAGCGTCATCGCCGGTTCGCTCCGTGGGCTTGTAGCGGCAGCCGTCGCAATAGTTGCTCATGCGCCGGATGTAAGCGCCGCCCGCGGCATAAGGCTTGGTGACGAATCGCGCACCGTCGGCAAAAAGGGACATGCCGACGGTGTTTGGCAGCTCGGCCCACTCGACCGCATCGACATAGACCGAGAGGTACCAGGCGTGCATCTCGGCCGGCCGCACGCCGAAGGTCAAAGCAAAGTTGCCGGTCACCATCAGGCGCTGGATGTGGTGTGCATACCCGAGCGCAAGGGTCTGGCCGATGGCCTGGCGCATGCAGTTCATCTGCACATCGCCGGTCCAATACCAATCGGGCAGAGGCTCCGTGTGGTTCAGCGCGTTGGCCTCGAGCAGTTGCGGCATGCGCCACCAATACACGCCGCGTATGAACTCGCGCCATCCGAGCACTTGCCGCACGAACCCTTCCACGGCTTCGACGGGCACAGCGCCGTTGTCGAACTGCGCCACGGCAGCGGCGATCACCTCGCGCGGGTTCAGCAGCTTAAGGTTGAGCGACGATGAGATCAACGCATGATGAACGAAAGGTTCATCGACCCACATGGCGTCCTGGTAGCGGCCAAACGACGGCAGGCGATGCCTCACAAAATCGTCGAGCGCCTCGAGCGCCTGTGATCGCGTCACCGGCCAGTCAAAGGCCTCGGCACTGCCGTAGTGATCGCCGAAGTGCGCCTGGACATCAGCCAACACCTCGCGCGTGATGGCATCAGGTGCGAACGATGGCGGACGCGGCAAGGCGCCGGGGCCGGCGCGACCGAAGGCGCCACGGTTGTCGTGGTCATAATTCCACCGACCGCCGGCGGGCTCGCCGGCCGATGCCAGCAAGATCGAATGCTTGCGGCGCATGTCGCGATAGAAGCCCTCCATCACCATTCGCGCCTTGCCCCGGGCGTAGGCCGCGAAGTCACGCCGCGAACACATGAAGTGCAAGTCGTCTCGCACATCAAGCCGAACACCCGCGCGCGTGCAAACGTCACCGACCGCTTGCTCGAGCCGCCATTCACCGGGCTCGATCATCACCAGCGCCTCGGGCCGCTGGCGCATCAACGCGTCCTCGAGCGCGGCGGCGATGCTGTCAAATGGATGCGTGCCCAGGCGCAAGTAGTCGAGCGGCCGCCCATCTGTCGTCAGCGCTTCGGCGAAATGACGCATCGCCGAAAGAAACAAGGCCGTGCGCATTTTCGTGCTTGGCACGTAAGTCGATTCATCCGGCGCCTCGACCATCAGCACGCGGTCGTCCGAAGGATCGAAGCCTTCGAAGGCGGCACTGTGCAAATCGAGCTGGTCACCCAGCACCAGCACCAGACGGCGGACGCTTTTTATGGACATGGCCGACGAGCCTACACAATCGAGCGCTGTCTTGCCGGGTACACCTCGCGATGTCCCGGGACATGCCTCGGCGCTGGCGTGATGCAAGGCACGGTGCCCGGCGCTGCCGCAGCGGCCTGTGCGCATTTCGGCGTTATGCTGCCAATATCTGCGCCTCAACGTTCGAAAGACCGCCCTTGACTCCATCGATCCTTCGCCCCCGCCAATGGCTCCTGACTGCTTGCGCAGCAGCACTGGCTGCCCTCGTCGGCTGCGCTCAACCGGCCAAGGCGCCGGATGCCGCCGCGCCTCCCGCGGCTGCATCGCCAACGCCTTCCGCACCACCGGTAACACCAGCAACTGCGCCGCCCGGCGTCGTAGCGCTGACCAGCGGCCGCTTTCTGCACTACGTCAACCTTTCGGACTCGGCGGTGATCGTGCAGATGACCCTGCCTGACGAAACGGCCTGTCTGGCGCTTGCCGGACCGATGCGCGACAACTGGAAAACGGCTATGCGGTCGCAACTGCGTCCCGGTGTCACGGAGGCCGAGTTCGACTCCGTCGCCGCTCTGGCGATCCGTTGCTCCGCTCAGAACCAGAGCACCGCCCTGCGCTTCACCGGCGCCTTCAAAACCCGTATCAACGGCATGCTGATCGGCCTCAATGCCGTCACGCTCGACCAATGCCGACAATCATTGGGCAACAACAGCGCGGCGGTCGAAGTGATCGAGATCTGCAAACCGCTCTGATTCTTGCGACGGAGATCATCATGAGTCAGCAATTTCAGGTGACGGGCATGAGCTGTGGGCACTGCGGCCAACTCGTCACCGAGGCTATCCAGACACTCGACCCCCATGCGCAAGTCACTATCGACCTGCCGACCGGCCATGTCGACGTGGTTAGCGAGCAGCCACGCGATGACTTGGTGCTGGCGATCGAGAATGCCGGCTACAAGGCAGCCTGAGACGCACGCCCGCACCACTGCCTGCCGGTGATGCAAGCGATGGCCTGGCGAAGGCAAGCTCTGGCCATACGAAAGCGCGCGCATTGCCGTTGCCGCCCATGAACCCGAAGCCGCGCATCCTCATTGCCGAAGATGAGGCCGGCATCGCCGACACGGTGCAGTACGTGCTCAAGAGCGATGGCTTCGAACCGGTGTGGTGTGCCAGCGGCGAGGAAGCATTGGCGCAATTTGCCGCGCAAAGGCCAGCCCTCGCCATCCTCGACGTCGGTCTGCCGGACATGAATGGTTTCGACCTGTTCAAGCAGCTGCGGGCCATGAATCTGGCGAACGGCGGCGCCGAAGTGCCGATGCTGTTTCTGACGGCGCGCAGCGACGAAATCGACCGCGTGGTCGGGCTCGAACTGGGCGCCGACGACTACGTGGCCAAGCCCTTTTCTCCGCGCGAACTGTTGGCGCGCGTGCGCAGCATCCTGCGCCGCAGCGCTCGCAACGGGCCCGACGGTGCAGGCGCTGCGCCGGCCGGCGGCGCCTTCGCGGCGCCTGCGCAAAAGACGACACCGCCGCCGGCACTTCAGATCGACGCCGAGCGGCGGCAGATTCGCTACTACGGCCGCGTGCTCGAACTGTCGCGCTATGAATACGGCCTGTTGGCCCTATTGGTGCAGCGGCCCGGTCGCGTCTACACCCGCGACGAGTTGCTCGAAAGGGTCTGGGACGATCCGGGCGACAGCTTCGATCGCACCGTCGACGCGCACATCAAGACCCTGCGCGCCAAGCTCAAGGCCATTGCGCCCGAGGTCGAGCCCATCCGCACGCTGCGCGGTACCGGCTATGCATTGAACGAAGATCTCCCGGCTACGCCTTGAGCTTCGTCAGTCGCCCGATCAACGCGAACAGAAGGCGGACAGCCGAACGCAGAAGGAAGACAAAAGCTTCGCAGACGGCGCAGAGAAGACAGAAGAGAATCTCTTTCCGGTCGCTCTTCTGCGCCCGGTGCGAAAACTCTGGGGCCTCTTCGTTGGGCTGCCTGCTCCTGGTCCCTCTGCGAAAGCTGCGCACGCTTTGCGTTCGGCTGCCCTCTCCCCCATCGTGACCCAGCGCTCGCGCATCTTTCTCGGCCTGCTGTTGATCTACGCCGTCGGCATGGCGTTCCTGCTGTACCGCGTGCGCGACGACATCGATCCGCGCTACCGCGAGGCGGCCGAGGAATCGATGGTCGACACGGCGCAGTTGATGGCCAGCCTGATCGAGCAGAACGTGATTGCCGGTGCCATCAACACGACCTCGCTGGAGCCGCTGTTCCGCTCGCTGCAGGCCCGCCAGCTGTCGGCGCAGATCTACAACCTGCACAAGACCCGGGTCGAACTGCGCGCCTATGTGACTGACCGCAGCGGCCGTTTGCTGTTCGACTCCACCGCCGCCAACGTCGGCGCCGACTTCTCGCAGCGCCTGGACGTCGGGCGGACGTTGCAAGGCTTTTATGGCGCGCGCACGACGCGCGACGTGGCCAACGATCCGCTCACCTCTGTGATGTACGTCGCCGCGCCCATCCGCTGGAACGACCAGATCGTCGGTGTCGTCTCGGTTGGCAAACCGGTGCACAGTTTCGGTCAGTTCATCGACGACGCACGCACACGCACCCTGTGGCTGGGCATCGGCTCAGCGCTGGCGGTGCTGCTGCTGGCCATCATGGTCTCGGTCTGGCTGGTACGCCCGTTCGGCCTGGTCTCCGACTACTGGTCGTGGGCGCGCAACCAGCGGCGCCTACGGCTCGGCGCCATGGCGCGGCGCGGCGTCTACACCTTGCGCCGCGGCATCGGCGAGCTGCGCGAGACACTGGCCGGACGCAACCTGGTGAGCGACTATGTGCAGACCTTCACCCACGAAGTGAAGGGCCCACTGTCGGCCATCCGCGGCGCCGCCGAACTGCTCGAGGAAGCGTCGATGCCGCAGCACGATCGGGTGCGATTTCTCGGCAACATCACGCGCGAGACACAGCGCATCCAGGAGATCGTCGATCGCATGATGGAGCTCACGGCGCTGGAGACGCGGCGAGTGCTCGAGCGCACCGAACGCGTCGCACTGGCGCCCCTGCTCGCTGATGTGGCGGCCAGCGCCGAACCGGCAGCGGCGCGGCGCGAGGTGCAGGTGGTGGTCGACATCGACGCCCAGGCAACGGTCGAGGGCGATCCGTTCCTGCTGCGCCGCGCAGTCAGCAACCTCTTGGACAACGCCATCGACTTTGCGCCGAGAACCAGTGAGGTGCTGCTCGGCCTGGATGTCGATGCGCGCCAGGCCCGCATCATCGTGCGCGATCACGGCCAGGGCATTCCGGCCTACGCGCAAGGCAAGGTCTTCCAGAAGTTCTATTCGCTGGCGCGGCCGCACAGCCGAAAGCGGAGCACCGGTCTCGGCTTGGCGTTCGTCAAGGAGATCGCCGCCCTGCACGGCGGGCGCATCGAATTGGAAAACGCACCCGGCGGCGGCGCGCTGGCGACACTGACGCTGCCAGTGCTGGCGCGCTCCAGTTGATGTGGAACTCGCGATCTGACTACAGAACGCATAGGGCGCCCGGGTTCCGCAGCGGCCCGGCTCTTGAACGTCAGGAGGCGACCTCAGCCCCAGCCGAATCGCCCCGCACATCCAACCGCCGCGCCGACAAGGCATACCAATCGACCTTGCGCGTTGCCAGCATCAGCAGCGCGAGCATGCCGAAGATGAGCGACGCCCCGAGCAACAGTGCATTGCTCTCCGACGCCAAGAGGCCGTAGAGCGCGGCATACAGCAGCGCCACGAACGCCGCCAACCAGGTTGCTCGACGCCAACCGCCGAGCACGGCGCTGAAGTAGCCGCCGAGCAACAGCACGCTCGCTGCCGCGGCGCCTGCATAGGCCAGGGGGAACGCCACCTTCTCGGAAAAGGCCAGCAGAAGCAGGAAGAACAGCGCGATCGACAAGCCGACCAGGCCGTACTGCACCGGGTGCAGGCGCAGCTTGCGAAAGATCTCGAACATGAACGCCGCCATCAGCACCAGGCCGATGAACAACAGCCCGTACTTCGCCGCGCGCGTCGACATGGCATAGACGTTCAGCGGCTGCACCAGCGACACATCGAAACTTTCCAGGTTGCGCCAGACGTCGCTCGGATGTATGACGCGCTCGGCAATGCCGGCGTTGCTCCGCAGGCCAGCGCGCACCTGATCGCGGGCCTCGGTGACGAGCGCCGAGACGCGCCAGCGGGCGTCGAAACCGGCATCGCTGACGCTGCGCTGCGCCGCCAGAAAACGGCCGCCGAAACTCGGATGCGGCCAGCTCGATGTCAGATGCGCGGTCGTCTCGTCGGCAATCGGCACCAGCGCCAGCTTTTCCTGTCCGACCAAGGAAAGCTTGAGCTCGAACGGCAAGGCGCGCCCTGCACTCCACGCCGCAAGCGCGGCGCCGGTGAGGGGTGCGTGAATGCCGCGCGACAGCCAGGCGTCGTCGGCCAGACCCGGCAGACGCTGCGCAAAGCGCAGCGTCTCGCCCGCCAACTGCACAGCGGGCGCGCCGTTGAGGCCGCGCAGGTCGCTGAGGTTGAAGGCCAGGTACGGGGACCGGAATTCCAGCGAGGCGTCCTTCTCGCTCGCCAGCACGCGGGTCCGATCGAATGCCGCAAAGCTGCCGCGCCATGAACCCTGCAAGACATAAAACAGGATCTGGAAGATGCCGCGGTAGCGTTCTTGCGGCTCGATACTGCCCTCGACGGCCAGGGTCTCGGGGAAGACCACATGCACCATCTCCTTGCTGCGCTCGAGCTGTCCGACCCGCTTGCCGAGCAGGTCGCGCTGCGGCTCGATCCAGCGCTCGGTATACGGCAGCACCAGCAGCGGTCCGACGACAGTTTGCTCGCCGACATAGGTGGCGGCGAGTTCGGCCTTGGCTTGCTGCTGGCTTTGGCCGCGCTCGGCGATCAACGCGCGAATCTCGCTCAAGGGAATGTACAGGGCAAGAGTGAGCGCGAGCAGACCGAAAACCTTGAGCAGCACCGAATTGCGTAGCTGAACCAGCATGTGAATACCTCCTTCGAAGTGGACGACGCGTCGATGCTCGCGAAGGCCTGTGATAGCGATAAGAGCCAGGCGAGAAGCCTGCGTGAAGTTCTTGTTCGCGCCTCATGCCCCTCCCTTCGTGCGCGGATTTCACGCCGAACGCACACAGCGCATCGTCTCTTCGCATGGCGTTCTCAAGCAGCCTTGAAAGTGGCTCCGTGCACGTCGCACAGGAAACGCAACAAGGAACGCCATGTCACCCTCCCCAAGCGCCGGCCGCCGTCTTTGGGCCGCCACCGTCATGCTGGCGGTGATCTCGTTCGCCACGCTGGTGGCCAAGCCCTTGTGTGCGCAAACGCAGCCGCGACCTGATGCAGCGGCGAGCAAGACCGAGAGCCCGTACTTCTTCGTCAGCAACGCCGATGCAGACCTAGACACGCTACCGCTCAAGTCGACGCAGGTCGACGTGCACATCGCCGGTGTGATCGCCGACGTCGTGGTCACCCAACGCTATCGAAACGAAGGCCGGCGGGCGATCGAAGCGCGCTACGTTTTTCCCGGATCGACGCGCGCAGCCGTCAACGGTCTCAACGTGCGACTCGCCGATCGGCTCATCACAGCGCAGATTCGCGAGAAGCGGCAGGCGCGCATCGAGTACGACGCCGCCAAGCGGCAAGGCAAGACCGCCGCCCTGCTCGAGCAGCATCGCCCCAATGTGTTTCAAATGAATGTGGCCAACATCCTGCCGGGCGACGACGTGCGGGTCGAGTTGCATTACACGGAGCTGCTGGTGCCGCAATCGGGCCAGTACCAGTTCGCCTTTCCGACTGTGGTCGGGCCGCGCTGCAACAGCCCCGAATCGCGCAGCGCGCAAGCGACTTGGGCGGCCCAACCGACGCTCGCACCCGGCGTTGCGGCCAGCGCAAGCTTCGACCTGAAAGTCACGCTCGACACGCCGATCGGCTTGAAGGAGGTGCGATCGAAAACGCACGCCATCGACGTGCAAATGGCCGCCAACGATGCGCGTCACGCCGCGGTCTCGCTCAAAGCCGATCGCGGGCCAGCGGACAACCGCGACTTCGTGCTCGACTATCGGCTGGCCGGCGAAGCCATCGAATCAGGCCTGCTGCTCTACCAAGCGCCGGCTGGGGACGACGGCAACAAAGGCGGCAGCGGCACCGAGAATTTCTTTCTGGCGATGATCGAGCCGCCCCGGGCCGTGACAGCCGAGGCGATCTCGCCGCGCGACTACATTTTCGTCGTCGACGTGTCGG
Organism: Variovorax sp.; assembly: GCA_039925525.1. Lineage (GTDB taxonomy): Bacteria > Pseudomonadota > Gammaproteobacteria > Burkholderiales > Burkholderiaceae_C > Variovorax. The sequence goes on from JBDSYU010000001.1 coordinate 11,508, forward strand.
GATCGATGCATGGCTTTCCGCTCGACACCGCCAAGACCGTCATGCGCCGCCTGCTCGGCGGCCTGCGCCCGAGCGACAGCTTCAACGTGCTCCTCTTTTCCGGCGGCAGCGACATGCTGGCGCCGCATTCGCTGCCGGCAACGCAGGCCAACGTGGCGCGCGCCATCGCCACCATCGACCGCTACAACGGCAGTGGCGCGACCGAACTGATCCCGGCGCTGCGCCGCGTCTATGCCGAGCCGAAGCCGCCGCAACTCTCGCGCAGCATCGTCGTCGTCACCGATGGCTATGTGACAGTCGAGCGCGAAGCCTTCGAGCTGGTGCAGAAGAACCTGGGCCAGGCCAACCTGTTTGCCTTTGGTATCGGCTCCTCTGTGAACCGTCACTTGATCGAAGGCCTGGCGCGAGCCGGCATGGGCGAGCCTTTCGTCATCACCGACCCGATCCAGGCACCGGAACAGGCGGCGCGCTTTCGCCGAATGATCGAAGCGCCGGTGCTCACCAGCGTGCGCGCCATTTTCGAAGGCCTTGACGTGTACGACGTCGAGCCGCCGGTCCTGCCCGATGTGCTCGGCGAGCGTCCAGTGATTGTGTTCGGTAAATGGCGCGCCAGTGGGACGGGCAAGGCCGGCGCACGCGTCACCATCGATGGTCGCAGCGCCAGCGGCCCCTACCGCAGCAGCGTGGCTGCCGGCGCCGACGCGGGCGGTCAGAACGTGGCCTTGCGCAGTCTGTGGGCGCGCCATCGCATCCAGTCGCTGACCGATCAGCAGGGCATCGACGGCAATGACGACACGACGCGCCCGGCCATCACGGCGCTCGGCCTCGAATACGGCTTGCTCACCCGCTACACCAGTTTCATCGCCATCGACCAGGTCGTGCGCAACAGCGCACCGCAGGCGTCGGCAAGCGTCAGGCAACCCGTGCCGCTGCCGCAGGGCGTGAGTGCACTGGCCATTGGCCGTGGCGGCAGCGGTGGTGGTGCAGGCAGTGGGGATGGCGTCGTCAACGGGGCCGGTGGGGTCGGTACCGAAGTGCCGGGCACCCCGGAACCTGAAACCCTGGCTGCTGTGGCCGCGGTGCTGACGACCTTTTCGCTTTGGGCGCTGCGGCGGCGCCGCGTCCGAACGCGGGCCGCGTGGCAGCACGGAACGGGTAACGACACTCGCACCCGCACCGGAGGTCGGTCGTGACCGCAGCCGCCGCATCGGCCCGATCGAACACATGGGTCCAGCATCGGCAACTGTTGGCCTGGGGCATCCGCCTGGACCGGGTGCCGGCGTGGGTCTGGCTGACGCTGCAGTGCCTCTCGCTGACGCCGACCTGGCGCTGGATGGCCCGCCGTGCCAATGATGGTTCCGACGACCCACTCGGCATCCTCGCGCTGGTGGCATTGGCCGTGTTCGTCTGGCAGCAGCGCGCTGCGTTGCGCGTGGCGCCGCGCCTCGGCTGGCTGTCGCTGGCCCTGGCCGGCAGCGTCGGCGCGACCTTGCTGCGCGGGAGTGCGGCCGGTGGCAGCGCCAGTCTTCTCGGGGCGGCGCCGCCGCTTGTCGTCGGTCTCATCGCCGTGCTCGCCGTCGCCTGTGCGCTGCTTGCCTTTCTGCCACGACAGATGGCAGCCACGCCGATTCTCGGGCTCGCCGTGCTGGCACTGCCGCTGCTGTCGTCGCTGCAGTTCTACGCCGGCTACCCGCTGCGCCTGGTCACCGCCGAGGCCAGCCGTTGGCTGCTGGCGCCGGCCTTCGAGGTGGTGCGTGAAGGCAGCAGCCTCGTCATCGACGGGCGCCTGGTGATCGTCGATGCGCCCTGCTCAGGCGTGCAGATGGCCTGGCTCGGTTACTTCACCGCCTGCGTGGTGGCTGCCTTTTGCCGACCGCTGGGGGTCGCCCTGCGAGACGCGACGTTCCTGGCACGGCTGCCGCTGGTCGGCGCACTGGTGCTCGCCGGCAACATCGTGCGCAACAGTGCCTTGGTGGGCTGTGAGGGCGCCGGCGCGCCGCTTGCGCCTTGGGCGCATCAGGCGCTGGGACTTGGCCTGCTGGTGCTGGTCTGCATGGCCATTGCCTGGTGGGTAGCCCGCCCGCCGGCCGACCCGCAGGCCCGCAGCCATGGCCTCATCCTTGAGGGAGAAGCGCATGCACACGTCGCCTGAAGGCAGCTTCGCCCACGGCTGGGCACAGCGCCTGTCCGCGTTTTTCGCCGACGCTTTCGCCAACACCTTCGCCAACCGGGTAGGGCACAAGGCCCTGTTCGCCGTGGCGATGCTCCTGTGCATCACCTGGACGGGCTTGCAAGCGCTCGCCTCGGCGCTGCACCCGAGCGATGGGGCTGCGTCTGAACACTCAAGCCGGCAAGCCGGCGTCGAGTGGCCGACCCAATGGGATGGAGCGCCGCTGCAGCAACTGGCCCTCAGCCCGGTCGAGGCGCGCTTCGCGCAGGATTTCCCGGGCGCCATCGGCCGCTTGACCGACGGCCAGCGCACGCTGGTGCTGCGCCATGTGACGGCGCCAACGCGCATGCTGCATCCAGCTACCGACTGCTTTCGCGCCGTCGGCTATCGCATCGAACAAGAGCGCCTCGAACGGGATGCGTACGAGCGGCTGTGGCGCTGCTTCCTCGCTTCGCGCGGCGGCCAAAGCCTGCGCGTTTGCGAGCGCATCGTCGACGCCGACGGCCGTGCTTTCACCGATACCTCGGCCTGGTTCTGGAGTGCGGCGCGCGGCGTATCGCACGGCCCCTGGCGCGCGGTAACGATCGCCACGCCGATCGAGCGGGAGTTGCTGTGAACAGGGTGAAGGCCGTTATCGAGTGGCTGCGCGGCAGGCACTGGCCGACCTCCATGCTTCGCTCGTTGAAGCTCGCTCCAGGGGTGGCCCAACCGGAACGCCGCAGTACCGCCGTGGTTCGCGCTTCTGACTTCGCCCCTGGGGCCGCCCGGCAGGAGTGCTGTAGTCCCTCCGTGCTGCGTACTTCGGAGTTCGCCCTTGGGGCGGCCCGGCGGGTTCATGCTCGCGGCTTCCTGCGCTTGCTGCGCACGGTTGCGCTCGGCGCGCTGGCTGTCGGCGCCGCCGCTGTGGTCACGCTGCTGCTGATCGCCAAGCTGCTGCTGGCGCCGCGGCCGGGTGAGTGGGCGACCACGTTGTACTTAGGCCCGCTGCGCTTCGAGGCGGGGGTGCCGACGCTGCTGCGGCTGGCCACCTCTGCCTGGTTCGCGCCGTGGCTGGACGGCCATGGCGTGAACACCCCTTACGGCCCGGTGCGCTTGGGCTGGGAGGCGTCGAGCCGGACCCTGGCGTTGCGGTGCGCGCCGTGCGCCGCCGTGATCCCTGCCTTCGGCATGGAGCCTCTCGCCGTCGACCAACTGACCTTGCGGGTGCAACACGACGCAGAACGGCTGGGCGGCACGATCGAGGCGCGCGCCACGAGCGCCAACCCAAGCGCCGCGGCCTTGGCGCCTCGCCTCATCGCCACCTGGAAGGGCAAGCTCGACCGGCAAAGCCTTGCATTGGCCATCGACTTGCCAGAGACGTCGATCGCTGTCGCTTACGCCGTGCTCGCTGCGCAGTTGCCCGAACTCGGCCGCGCCCGTATCCGGGGGACTCTCGCGCTGCAAGCCCGAATCGATCTGCCGTCGGGCCAGTTGAAATTGCATCCGGTGGTCACCGGCTTTCAGGTCAGCGACCTCGGCAGTGAAGCCATGGCGCACGAATGGCAATCCCAAAACCGCTGCGGTGCACCCGTTGATTTCGCGGCGAACGGCTGGCTGGCCCGCGCCGTCATCGCCGCCGAGGATCAACGCTTCTTCGGGCATCACGGCTACGACCCCGAAGAACTCGCGGCATCATTGGCGCGCAACCAGGCCGAGGGCGCCGTGGCACGCGGCGGCAGCACGATCCCGCAGCAGCTGGCCAAGCTGATGGTGGTGGGCGGCGAGCGCAGCGCCGGGCGCAAGCTGCGCGAACTGCTCTACGCCGTCGAGATGGAGGAGACGCTCGGCAAACCGCGCATCCTTCAGCTCTATCTCAACCACGCGCCGTGGGGCGCCGGCATCTGTGGTGGCGACGCCGCAGCGCGGCGCTACTTCGACCGCCCGGCGACGCGCCTCGAGCCGGCGCAGGCGGTCTGGCTGGCCGCGATGCTGCACAACCCCGACATGGAACTGGCGCGATGGTCGCAATCCGGACGGGTCGACATCGCGCGGGCACAGTGGATTGCCGACGGCGTGCGTGGCGTACCGGGCGTGGGCCGCGCGCAGCGCGACGCATTGAAGAAGTCGCTGGCGAACCAGCCCTTGCGAATGGCTGGCACGCCCTTCATCCGCGTTGCAAAAGAAGCTCGGCAGCCCTGACGCTCGGCGCCGGCAGCTCGGACGGCGTCGCCCGATCGTGCACGCCGAGCGGCGAGGCGACTGCGCTGCTATTTCACCGGCACTGCGGGAGCCTTTGCAGGATCGCTCTTGACCGGTGCGGCGGCCGAACCGGCAGGCGCTTCCGGTTTGATCGGGGTCGGAGCCGGGGCAGTGGAGACAGGTGCCGTCGAAGCCTTGTCGGATGTGGTGACGGCCCAGGCCGGCATTGCAGCGGCAAGGACGACGCCGCTGGCAAACAGCACCAGAGTCGAGCGATACAAGGTCATGGCGAACTTCCTGTCAGATGAATGTGGATGCACTTTGTTGCTGGCCCTGTGCGGAAACCATGACGCGCCATGCCCCGGGGGCCACGCCACCGCACCAGGCGATTTGGAACTCCGCAGTATCGCCGCCTTAAAAACGTGGCCGGGGACAACCGAGCAGTGCCAATTGGTGCGAACGTGATCTCTTTCACTGCACGGCGCGATTTGATCGTTGAGCGTGATCTGCATCACAGCTTCGCGAATTAAACCACTTCGTTCCGTCGGCATAGCGTCATTGATTTTCTTTTTTGGTTTGTTTGGCCGGTTCGTTAAAAAATTGCGGCTGAAAGATCTGCGCCAGTGCATTCCTTCACAACGGTTTTTCCAGGCCGGCAGAGGCCGATGCTAGAGTTCCTGGCAAGGCCGACCTGGCAATCGGGCAACTTAATCTCTGAATACATTTGTTTGGGCGGGCCACCTAACGATATATCAAAAGAACTAGTAGCCCTGACTCCGCAAAAATAAATGCGCAATTCATTCAAGTTGTAGCTCGGGCGATCGATATTTAGCTAAAGAACGCCATACGGAGATGCCCGATCCGACGGCTGCGGTTCGTAATACAAAGGTGTGCGTAATGCAAAAGGTCAATTTGAAAAAGCGAGCGCGGCACATGCAATGCAGCCTTTGGAGCCACGTGCGCGGAATGACCTTGGTCGAACTGATGGTGACCGTCAGCGTGATGGCGATCGTCGTGGCCATTGCCGTACCCAGCTTCGCCACCAGCATCAACAGCACCCGGCTGTCGTCGTCAGCCACCGAGCTGAGCGCGGCGCTCCAACTGGCGCGCGCCGAGGCCATCAAGCGTAACCGCGACGTCGTGCTCTGCCGCAGCAACGACCTGGTCAGCTGCGCCACCGGTGGCCAGTGGAATGGCTGGCTGATTTTTGTCGATGCCAACGGCAATGGCACCCTTGACGCCAGCGAAGAAATCGTCAAAGCCGGCGCCATCGACTCGCCGCTGGTGCTGCGCGCCAGCGTGGCCATCTCTTCCCAGGCCGACCAGGTGCGCTTTCCCCCCAGTGGCATGGCCCGGGGTGCCAGTGGCGCCGCCTTGCTGAATGCCGCACTGGCCTTTTGTGCACCGTCGGCGCCGGCAGCCAGCAACAACGTGCGCGACGTGCATATCAACTTCGGCGGCCGCACCAGCGTGCGCAGCCGCGACACCGCCGGCGACTGCAGCGCCGCGCCGGTCGATGCCTGAAGCTGCCCGACATGTCTCGTCGTCAAACGCAGTTGCGCCGGATTTCGACATCGGACTTGGCGCGTGCACCCGGCTTCGGGCAGCCCGGGAAGCGCCAGCGCGGCAGCAGCCTGATCGAGGTGCTGATCGCCATCCTGGTGCTGTCGTTCGGCCTGCTGGCCGCGGCGGCCCTGCAGGTCAGCGCCATGCGTAACAGTCAAAGCAGCTACGAACATGCGCAGATGACGCTGCTCACAAACGGCATCCTCGATGCCATGCGCAGCAACCTGCCAGGCGTGAGCGCCGGCGAGTATGAAATTGCCTCCTGGACCTGCGCCGCGCCCGGTGGCGGCGGCAGCCTGGCCGCCAGCGACATCGCGAACTGGATCACCAGCGTTCACGCCCAGATCAACGCCGGCGCCTGCGCCCAGATCACCTGCGCGGCACGCCAATGCACCGTCGCCCTGCGTTGGGACGATTCGCGTGGCACCGGCGGCGACAGCAGCCAGGCCTACGTGATCCGCAGCCGTTTGTGAATATGCGCCGCGCCGACATGCCCGTACCGAGGCGCTGTGCGCGGCGCCCGGCCCGCGGCTTTGGCCTGGTCGAGCTGATGGTTGGCCTGGCCCTGGGCCTCATCGTGGTGGTGCTGGTGAGTTCGGTGTTTCTGGGCACGCACCAGGCCACGCGCACCACCGACAGCCTCGGCCGCGCGCAGGAGACGGTACGCACCGCCTTCGAGGTCATGGCGCGCGAACTGCGCGAGGCCGGCGGCAATCCATGTGACAGCAACGTGCCCGTAGCCAACGTACTGAACAGCGCGCAGGGCACGGCGGCCTGGTCGGTCGACTGGGAGCAGCCCTTCCAGGGCTTCGACGACAACCAGGTCTTCGCAGGCGCGGCCTTCGGCACCGGCGTGGGTCAACGCGTCATCGGTACCGATGCCGTCATGGCGAAATACATCGCCGACCTCGACGGCCTGACCGTGGTGGCGCATGACAACGCCGCGGCGCGCTTTACCGTCAACAACACGCCGCCGCGGGTGCGCGCCGGTGGCCTGCTGATGGTTTGCACCTACGGCCAGGGCGCTGTGTTCAGCGCCAGTGCAGTGGGCGCCGGCAGCATCGACCATGTGGCCTCGGGTGCTACGGATGGCAATTGCAGCACCGGCCTCGGAGTGCCAACCCTGTGTGTCGGCAGCGGGTCCAGCTATGTCTTCGGCCCCGGAGCCAAGATCGGGCAGGTGATCTCGACCGGCTGGTACATCGGTAACAACGGCCGGCCGGAAACGGGCGGGCGTTCGCTGTTCCGGGTGGCACGAGACGGTCCCGAAGAGATTGCCGAGGGCATCTCGGACATGCAGCTCGAGTATGTCGTGCCCGGCGCGGCGGCGTACGCCAGCGCTGGCGCCATTACGGATTGGGCGGGGGTCGCGGGCCTACGTGTGACGCTCACCTTGCGCGGCGCCCAGGCCGGCGTCGCAACCAACACCAGCGGCCGGCTCGAACGCCCGACCACCTTCACTTTGTACTTGCGGAATCGTCAGCCATGAAGCGGCCACTGCATTCGTCGCATCGTCAGCGCGGCGTCGCTTTGGTGGTCAGCCTGATCCTGCTGGCCCTGGTTTCGCTGGCGGCGCTGGGCAGCATGCGTTCAGTGGCGCTGGAAGCGCGCATGAGCGCATCGAGCTACGACCGCAACCTGGGCTTCCAGGCGGCTGAGACCGGTCTGCGTGAAGCCGAAGGCCTGACCGTCGCGGCGACAGCGGCCAGTTTTCCCGGCAGCGGCTGCAGCGCCGGCTATTGCGCCGAACCGGCGCCGGCCGATGCGGCACGCTGGAATGACGAAGCCTTTGTCGGCTGGGTCGACGCCACGTCGGCGG
>JBDSYU010000002.1:0-35890 GCA_039925525.1 Variovorax sp.
GTTCTCTGGCCGACTCGCTGGGCACGCTGGCACTTGCCCGGGTCGTGCAGGGCCTGGGCGCGGCCGGCATCATGAGCGTGAACGCGGCGCTGGTTCGGCTGACCTACCCCTCGGCCCAACTGGGCCGCGGCATGGCGATCAATTCGATGGTGGTGGCCACATCGTCCGTGGCCGGGCCTTCGGTGGCGGCCGCCATCCTCTCGGTGGCCTCGTGGCCCTGGCTTTTCGCGCTCAACCTGCCACTCGGCCTGCTGACGTTGGCTCTGGGCCTGCGCGCGCTACCCGCGAACTCCGCCAGCGGCACGGCGCCGCGCGCGCTGTCCTGGATCGACATGCTGCTCAACGCGCTGATGTTCAGCCTGCTGGTGTTGGCGGCCGACCTGCTCGGCGCGCGCCATGGGGCCGGCGGGGGTGTGGCCGAAGGAACCGTCGTCTTTCCGTTGACACTGCGACTGGCGGTTTTGGCTGCAGGACTCGCCGTTGCGGCGATCTACGTTCATCGACAACTGCGCCGACCGACGCCGCTGCTGCCGGTCGATTTGTTGCGTATCCCGGTGTTCGCGCTGTCGATCTGCACCTCGATTGCCGCCTTCAGTGCCCAGATGCTGGCGTTCATCGCGCTGCCGTACCTGCTTTTGGTGCACATGCATCGCTCGGCCGGCGAAACCGGCTTGCTGATCACAGCCTGGCCGCTGGCCATCGTCGTCGTGGCGCCCATAGCCGGGCGCCTGATCGGACGCTATCCCGCGGGGTTGCTGGGCGGTATCGGCCTGACGTTGCTGGCCATTGGCCTGGCTATGCTGGCGCACTTGCCGAGCCAACCCACGGATGCCGCCATCGTCTGGCGGCTCGCTCTTTGTGGTGCCGGCTTCGGGCTGTTCCAGCCGCCCAACAACCACACCATCGTGACTGCCGCGCCCTTGCATCGCAGCGGCGGCGCCGGTGGCATGCAAAGCAGCGCCCGCCTGGTCGGCCAGACGCTGGGTGCGGCATTGCTGGCGGCCATCTTCAATGCGCATGACGCCGACGATGCATCCGGTTCGCTGTTCGCCCTTGGCGTGGCGGCGGGGCTCGCGGGCATTGCCGGTCTGTTCAGCAGCCTGCGTCTGCGTGGCGGCCGGACAACCTCATGAACGGCCGGCTGGAACGACCGAGCCGTGGCCGGGCATGACCGACACCGGTGCGCAATGGCACGGCCGGCTGCCGGTTTGCCACATTCGGCAAAATGCGGCCCACATGTCGCCAACGCTCTTGTCCGAACGATCGCCAGCGCACCCTGGCGCAGCACGTCATGCGTGAAGTCCAAGGCGTCACCGTTTGCCACGGCTGCGATGCCGTGTTCAAGACACCGGCCCTGGTGCGCCGGGAAGTGGCGCAATGCCCGCGTTGCGAAGGCGAACTCGGCCGCCATCCCGGACGCATGCGCGAACGCCTCTTGCCCTTGACTTTGGCCTGCCTGATCCTCTTCGCCATTGCCAACGCTTTTCCAATCGTCGAGATCGAAGCGCGTGGCATGCATAGTCAGACGACGTTGGTGCGCGCCGTGATGGCGCTGGCGGGCGAGGGTCGCTCGTTGGTGGCGCTGCTGGTTTTGCTCACCACGCTGCTGTTTCCGCTGCTGCAGCTGGTGATCCTCGTCTACCTTCTCGCGCCATGGCGGCAGGCCAGGCGACCGGCCGGGTTTGCCTGGCTGGTGCGCGCACTGCAGTCACTCAGGCCCTGGGGCATGATCGAAGTGTTCCTGCTCGGCGTTCTAGTGGCGGTCGTCAAATTGAACGGCATGGCCACAGTGATCATCGGCCCCGCGCTGTGGGCGTTCGGCGCGCTGACCGTGCTGCTCACTGCAGTGCTGTCCTTCGACCCTGAAGGATTCTGGGAGTTGGCCTTTGGCCCGGACGAAAGCGCGGGGACGCGATGAGCGCCTCCATCGGGGTTTCTCCCGTGCTTGCCGGTGCTGGCGCGGTGGGCGCAGGCCTGCAGAGCCGAAACGGTTTCGTGCAGGCGTCGTCACTCGGTTGGCGGCTGTGCCACCGATGCTCTCGCGTTTGGGAGGGTGCGCAGGACGGCGAGGTCTGTCCGCGCTGCGGCACGCGCCTGCACCTGCGCAAGCCCGCCAGTCTGCAGCGCACATGGGCCTTGTTGCTGGCTGCGGTGGTGATGTATCTGCCCGCCAATCTGCTGCCGGTGCTGATCACGCGCAGCCTGTTCGGAACGCAGCAGGACACCATCCTGAGCGGCATCATTCATTTCTGGAGTTCGGGCTCCTATGTCGTCGCATCGATCATCTTTGTCGCTAGTTTCATGGTGCCTCTCTTCAAGTTGGTCGTGCTGGGGTTGTTGGCGGTGACCGCGCAGTGCCGCAGCCGGTGGCGCCAGCTCGAGCGCGCCCGTCTGTACCGGATCACCGAATTCATCGGCCGCTGGTCGATGCTCGACGTGTTTGTCGTCGCCCTGTTGACCGGGCTGGTGCAGATCAGTGGCTTTGCCGAGATCCAGGCCGGTATCGGCATCGCGTCGTTCGGGGCCGTGGTGGTGCTGACGATGCTGGCCTCGCTCAGCTTCGATCCGCGCCTCGTCTGGGATGCGCCCGCTGAGCCGACATTTGCCCAACCGGTGGCCGAAAAATGAGCGATAAAGGCGAAACGCCCGATCCCACGCGCGACGAGGTCAAGCCCATCGTGCCTGCCGATGGGCCGCTCGAGGCCAATCCGGCTTTGGCCGCGCCCGTCGTCCGCCGCCGACGCCACTGGCTACCCTCGATCATCTGGTTGATACCGATCGTCGCAGCCGTGATCGGTATCACGTTGGTGGCGCGCGTACTGCGCGAGCAGGGCCCGGAGATCGTGCTTACCTTCAGCACAGCCGAAGGACTCGAAGCCGGCAAGACGGCGGTGAGGTACAAGGAGGTGCAGATAGGCCTCGTCACGCGCATTCGCCTCGCCAGGGATCTGTCGAACGTGCGTGTCCTGGTGCAACTCAACAAGGACGCCGAAGCCTTCACCGCGGAGGATTCGCGCTATTGGGTGGTGCGCCCGCGCTTGGACACCTCTGGCATCTCGGGGCTGGGGACTCTGCTTTCGGGCGCCTACATCGGCGCCGATCCGGGGGTTTTCGAGGCCAAAACCGACGAGTTCGAGGGATTGGAGTCGCCGCCGATCGTCACCCGAGACTCCGACGGCCGGCAATTCCTGCTGCGCGCGCAGGACATCGGTTCGCTCGACATCGGCTCACCCGTCTACTTTCGCCGCCTCAAGGTGGGCAAGGTGTCGACGTTCGAACTCGACCAGGAGGGTCGGAGCATCAATGTACGGGTGTTTGTCGACGCGGCTTATCAGCAATACGTCGGCGTCAATACGCGCTTCTGGCATGCCAGCGGCATCGATGTCGATATCAACGCCGGCGGCGTCAAGTTGCGTACCCAGTCGATCGCCAGCATCGTCCTGGGTGGCATTGCCTTTGGCTCGCCCGATGACGAGCGCGGCCCGCCGGCTGATGAGAACGCGATTTTTGCACTGGCCGCCGACGAGGCGACGGCAATGAAGCCGCCTGACGGTCCGGCCCTGTCTTTGCTGCTCGACTTCGACCAGTCGGTGCGGGGTCTGTCCCCCGGGGCACCGGTGGATTTTCGCGGCATCAATGTCGGCGAGGTCAAGTCGATCGGCGTCCAGCTTGACCGCGCCAAGGGCGCCGTTCGATTGCCGGTGCTGGTGCAGATCTATCCCGAACGCCTGCATCGGATTTCGAATAATCGGGGCCCGCAATCGCGCGCCGATCAGCTCGAGGTGCTTCAGTTGCTGATCGACAAGGGGCTGCGGGCGCAACTGCGCAGCGGCAACCTGTTGACCGGCCAGCTCTACGTGGCGCTCGACTTCTTCCCGAAGCTGACGACGGTGAAGGTCGACACGAGCCAATCGCCGATCGAGCTGCCGACCGTGCCCGGCAGCCTCGACGAGATCCAGACGCAGGTGCAGGAGATCGCCAGCAAGCTCAACAAGGTGCCCTATGAGGAGATCGCCAAGGACTTGCGTACGACGCTGGCAACACTCAACCGGACGCTCGGCAGCGCCGATCAGGTGATGCGCAAGGTCGACAAGGAGATGGCGCCGGAGGTCACAGCAGCGCTCAAGGAGCTGCGCAAGACGCTGGCCTCGGCCGACCGCACACTGGCCCAGGATTCGCCGCTGCAGCAAGACCTGCGCGAAACCTTGCAGGAACTCACACGCGCCGCCGGTTCGATCCGGGTGCTCACGGATTATCTGGAGCGCCATCCCGAATCGCTGCTGCGCGGCAAACCAGACGATCGAAGATGAAGACACCCATTCTCAGGAAGCGCCGGTGCGCAGCGCTCATGATCACAGCGCTGCTCGCCGGCCTGGCGGGCTGCGCCGCGGCGCCGACGCGGTATTACACGCTGGCCGAGACGGCGCCGATCGGGCCCGGCGGCATCGTTGCACCCGGCGCTGCAGCGTTGGCGCGTGCCGGACCGATCGTCATCGAACTTGCGCCGATCGCCGTACCCGAGCGCTTGGCCAGGCCCCAACTGGTTGTGCGCGAGGCAAAAGGCGATGCGGGCGCGGAGATCAGCGTGCTTGAACAATATCGCTGGACGTCGTCGTTCGAAAACGAGCTGCGCGACGCGCTCGCCAGCGGCATTGCGCGCCGGCTTGGCGCGGTCGACCAGACGCGCGGCACGCGGCAATCTGCGCAGCCGGCGTGGCGCATCGCGGTGCAGCTGCGCCAGTTCGACGCCATCGAAAACCGCGGCGTCGAGGCCGCGCTGAGTTGGACCGCGCGCCGCAGCGATCAAGGGTCGACGGCATCATGCCAATGGTCGGCCAGCGAGTCGGCGAGCGCAGGAATCGATGCCCTCGCCGATGCGGCGCAGCGCGTGACGGCGCGTGCGGCTGAGGTGATGGCGCGACACATTGCCGCGTTGCGAACCGATCCGCGGGCGCCTTGCCCGCGCTGACAACGGGCGCCAAGCGGCCCGACGGCAGGCGATGAAAGCCCTGCGCCTGTACGCTGGCCCGTCGGCGCGGGCGCATCTGGCGGCGCATGGGCTGGTGCCCGAACATGTGCGCACCGTCCCCGGCGCAGCAGGCGGTCCCAAGGGGCTTATCCTGGGACCGCTGGACCGCTTCCTGTTTGGCCAATGGTTGCCCCGCGCAAACCAGCCCATCGATCTGGTCGGCGCTTCCATCGGCGCCTGGCGGCTGGCCAACGCCTGCCTCGATGATCCGGTTGCAGCACTGGCGCAATTCGAAGAGGGCTACGTCAACCAGCATTTCGAGGCGCCACCGGGGCAGAAGCGCATGCCCGCGGCGCAGGTCAGCGCGCAGTTCGGCGCCGAGCTGCGACGCTTCTACGCGGGGCGTACGGCCGAGATCCTGCATCACCCGCGCTATCGATTGCACATCGTCACCGCGCACGGGCGACACCTGCTCAGGCGCGACGGCCGCTGGCGCACGCCGGCGGGCTACCTCGGCGCGTTTGCGGCCAATAGCTTCAAACGCCGGGCTCTCGGCAACTGGATCGAGCGCGTTGTGTTTTCGCGGCCGCAGTCGCCGCTGCCGTTTCACACGCGAGACCTGCGCACGCAGCAGGTCGATCTCGTCGAGGCCAACTTCGCGGCTGCCTTGCAGGCCTCCTGCTCGATCCCGTTCATGCTGCAGGCGGTGCACGACATTGCCGGCGCGCCGCCCGGCGCTTACTGGGACGGCGGCATCACCGATTACCACCTGCACCTGGATTACAGCAACGCCGACGGCGTCGTCTTGTATCCGCATTTCCAGCAGGCGGTGGTGCCTGGCTGGCTCGACAAGGCGCTCAAGTGGCGGCATCGCTCCAGTGCCTTCCTTGGCCGCATGATCGTCATCGCGCCCGATCCGGCCTGGGTACGCACCCTGCCCAACGGCAAGCTGCCCGACCGCAACGATTTTCTGCGCTATGGCAACGATGTTCGGGCGCGGTCGGCGATCTGGAGCCGTGCCGCTCGCGAGTCGCAGCGCCTGGCCGACGAGTTTGCCGCCTGGCTGGCGCGGCCGGATCTGAGTGTGGTGCGCGCTCTTTAACCGGGCTCAGCTGCGGCGGCCGAGACCGCGCTCACATCGATGCTTCGAGCATCGCTCGGTAGTCCGCTCGCGTCGCCAATCGTGGATTGGTCTTGTGGCAATGATCGGCCATGGCGCCGTCGATGACTTTCTCGAACAGCGTTTCGGTCACACCAACTTCGGCGAGGCCTTTGGGCAAGCCCAGCCGGGCGTTCATGTCTTCGATGGCCTGCGCCACATCCCCCGGCTGGTCGAGGTGCATGGCGCCCGCCATACGCTGCAGGCGCTGCTCCTTTCGCACCGATTCGGCACCAGCATTGAAGCGCACGACCGCCGGCAGGAACAACGCGTTGAGGGTTCCATGGTGCAGGCGAGGATCGGCGCCACCGAGGCTGTGACTGAGCGAGTGGACGCAGCCCAGCCCTTTCTGGAACGCCATGGCGCCCTGCATCGAAGCGCTCATCAGGTTGAGACGCGCCTCGCGGTCGCTGCCGTCGCGGGTGGCGCGTTCGATGTGCAACCAGGCGCGCTCCAGGCCGTCCAACGCAATGCCGTCGGCTGGCGGATTGAACGCGGCCGACATGAACGTTTCCATGCAGTGAGCGATGGCATCGAGCCCGGTCGCCGCGGTGAGTTTGGGCGGCAGACCCAGCGTCAATTCCGGATCGCAGATGGCCGCCTTGGGCATCAGGTGCCAACTGTGGAAACCGAGCTTGCGTCCGTCCTCGACGATGACGATGGCCCCGCGTGCCACTTCGCTGCCGGTGCCCGCGGTGGTCGGGATGGCAATGAGCGGCGCCACGCGCTCCGTGATCTTTGCGGAACCCCCTTCGATGGTGGCGTAGATCTTCAACGGCCCCTCGTGCGTGGCCGCGATGGCTACGCCCTTGGCGCAGTCGATGGCCGAGCCGCCGCCGAGCGCCACCAGCCCGTCGCATTCGTGGGCGCGATAGACGGCCGCAGCGGCATGCACCGCGGCCTCGGTCGGATTGGACGGCGTCTTGTCGAACACGGCACTCGGCAAGCCGCCGAGCGCATCAAGGGCGCGTTGCAGCAAGCCGGCGGCGCGTACGCCGGCATCGGTGACGACGAGCGGCCGCGCGATGCCGACCCGGGCGCATTCGTCAGCCAGCAGCTTGATGGCCCCGAACTCGAACTGGATTTGCGTCAGATAGTTGATCACCGCCATGCTGGGCTCCGAAGTTAGGATGCAACGGCGAATCTAACAACTCCGCCGAGCGTCGGGCGCGAATTCTTCAAGATGGGTACAGTGATTTTTCTGCGGGTGCGGCAGCCGCGCTCCACTGCGGCGCAGACCCTCAAGGAAACGTTCCATTGACGATCGAAGCACAACTCCAGCATCCGTCCGACTTCATCCCCCGCCTGCGCCACCGGCTGCGTGTGCGCTGGGCCGAAGTCGACATGCAGCGCATCGTCTTCAATGCGCACTACCTGACCTATTTCGATGTCGCCATTGCCGCCTATTGGCGCGCTTTGGCGCTGCCCTACGAGGAAGCCATGCACGCGCTGCAAGGTGACATCTACCTGCGCAAGGCGACGCTGGATTTCGCCGGTTCGGCGCGGCTGGACGACGAACTCGAAGTCGGGCTCGGCTGCCGCCGCGTTGGCGACACGTCGATGCGCTTTGAAGGTGCGCTCTTTCGCCAGCAGACTCGGTTGGTGACCTGCAAATTGGTCTACGTTTTCGCCGATCCGACCACACAAAAATCGAAGGCGGTTCCGGCGCCGTTGCGAGCGGCGATCTCGGCCTGGGAGTCGGGCGAGGCCACGTTCGACGTCACCGTCGGCGACTGGACCGCGCTAGGCGAAGCGGCCGGCAGCTTGCGCCAAGCAGTGTTCGTCGAGGAACAGCAAATTCCCAAAGAACTGGAGTGGGATGAGGCCGATGCCACCGCCTTGCATGCGGTGGCGCGCAACCGCCTGGGGCAGAGCATTGCCACCTGCCGTCTCCTGCCGGCTCAGGCTGGCGTGGCACGCATCGGCCGTATGGCCGTGCATCGCGCCGTGCGCGGCGCAGGCCTTGGCGCCGCGGTGCTGCGCGCGCTGGAGCAAACGGCAAAGGCGCGGGGCGACCACGCAGTGGCACTACACGCCCAGCGCAGCGCGGTGGCCTTCTACACGCGCCTTGGCTATGCCCCCCACGGCGACCCGTTCGCGGAGGCCGGCATCGAGCATCTGGAGATGCAAAGGTCCTTGTAGCGGATCGCGTGGCGCAGACTGCTTTCAATATCTGCGGGGCGGATCCGGGACATAACTGCCGTTCGAATCCGGAAACGGCACGGGCGTCGCCGGACGCGGCCAGCGCGGCGGCGGCGGCGCGATGATGCCCGCCGCAACCAGGTTCTCACGACTGTCGTAGCGGATGCGGATGACTTCGTCGGGCGTGGCCTGGGCTCGCTCGAAGCGCGTACGTCCCACATAGGAACTCTCGCGCTCACCGTGGGCAGTACCCAGACGCGGCGCCGGCGCCTCCTGCCGTTGCACATCGGCGCGCGCCGCATCTGTGGACGGTTCGGCGTTGGCCGCTGCGCTCTTGCTCGCTGGCGCAGACGCCGACTCGTTCGCGCCGGCCTGTGCCCGTTGCTCGCTGTCGCGATAACGCTCCGTGCGCCCGTACGGGAAAGGCACTGAGGGCGGGACCACGGGCGGAGCCACCCAGCGCTCGCGAAACAGAGCCACGCCGATGACGCCGACGTTGGCCGGGCGGCCGGTGCGGTTCGCGTAGGAATCGCCCAGCGAGGTGAACTCGAAGGCGGCGATCTGCGCGTCGCTCTTGCGCCAGCCGGCGATGTCGCTGCCCTCGGAGGCGCCGAACACATAGCCAGTTTGACCGAAGGCCGCGGTCTCGCCGCTGACGACATTGACGCCGTCGACCGACATCACCGCCATCAATCGCCCGCCGCTGCTGTTGCGCAGCCGGATGGCATAGCGCCGGCCGGGCGTGCCGGCGACCCACCAGTCGCCACGATGGCGATAGACAGGCAGTTCCATGCCGCTGTCGCGATCGACGATTGCCAGTATGGCCAAGCCGCCGACGCGGGTGCCTGGGTGAGCGGGCGGCGGCTCGACGTGCGCGCACGCCGGCAGCGTTGCCATGCCCAGCGCTGTGGCCAATGTGCCGAGCAAAAAGCCCGTTGAAAATTTCCTGCGTTGCATGTGCCTTCCTTTGCGTTGTGGATCGATACCGGCTTGTACGGCCGGGTCAGCCAAACGGGGTTGAAAGGCGGGTGACGTTGCGCAGTCCCTGCTGGATTGATGACCGATGCGGCGCTCAGACGTCCTGGAGCAGAGCGTAGGGCAGGGGGTCGATGGCCATCACGGCGCCCGCGGGCGATGCGGCATGAAGCGGTCCGGCGTCCACCGCTGCGATCTGCAGCGATGCCAGCGCCGCCCAGCCGCCACCCGGTGCCGGCGCTGCCTGGGCCACCGTGCCGACGGGCTCGTGGGCTTCATTGGCTGCATCGGACCGGGTGCCACCCAACACGTCGTCTCCAACCGCCAGTGTGCGATCCGAATGCAGGAGGTAGGTCCGGCGCTTTTGTGTGCCGCGAAACTGGCTGCGTGCGACGACTTCCTGCCCCGGATAGCAACCTTTCTTGAAGTTGACGCCACCCACCGACTCGTAGTTGAGCATCTGCGGCACGAACGCCTCCACCACCGGCGCAGACAGAGTGACGATGCCACTTTGAACCTCGCTCCAGCGCCATAGCGCAGCGTCGAGCGGCGAGCCTGCAGGCGCGGCCTGGCTTGCCGGCGCGATCCACAGGGCTCGTGCCACGCCGCCCACCGGCTGCAGGACGCCGACGCTGACGCCGTCGGCCATGCCGATATCGATGCCCAGGCACTGACCTGGCTGGGCCGTCGTGTCGATGCCGTTGGCTGCCAGTGCGCCGCCCGCCAAGCCATAGATCGCGTGCGTTTCGGTGGCGTCGCTCAGCTTGACCTTGGCGCGCAGCACAAACATCGTCAGGCGTTTCAAGGTGGCGGCCAGCAGGTCGCGGCTGCACAGGAGCAGGACGATCTCCGGGTCCGGGCGCAGCACCTGGAAGCTGGCCAGCATGCGACCCTTGGCGTTGCAAAGCGCCGCCAATCGCATCTGGTCATTGCCGAGCCCGGCGATGTCCTGTGTCAATTGGCCGTGCAAGAAATTCGCTGCATCGGCGCCGACGGCGGCGATGACGCCGAGTTCATGCAGGGCTACGACGCCGTCGAGTTTGGCCAAGGCGCTGCCGATGTCGGCCATTCGCAGCGATGCGGCTTCATCGGCTGCCGGGGCGGTAGGGGTCTGATTCTGGGACATGCGCTCAATTATGATCACCGGGCCCCCCGGTTGTACCGGTGCGCTCTTCGAGCCTCCCCTGCATGCGCCACCTGCTTCAAAGCCTGATCCTGATCGCCGTGCTGATGGTGGCGGGCGCCGCCGCAGCGGCGTACTGGTGGCTGCACCAGCCGTTGCGAATGGTGGCAGACAACGTCGATCTGTCCATCGAGGCGGGCACCACCCCGCGATCCGTGGCGCGGGCGGTCGCTGCGGCGGGCGTCAACGTCAATCCCGACCTGCTGTACGCCTGGTTTCGCTTATCACGCAAAGATCGGCAAATCCGCGCCGGCAGCTATGAACTCGAACGTGGCGTGACGCCCGTCGGTTTGCTGACGCTGCTGGTGCGCGGCGCCGAAGCCACACGCACCGTCGTGCTGGTAGAGGGCTGGAACTTTCGACAAGTGCGCGCGGCTCTGGCAAGCGCCGACCAGCTCAAGCCGGACGCCGCTGCATTGGACGACGCTCAGCTGATGACGCGGCTTGGGCGGCCCGACCTTTCGCCGGAGGGGCGCTTCTTTCCCGACACCTACACCTACTCGAAAAACTCCAGCGACATTGCTCTGTTGCAACGTGCCATGCGGGCCATGGACCGGAAGCTCGATGCCGCCTGGTCGCAGCGCGACGGCACCTTGCCGCTGAAAGATCCGCAGGAGGCGCTCATTCTGGCCAGCATCATCGAAAAAGAAACCGGCCGCGCCGCCGATCGGGCGCACATCTCATCGGTGTTCAACAACCGGCTGCGCATCGGCATGCCGCTGCAGACCGATCCGACCGTGATCTACGGGCTCGGCGCCGATTTCGACGGCAACCTGCGTCGGCGCGATCTTCAGGCAGACACGCCCTGGAACACCTACACGCGCAGCGGCCTGCCGCCGACGCCGATCGCCATGCCCGGCCAAGCCTCGCTGCTGGCAGCGGTGCAGCCGGCTCCGAGTCGCTCGCTGTACTTCGTGGCTCGTGGCGACGGCAGCAGCCAGTTCAGCGAATCGCTCGAAGACCACAATCGTGCGGTGAACAAATTTCAAAGGGGCGGCCGTTGAGCGCCACGTCTGGTCAAGGCCTTTTCGTCACTCTTGAGGGCATTGACGGCGCCGGAAAATCGAGCCACCTGGATGCCATCGAAGCGGCGCTGGTCGGCGCCGGCCGCGAGGTCACGCGCACCCGCGAGCCGGGCGGCACGCCGCTGGGCGAGGCTCTGCGCACGCTGCTGCTGGCGCACCCCATGGATCCGCTCAGCGAATCGCTGCTGGTGTTCGCTGCGCGACGCGAACACGTGCAGCAGGTGATCGTGCCAGCGCTCGCGCGTGGCGCCGCGGTGTTGTGCGATCGCTTTACCGATGCCACCTTTGCTTACCAGGGCGGTGGTCGTGGCTTCGACAAAGACATTCTGGCAACGCTGGAACGCTGGGTGCAAGGGGCGCAAGGGCGAGCGCATTTGACCGACACACCCGTGCTGCAGCCGGACCTGACCTTGTGGTTCGACTTGCCGCCGGAAACGGCAGCCCAGCGCCTGGCCGGCACACGCCTGCCGGACAAGTTCGAAGCCGAGCCGGTGGAGTTTTTCCGCCGAGTCGCCGCCGCCTATGCAGAGCGCGCACGGGCCTATCCGCGATTCGAGCGCATCGACGCCGCGCCGGCGCCAGACGTGGTCCGGGCACAGGTGCTGGCCGTCCTGCGCCAGCGCGGCCTGTTGCCGTCATGAGCGCTGGCAACCTGCTTGCTCGGTGGCTGCGGCCGGTATTCACGGCATGAGCGCCCACGCCTGCCTTGCGCCGTGGCTGCATCCGACCATCCCGCCATGAGTACCCACGCCCCCCTTGCGCCATGGCTGCAGCCGGCACTGGCGGACCTTCTGCGACAGCGTGGCCATGCCTGGCTGCTATACGGTCCCTCGGGTCTGGGCCAGTACGAACTGGCGCTGGCGCTGGCCAGCGCTTGGCTGTGTGAGCAGCCCAGCCCAGAGGGCGCCTGCGGCCGCTGTGTCAGTTGCCATGCCATCAGCGTGCGAACGCACGCCGACCTGTGCGTGCTGATGCCGGAAATCACCTTGCAGGCGTTCGGCTGGCCGCTGGATGACAAGTCCCAGCAGGCGCTCGACGAGAAAACGCGCAAGCCAAGTCGCGAAATTCGCGTCGAGGCGATGCGCGACGCGGTCGGTTTCGCCCAGCGCACGAGCGCGCGCGGTCGCGGCAAGGTGTTGATCGTCTATCCGGCCGAACGCATGAACGTATTCACTGCCAACGCCTTGCTCAAAACGTTGGAGGAACCGCCAGGCGATCTGCGCTTCGTGCTGGCCAGCGATGCCGCGAGCCAGTTGTTGCCGACCATCCGCAGCCGTTGCATGAGCCTGGCGCTGCCGTGGCCGTCAGCCGATGTGGCGCTGGACTGGCTCGCCAGCGAAAAGGTGGCGCCGCACGAGGCGCAGAGCTGGCTGCTCGCCGCCGGCGGCCGGCCTGGCGACGCGCTCGCGCTGGCGCGCGAAGGCCGTCCCGCTTCAGCCTGGGCGGCGCTGCCGAAAGCCCTTCACCGGGGCGGCGCCGATGGCGTGGCGGCCATGTCGGAAGTCTCTGGCGGCACGCCGGCGCGGGCCGTCGAAGCGCTGCAGAAACTGTGTCACGACCTGTTCGTTCGTGCGAGCGGGGCGGCGCCGCGTTTTTTCGCTGCCGACGATCTGCCGGCGTCGCCGAGCGCGATGGTTCTGGCGCGCTGGTGGAAAGCCTTGATGACGTCTGCGCAAACAACCGAGCATCCGTTCAATGCGGGCTTGATGCTGGAAGCGTTGGCGAGCGATGCCGCGCTCGTCCTCGGCGCCGGCATGGCAACCAGGGAGCGTGGGCTGTCGCGTGAATTCGGAGCTGCGGGCAACGCGCCAATGCGAAAAATGCGGGCGGATCGTGACGCTTCTGGCACACCAACAGGCCGCGAGCCATAACGCCAGCACACCAGTGCCTGTTTCCAATAGACTCGCCGGCACGCTCCATGGCTACAAGACCTGCACCCACCCCAGTCGATGGCAGCGCGCCGCTGCCGCGGCCCAGCGTCGTGCAACTGGCGTTGCGCGAAAAATCGGCGTTGTATGCCGCCTATATCCCATTGTTTGCCGAAGGCGGGATCTTTGTGCCGACACAACGCGACTACGAATTGGGCGACGACGTTTACGTGTTGTTGACGCTGCCCGAAGATACGCAGCGCTATCCGGTTGCCGGCCGCGTCGCCTGGATTTCGCCCGAGCGCTCGACCGGCAGCCGTGTACAGGGCGTCGGCGTGCGCTTTCCCGGTGATGAAAAGTCCCGGATGCTGAAGCAGAAGATAGAGCATTTTCTGGGCGCTGCGCTCAATTCCGATCGGCCCACGCAGACTATCTGACGGTGTGTTTCTGCGGTACTGCGAGCATCGGCCGATGCCATCGCCTATCATCGTCGCGTTCGCCGGGCCCATGGCCGCTGACCCGCCATGTTCACCGATTCCCACTGCCATCTTTCATTTCCGGAACTCGTTGCCGATTTGCCGCGCATTCGAGCAGACATGGCGACGGCCCAAGTCGATCGGGCCTTGTGCATCTGCACGACGCTCGAGGAATTCGACACGGTGCACGCTCTTGCCTTGGCGCATGACAACTTCTGGTCGAGCGTCGGCGTTCATCCGGACAATGAGAATGTCGCTGAGCCCAGCGTCGAAGATCTCACAGAACGTGCGGCGCAGCGCAAGGTGATCGCCATCGGCGAGACCGGGCTGGACTACTTCCAGATGGAAACCCGCAAGGGTGGCCGCACTTTGGCAGATATGGAATGGCAGCGTGACCGGTTTCGAATACATATTCGCGCCGCACGAGAAGCCCAGAAGCCCCTGGTCATTCACACCCGTGCGGCATCCGATGACACGCTGGCCATCCTTGCCGAAGAAGGCGAGCGAGGCGCAAAAGGCGATGCCGGCGGCGTGTTCCATTGCTTCACCGAAACCGCGGCGGTGGCGAGGGCGGCGCTCGACCTGGGCTTTTACGTCTCGTTCTCCGGCATCGTTACCTTCAAGAATGCGCGCGAACTGCGCGCTGTCGCCGGGTTCGTACCGCTCGACCGCCTGCTGATCGAGACCGACAGCCCATACCTGGCCCCGGTGCCATTTCGCGGCAAGACCAATACGCCGGCGCTCGTGCCCTACGTGGCCGCCTGCATTGCCGAGCTGCGCGGTATTGCAGTGGAAGCTTTGGCTGAGGCCACAAGCACCAACTTTGACCGCTTGTTCAAGCCTCAGTCATGATCATAAAACACTTGAAGTTGGTTGTTTATCTTATTCTAGCCCTGCAAGTATTTGCAAGCCACGCAGATCCTTTCGATGACTTTTTTCGGGCCATCAAGCGTGAGGACGCGGGCGAGATCCGCGACTTGCTGAAGCGCGGGTTCGACCCGAACGCGCGCGACCCGAGCGGTCAACCGGTTCTCATCCTGGCGATCCGCGAACCCTCGCCAAAGGTTGTCGACGCCTTGCTCGCATCACCGCGCACCGACGTCAACATCCTCAACCCAAAAGATGAAAGCCCGCTCATGATGGCGGCGATCAAGGGACAGAAAGACGTGGTGCTGCGCCTGCTGCAACGCGACGCAGCCGTCAACAAACCCGGCTGGACGCCGCTGCATTACGCCGCCAGTAGCGGTCAGGTCGAGATCATGAAGATCCTGCTCGATCGTTACGCTTTCATCGATGCAGAATCGCCCAACGGCAGCACGCCACTGATGATGGCGGCCATGTATGGCAGCACCGATTCGGTCAAGTTGCTGCTGGCTGAAGGCGCCGACACCGCCATGCGCAACGTGCTCGGGCTGTCGGCCTTTGATTTCGCCAAGCGTGGCGCGCGGCCGGACGCCATCGCATTGCTCGACAATCTGGCGCAGGACCGAAGGCCTGCGTCGGGAGCCGTAGTGGCGCCTGCGAAGCCGACGCCCGTGCCTGCGCAGGCGCCCGTCCAGACCTCCACGCAAACGGCTGCTCAGACGTCGACCCATACGGCTACCCAGACGGCTGCTCAGACGTCGACCCAAGCGGCTGCACAACCGGAGCCGCCGCAGGCGCCTTCGACGGCACCAGCGCCCGCGGTCGTGGATGCGCCTGTGTACACACCCGCCGACATGGCGCCAGCGCCCACTCGGCCGCCGCCGCAGCGCAAACCCCCTCCGCCGCTCATCTACCTCGGTGACGGCAAATTGTGACGCTCGCCCTCGATCGCTGCCTGAGCGCCGCGGGCAAATCGAGGATGGCGGCTGTCAAACGGCGGCGCTGAGGCACGCCAGCTCGCGGTAGAAATCGTCGACCTGCTGCTGGCCCTGCTGCCGCAACGCGAGGTCGCGACGGAGACAGGCTTGCCGGTCTTCCTGCGCCCCGGCGTCGCCGATGCGGCGTGAAGCGTCCTGGACGAACTTGCACACGGGATAACGCAACTCGCCAAAGCGGCGCAGCACGTCTTCGACGTTGCCGCCCGCTTCGAGCAGGTTGGCCAGGACGACGCCGTCCTGCACCGCCATGGCGCCGCCTTGGCCCATGAACGGGGTCGAGGCATGTGCCGCATCGCCGATCAGCAGGGAGCGGCCGACGTGCCAAGGCAGGGGCGCCGCCACTTCGCTGACGCCGGTGTACAGAACCTCCGACTCGGCTGAAAGCGTATCCAGGAACTTACGCGCCGGCGAGCCGAACTCGGCAAAGCGCGCGCGCATGATCGCCGGCCACTGCTCGCGTGGATACCAGGCCGCAGCCGGCTCGGCCACGGTGCCGAACAGATACAGCCGGTCTTCGCTGATCGGCATGATGCCGAGACGCTTGCCAACGCCCATCATCATGATCTTGGCGACGAGGTCGGGCGGCCGCGGGTGCACGCTGCGCCACACGCCGAGCCCGGTGTAGCGCGGCGCCGATTCGCCGAACAACAACGCGCGTGTTGCCGATCGAATGCCATCAGCGCCAAGGACCAAGTCGAAATGCCGTGTCGTGCCATCTGACAAGGTGACCTTGGCCGCCTCGGGCGATGCCGTGACATCGAGCTTTCCGACCGTCGTCGCCAACTGGATCGGCACATCGAGTTGAGCCAGCCGCGCCGCCAGCACGCGGTGCATTTCAGCGCGTTTGATGCCCAGGATCGGTGGTATTGCAATTGCCGACCTCGCCTTGGGCTGCGGATAAAAGACGTCGACGATTGGCGCGCCGTCCTGATCGAGGTAGATGTTCCTGCCGTCTTCGATGGCGAAGCCGGCCTGCACCATTTCAGCCAGAACGCCGAGCCGATCCATCGATGCCAGTCCGTTGCTGTAGACGAAGATGCCCGAACTCTGAAAGCGCCAGCGCGCTTCCTTCTCGATCAGCGTCACCTCCACGCCGAGGCGCGCCAGCGAGATGGCCGCAGAACACCCGGCGATGCCCGCGCCGACCACCAGTGCGTTGGAAATCGATGTCGTATTCGCAGGCAAACGCTCAGGCCTTCAGCCGGTAGCCGGTCTTGAAAATCCAAGCCAGCGTCGCCAGGGCCAGCCCCAGAAATACCAGCGTCATGCCGAGGCTGACGCCGACGCTCACGTCCGACAGGTCATAAAAGCTCCAGCGAAAGCCGCTCACCAGGTAGACCACCGGGTTGAAAAGAGCCACGCTCTGCCAGGCCGGCGGCAGCATGTCGATGGAATAGAAACTGCCGCCGAGGAAGGTGAGGGGGGTGATGATCAAGAGCGGGACGACCTGCAGCTTCTCGAACCCGTCGGCCCAGATGCCGATGATGAAGCCGACGAGGCTGAAGGTCACGGCCGTCAGCACCAGAAACAGCGCCATCCAGAACGGGTGCGCCACCTGCAGGGGCACGAACAGTCCGGCCGTGGCCAGGATGATCAGCCCCAGGACGATGGCTTTGGTCGCCGCCGCACCGACATAGCTGAGCAGAATTTCCACGTAAGAGATCGGCGCCGACAGCAGTTCGTAGATGGTGCCCGTGAACTTCGGGAAATAGATGCCGAAGGACGCGTTGGAGATACTTTGGGTCAAGAGCGACAGCATGATGAGCCCGGGCACGATGAAGGCGCCATAGCTGACGCCCTCGACGTTCTGGATGCGTGAACCGATGGCCGCGCCGAACACCACGAAGTACAGCGATGTGGAGATCACCTGCGCGATCACGCTCTGCATGAGCGTACGGCGGGTGCGCGCCATCTCGAAGCCATAGATGGCACGAACAGCTTGCCAGTTCATTGAGTGTCCTTGACCAGGTCGACGAAAATGTCCTCGAGCGAGCTTTGCCGCGTACTCAAGTCCTTGAAGCGCACGCCGGCCTCGCCGAGCGCGCTGAGCAGCGAGGCGATGCCCAAGCGGCCAGCTTGGGTGTCGTAGGTGTAGGTGAGTTCGTGGCCACCGTCGGACAGCGCCAAATCGAAACTGCCCAGCCCTTCGGGCAATGCCGACAGCGGCTCCTGCAACTGCAGCATCAGTTGCTTCTTTCCCAACTTGCGCATCAGTTCGACCTTGTCCTCGACCAGGATCAGCTCGCCCTTGCTGATCACGCCGACCCGGTCAGCCATTTCCTGCGCCTCTTCAATGTAATGCGTGGTGAGGATTACCGTGACACCCGTATCGCGCAGGCCGCGAACGAGCTGCCACATGTCACGCCGCAGCGTCACGTCGACGCCGGCCGTGGGCTCATCGAGAAAGAGGATCTCCGGCTCGTGCGAAAGCGCCTTTGCGATGAGCAGGCGCCGCTTCATGCCGCCAGACAGGGTGCGAATTCTGCTGTCCTTCTTGTCCCAGAGCGACAGCGACTTGAGCACCTTCTCGATATGCGCCGGGTTCTTCGCCTTGCCGAAGAGTCCTCGGCTGAAAGACACGGTGTCGAAGACGGTTTCGAATGCGTCGGTGGTCAGCTCCTGCGGCACCAGGCCGATGAGGGCACGCGCGGCGCGGAAGTCGCGCACGATGTCGTGACCGGCCACCGTGACGCTGCCTTCGGTTGCGTTGACGATGCCACAAACAATGCTGATCAGCGTCGTCTTGCCGGCACCGTTGGGGCCCAACAGCGCGAAGATCTCCCCGCGGGGGATCTCCAGATCAATGCACTTGAGCGCTTCGAAACCGGATGCGTATTTCTTGCCGAGCCTGGAGATGGAAAGGATGGGGGGCATGCGGCGACGATACCCGAGAGCGGGACCGCCGAGGCGGGCAGGGCGGGCAGGGGCGTGGCCGAGAGCCCGTGGCGCCGCAAACGAGAAACGAGAAACGAGAAACGAGATAGGTAGGCCGCTCAGCGCACTACATTGTCGGCTCTTCCTGCGTCAAATCATGGTAGAGGTCTGTGAAGGCCGCGCCGGGCTCTTCCGCGGTACCGCCGAACTGCTCGCAAATACTCGGCGGCAGCGCCGACCACAACGTGGCGGCTTCGACCTCGCCGGCAATGGCCGCGGCAATCGTGCAGGCGGCTCGCAAGCTGCGGTCGAGTGCGTTGTCCGAGTCGGCGTAGGGACGGGGCGATTGGCGAACGGCGTCGATCACCGTCTGTGGAAAGCCGATGGTGTCGATCCACAGCGCTGTCACGGATGCGTGGTCGATGCCGAACGATTCCACTTCGATGGCCGCCAGTTCAGCCCCGCGCACCGGCTCGAAGCCGGCAAATACAAAGCTGGCGATTTCCGGGTAGGTCTGACAAAGAATCAGATGGCCGGTGCCGTGCAGCAAACCGCAAAGGTAGGCCTCGTGCGGGTCGGCGCCGCAATGAGGCGCCAGGCTTTGCGCTGCCTTGGCCGTTCGCAATGCGTCACGCCAGAAGCTCGCCAAGTCGACGCCTGGCACTTCGGAAAAAGCCGAAGAGACGCCGCAGGCCATGACCAGTCGGTTCACGGCCTGCATGCCGACAATCGCAATGGCCGCATGGACCGTGGCCACCGAGCGCCGGCCGCCGAACAGGGCCGAATTGGCCAAGCGCAGCACCTTTGCGCTGAGGATCGGGTCTTTCAACAAGGTCTCGCTAATCTCGCGGTTGTCGGAGTCCGGATCGCGCAACACCACCAGCAGGCGCTGCACGATGTGGGGGATGGTCGGCAGCTCGACCCGGCCGGCAGCGACGTCGTTAATGAAATTAGGCGCAGCCACCGTTGGCGGCGTGCGCTTTTCGACGACCTGTTCAAGCGGCTTCAACGTCATTGCCGGCACATAGGTACCGTAATTTTCTTCGACTCGTTCCATGACTTTCCTATTCGTGCGTCTGTCACCGTGCTCAGAGGCAAATTGTCCGGCAGGCGATCGGTCGATGCGCTCGCGAACGAAGCAAATGCGCGCTTTGTTCACGGTTGCGCCCGCCGTCAATTTCAAGGGGATGAGAAAACCACCGACCCACGTCGATGGTTGGGACGAGGCGGTCTGGCCAAACGCCCCAGCCCCAACCTACGTATCTGAAATATACAATGTATATTATGTCAAATATTGAATTGTCGGATGGTTTGGGTCGCGCGTGCACGATCGTTGCTGTCCGGGACTGGCTGACTGGTCAATGCGATCGCCAAATGACCGCCTGTCATCGGTCCGCTACACGCGCCGGTTTCTTCTTACCTCACGCCGGGCCGCACCCGTTCATCGCACGCGACCACCGTTTAAATGTGTCGGTGCCCAAGACAAGCGGCAGCGTTCAGCTGAAGCAGTGCGCAGCGCGTAAGCGCGCCGGCAATCCGTACTATCAGACCAAACGAACGTTCGGAAATGTCGCTCGATGTCGCGACGGGTCAGGCCAAAACCGGCATCGCCTGCGTGCTGAACCAGATGGTTGGCGAGGTCACGTCGCTCAAAGGCGCGCCCAAGCCCAATTCACCACTGCCGTGCAGCACGCATTCCTCCCGACGCAGTGGCAGCTCGTGGCTGAAGCCCGTCGCACCGTGAAACCGAACCCAGGTGCCGTAGGTGCTGGTATCGACCAGCACGCAACTGCCCTGCCTGGCTTCGATACGCGCATGCAGCCGCGACACCCGTGGATCGTTGATCACGAAACTGGCGTTGCTGACGCGGCCGAGCTGAATCGGCAGATCGATCAGCTTGAAGCTCGACTTGATGTCGAGCCAAGCCAGCTCGATCTGAGCGTCCGATCCGCGAGGTTTTTCTTTTGGGGCATTGTTCAGTTGGGCAGGCACCGTCATAAATGAGGTGGCTTCCTCTTGCCAATCAACGCGGTGCACGATCGGTGTTTCGGTTTTGCCACGGATGGTGATCAGCCCAAGATTGCGGTGACGCACTTCGCCATCGCAAATCTGATCGATCACCGATGCGGTGGCCCATATCTGACCGGGGCCGGCGAGCTGACTGAGACGGGACGCTAGATTTACGGCATCGCCGAAACAATCGCCGCCGACTTCAACCACGGAGCCGCTGGCGATGCCGATCTGCAACTCCATGCGCATCGGCTCAGCCCACTCAAGCAATCGCTTTTGATGGGCGCGTTGAATTCGAACCACGGCGTTGATCGCCGTAGACCCGTCAGGAAAGAGGGCAAATATACCGTCGCCAAGCGTTTTGACGACGCGGCCACCATAGGCTTCGCACACCCGCCCGACCCATTGGACCAAAGTCGTTACGGTCTCGGTCGCGCGCGCATTGCCGATCGCTTCGAACACATGAGTACTGCCCGACAGGTCGGCAAAAACGACGGTGGGTTCGGTTCGCATCTACAGAGGACTCTTCAGGCTACCAATGCGACGCAGCGGTCGCACCGGTTCAATGAATAAGGACGATCGACGACGGCGGTTTTAAACATCAGTGAACAAAGTGGCAAAGAGCCAGGATGGTTTGTAGCACTTCCTCGCGGCCAGAAGGTCCGAAAACGCCATATTTCTCCCCGCATTTCAAAACCTAAGACCAATGACCTCACAGCAGCGACCCAGAAGTTTCAAGCGCGCCACTAAGCGTGATTTATTTGAAGCTGCGATGGCGTTTTCACTGGCAAGCGAACTATTGTTGGCTTGCGGTAGTGCCGATAAAGCGCATAAGGTTGACGTATCGAAGCGTGCTTCTCCTACAGACCGCTCGATCTCCATCCAACCGTCCACCGACCGTTCATATGCTCTCTCCCCGCACATTACTGCAGTTGTTGTGGAACTCTGCGACCGCTTTTCGCGGTCGGCCAGCGCGCCAGACAGCCCACATCCGCGATGCGATGCTTGACGTGCTGCATCCGCAAGGCGGCGTGAGTGTGGCGCGATTAATTCACAAAATCCGTTTCGCCGACGATCTCGAAGCCCTATGGTATCTGCGCCAGGATCTTGTACTTGCTTTGACTGAGCGCGATGGCGATGAAAAAGCGCGTCAGAAGATGACAAAAATCAATCGTCTTTTCAAAGGCGGGCTACCTGCATCCATGGTGCCGCGCGCCCATCAACGCATGCACACCTGAAATCCCGACCGGCTTCGCATGCCTCATGCAGCGCCTTGCCGGTGGCGATGTCCCCACAATACGAGCCAATCTTTTTCCGAAGCGGTGAGAGTGACCGGCGCGCCGACCGGCAGCATGACCTTGGTCGGTACATGTCCGAACGGCAGGCCCGTCAGTATCGGCGTGCTGATTTTTTGGCGCAGTCGCTCGACCACGCCGCCAAGCGAGAAACCGCGGTCTTGCGGCACCTTGCGACACCCGGTGAACTGGCCGAGAACGATGGCACGCTGACGCGCCAGAATGCCGGCGAGGCGCCATTGCTCAAGCATCCGCTCGACCCGGTACGGGTGCTCGTTGACATCCTCGAAGAACAGCACGCCCTTGTCGATCTGCGGAAAAAATGGCGTGCCGAGCAGGGCGGTGAGGACGCACAGATTACCGCCCCACAAACGCGCGCCCTGGATCGTGCGTCCCGGAAGTAGCGAACGATCGGCCGCTGGCACGCGCCAGCCTGTGCCCTCGCCTTGACCCTTTACGAAATCATCGAAGCAGGCGGCCATGATCCCATCGACCTCGGGTTCGGCGCCGAAATCTTCACCAAGCGCCGGTCCGGCCCAGGTCACAGCACCGGTTTTCGCCAGCAAGGCGTTTTGGAAAGCCGTGAAGTCACTCAAGCCGACGAACTCGGTGCCGCGCTCGATTGCCCTGGCCACCTTCCGGTAGGGAATTCCTTCGAGCAGGCGGGTCAACCCATAGCCGCCGCGCGAGATCAGCGCGACATCTGCACCACTCGCCGCGGCGCGCGCGATCGCCGCCAGGCGCGTGGCATCGTCTCCGGCGAAGCGTTGATGGCTGGCCAGAGCCGCCCTGTCTATTTCAACGGTATGCCCGACCTTTTGCAAACGCGCGACGCCGCGCTTGAACGCCGCTTTGTCGCGCACCGCGCTCGACGGCGAATAAACGTAAATGTGTTTGCCTGCCTGTGTCACGCGACGAAGTATCCCATTGCCCTTCGCAGCAGCGCGAGTGCGCGCGCCGGCGATGGCCCCTCATCGCCCCTGCCCTTGCCCAGCGCCCGCAAAGCGGCTTGGTGGCCGCGGTCCGGATAGGGTGCTCGCCATGCCGGGTGGGGCGCGGCTGTCGTCTGCCGGGGATCGCCTTCCTCATCGACAGCCACATCGTCGATCGACAGCAAGCCAATGCAAATGCCGGGCGCCAATTGCCTCAAACGATCGGCAATCATTCGGGCACCAGGCGTGCATACCGCCAGAAAGGCGCCGATGGCCAATGCATCCAGCCATTGCGCCAGAACCGCGGCATGCCATTCGACGGTGTGAATTGCTGCCTGCTTGGGTTTGTCGCTCTGGCCAAAACCGATCATGTCAGGAACCAACAGTCTTGCCGCGCCGGCACCCGTGCCGTTTACCGCGTTGTGAGCGCGCACAGCCTCGATGAAGTGGCGGAAAACCCAGCCCCATTCGCCCGGGCCATGAAGCGCCAAGCAACACAGCGCCGCGTCGGCCGGCCCTTCATCGAAATAATGCATGCGCCAGCCGGCAAGCAATGGCAGGCGATGGACCCAGTACGACGCCGATCCCGAGTCGATCAATCCAGCAAACTGGGCGACGGGTGTGCGCAAGGCATCGTCGCGCAATGGCGTTGCCGCCGCCCTTGCGCTGTTGCGCCGTTCCTGGAAAAAAGTTTGCAGGACCGAGCGGCATTCGTCTGCCAGAACGCCGCCGACGACTTCGGCATGGTGATTGAGTCGAGGATTGGCAAACACGTCGACCACCGACCCGGCCGCCCCCGCCTTTGGATCGCTGGCGCCAAATACCAGCTTGCCGACGCGTGCGTTGATCAACGCACCGGCGCACATGAGGCAAGGTTCCAGGGTTGTGTACAGCGTGCAACCGTCCAGTCGGTAATTGCCGATGGTCGCCGCCCCCGCACGCAATGCAATAATTTCGGCGTGCGCACTCGGATCGTGAAGCGCGACAGGGGCGTTGCGGCCGCTCGCGAGGACAACGCCATCTTTGACGAGCACGGCGCCGACAGGTATCTCACCCTCAGATGCTGCCCGAAAAGCTTCGGCCAACGCCAGCCGCATGGCCCCGGCATCGGTCAGCGGACCATCGGCGGCAGAGGACGTCATCCCTCGAGTCAGACGGGAGCACCCGCTCGTTCTTCGGCCCGGCAGATCACCGATGGCCGCGACTATTTCGCCTCGTCAGGCTGCGGACGCGGCTTCATCGCTGAGTCCAGCGCCTGCCGGTACTGATCCTGAATCTGCTGGCTCTGCTGGCGTACCGTCTCCGGCTTGCCTGAGCCGCCGCTTCCGAGCGCCGGCGATGCGGCGCCTGGCAAGACGGGCGGCACCACCGCCGTCAACTGCTTTTTTGCGACCAGGGCGACAACCAGCAGCGCCACCACCAAACCGATCAAACCGAAAACTCGCATCGAATCCACTCCTCTTGCAGAAAAGTCGCCCGGCGCAGTGCTACTCCCACTCGATGGTCGCCGGCGGCTTGCTCGAAACGTCATAGGTCACGCGGTTGATGCCGCGCACTTCGTTGATGATGCGACCGGATACTTTTTTCAGCAAGGCATAAGGCAGCTCCGCCCAATCCGCGGTCATGAAATCGCTGGTCTGCACGGCGCGCAGTGCCACCACGTAGTCGTAGGTGCGACCGTCGCCCATCACGCCGACGCTTTTGACCGGCAGGAACACGGTGAAAGCCTGGCTTGTGAGGTCATACCAGCTCTTGCCGGTCTCCGCGTCGACGAACTTGCGCAACTCCTCGATGAAGATGTGATCGGCGCGACGCAACAGATCGGCGTATTCCTTTGTCACCTCGCCCAGGATGCGCACGCCCAGCCCCGGGCCGGGGAACGGGTGGCGATAGACCATGTCGTGCGGCAGGCCCAATGCGACGCCGAGTTCGCGCACTTCATCCTTGAAGAGGTCGCGCAGCGGCTCGAGCAGCTTCAGCCCGAGCTGCTCGGGCAGCCCGCCGACGTTGTGGTGGCTTTTGATGGTGACGGCCTTTTTCTTGCCGCTGGCCGCTATGGCGCCACCCGATTCGATCACGTCGGGATAGATCGTGCCCTGCGCCAGCCACGCGACATGGCGCGCCTGGTCGGCCTTGAGCTTGGCCGCTTCCTGCTTGAACACGGTGACGAACTCGCCGCCGATGATCTTGCGCTTGGCCTCCGGGTCGGCGACGCCGGCGAGTTTGCCGAGGAACAGATCGCTCGCATCAACCCGCACCACCTTGGCGTGTAGCTTGTGGGCGAACATCTCCATCACCGTGTCGCCCTCGTTCAGGCGCAGCAGGCCGTGGTCGACGAAGACGCAGGTGAGCTGATCGCCAATGGCGCGGTGGATCAGCGCCGCGGCGACGCTCGAATCGACGCCGCCCGACAAGCCCAGGAGCACCTCTTCGTCACCGACCTGCTCGCGGATCTTCGCAACCGCTTCGCTGACGTGGTCGCGCATCACCCAATCGGGTTGCGCACCGCAGATGCCCAGCACGAAGCGCTCGATGATTGCCTTGCCCTGTTGGGTGTGCGTGACCTCGGGGTGGAACTGCAGGCCGTAGAAATGCCGCGCCTCATCGGCCATGCCGGCAATCGGGCAGCCCTCGGTCGAGGCCATCAGCTTGAAGCCGGGTGGCAACGCGCTGACCTTGTCGCCATGGCTCATCCAGACGTTGAGCATGCCGTGGCCGTCGGCGGTGGTGAAGTCGGCGATGTCACGCAGCAGCTCGGTGTGGCCCCGTGCGCGCACCGCCGCAAAGCCGAACTCGCGATGATGCCCGCCCTCGACCTTGCCGCCGAGCTGGTGCGCCATGGTCTGCATGCCATAGCAGATGCCCAGCACCGGCACGCCGAGGTCGAACACGGCGGCCGGCGCCTTGTCGGTGGTCTCCTCATACACGCTCGCGTGGCTGCCCGAAAGGATTACACCTTTGAGCGTGCCGTCGGCCGCGTAGTCGCGAATCCACGCGTCGCCCACATCACAGGGATGCACCTCGCTGAACACATGGGCCTCGCGCACCCGTCGCGCGATGAGTTGGGTGACTTGCGAGCCGAAGTCGAGGATCAGGATTTTCTGGTGCTGCATTTACAGGTCGAGGCAATGCACACCACAAGCGCCGGCAGCTTTGCGCATATCGTGATCCAGCGTCGCCAATGTGCAGCCTTGCCGTTTTGCGGTTTCCAGGTACGAGGCATCGTAATAGGTAAGGTTGTAGCGGTGCGCGAGGTCGAGCGTACGCTGCTGCACATCGACCGATGGCAGCGGATCCAGTATGGGATGAACGTAGCGAAAGATGTCGAGCGCTTCTTCGGCATCTGTCTTGCTCAAGCGCTGAATTCTGACCATGGTGCGCAGCACATTGGCACACTCCCACAGCCAAAGCGCCGGCACGACGACCCGCGATACGTGGCGGTAAGCGTCCTGGAAAATCGCGTCGATGGCGGGATTGCTTTGCTCGGCGACCACCCACGGCACCGCTACTGACGCGTCGACGGTGATCGCCGTGGTTATGGCCTCAGTACGCGCGGCCGGCATCACGCAGCGCTTTCCAGTCGAGGATAGGCCCCGGCTTGACCTTGGATCGCAATGCATTGAGACGCGCCATGGCTTCGGCACGCAACGCGTCGTCACTCGATTCGTTTGCCTGCGCGCCAGCGGGCTCGGCCACAATCCGCGCCACACGCTTGCCATGCCGTGTCAAAACGACCTCTTCGCCGCGCTCCGCAGCGTGGACCAGCGCCGACAGCTGATCCTTGGCTTGATGAATGGCAAGAGCATGCATTTATGGCCAGACGTAAAA
The DNA here is from genome assembly GCA_039925525.1 of Variovorax sp. Classification (GTDB taxonomy): domain Bacteria; phylum Pseudomonadota; class Gammaproteobacteria; order Burkholderiales; family Burkholderiaceae_C; genus Variovorax. Next base: position 26,599 of record JBDSYU010000002.1, read on the forward strand.
TTATGGCCAGATTATAACGGTGCGTCTATTCGGCCCTGTAGTTCGGCGCCTCTTTGGTGATCTGCACGTCGTGCACATGGCTCTCACGGACACCAGCCGCAGTGATCTCGACAAACTGCGCGTTGGCCTTCATCTGGTCGATCGTCGCGCAGCCGCAGTAGCCCATGCTCGCGCGCAAGCCGCCGGCCATCTGGAAGACGATGGATACCAACGAACCCTTGTAAGGCACGCGCCCCTCAATGCCTTCGGGGACCAGCTTGTCGGCATTGGGATTGCCTGTGGTCGCCTCCTGAAAGTAACGGTCGGCGCTGCCCTGTTGCATGGCGCCGATGGAACCCATGCCGCGATAGCTTTTGTAGCTGCGACCCTGGAACAACACGATCTCGCCGGGCGCCTCTTCGGTGCCGGCAAACACGCCGCCCATCATCACGGTGCTGGCACCGGCGGCGATGGCCTTGGCGATGTCCCCTGAATAGCGGATGCCGCCGTCGGCGATCAGTGGAATGTCCGATCCCTGGAGCGCTGTGGCGACGGCGTCGACCGCCATGATCTGCGGCACGCCGACGCCGGCGACGATGCGCGTGGTGCAGATCGAACCTGGGCCGATACCGACCTTTACCGCATCGGCGCCGGCTTCCGCGAGGGCCTTTGCCGCCTCGCCCGTGGCGATGTTGCCACCGACCACGTCGACGCGTGGGTAGTTTCGCTTGACCCAGCGCACGCGGTCGATCACGCCCTGGCTGTGACCATGCGCGGTGTCGACAACGATCGCATCGACGCCAGCCTTGACCAGCGCCTCGACCCGTTCCTCCGTGCCCTCACCGACGCCGACCGCGGCCGCCACGCGCAGGCGGCCGCTCCCGTCGCGGGCAGCGTTTGGAAAACTGGTCTGTTTGGTGATGTCCTTGACAGTTATGAGGCCCTTGAGCCGCCAGGCATCGTCGATCACCAGCAAGCGCTCGAGCTTGTACTTGTTGAGCAGCGCCTTGGCCTCTGCCGGTGTCGTGCCGTCGGGTACGGTGATCAGACGATCGCGCGGCGTCATGATCTCGCTCACCCGAACGTCAAGCCGCGTTTCGAAGCGCAGATCACGGCCCGTGACGATGCCTACCACTTTGCCGCCATCGATGACCGGAAAGCCGGAGATTCCGAGTTCGTCTGACAGTTGCATCACCTGCAGCACCGTATGCGTCGGCGTGATCACCACCGGATCGCGCAAGACGCCCGATTCGTAGCGTTTGACCTTGGCCACCTCGCCAGCCTGCTGCTGCGCCGTCAGGTTCTTGTGCACGACACCGATGCCGCCCTCCTGCGCCATGGCGATCGCCAGGCGCGCTTCCGTCACCGTGTCCATCGCAGCGGACACCAATGGCAGGTTGAGTGAGATGTTGCGCGAGAAGCGGGAGGCGAGAGAGGCGTCCTTTGGCAGGACCTGGGAGTACGCCGGCACCAGCAACACGTCGTCGAAGGTGAGCGCTTTGCCGAGAAGGCGCATGAGCAAGGCTCCAAAAAATCGATTGTAGTGGCGGCGCCATTGCAACCTTCTTGCAACCTTCGACCGCACGCGTCACCCGCAAGCGTTACCGAATGCCGCTTTTCGGCTGCCGCCCGGCGGCTGGGCGAAGCCAACCCGGCAGCGGCAAAGCTACACTTTGCCGATGAATAACGCCGGAAGCTTGCGCATGAAAGTGGTCGTGCTTGTCTTGTTCGCACTGATGCCGCTCGCGGCCATGGCGCAATGGCAATGGATTGGCAACGATGGCAAGAAGGTGTTCAGCGATCAGCCTCCGCCGTCGGGCATTCCAGACAAGAACATCCTGCGCCGCGGCAACATGCCGGCGACCGCGCGCGCCGGCGCATCATCTGTCGGCACCACGCCGGCCCTCGGCGCTGACGCTGCGGACGGGTCGGCAGTCGGTGCGAAAACCGGCGCCGACGACGAGAAAAATGCGGGCACCGCTGCACCCAAGCCACAGCGCGTCGACAAAGAACTCGAAGCCAAAATTCGCAAGGCCGAAGAAGCCAAGAAGGCAGAACAAACGGCCAAGGAGCAGGAAACGGCAAAGGCACGCAGCGAGAATTGCGGGCGTGCGCGCCGGGGCATGGTCACCTTCGACAGCGGGGTGCGCGTGGCGCGGCTCAACGACAAGGGCGAGCGCGAGATCATGGACGACAAGACTCGCGCAGCGGAAAGCGAGCGTCTGCGCTCGGTCATCCAGAGTGACTGCGGTTGACGCCACGCCGAAAAAGCAGCCGCATTTCGCGGCGCATCGCCCCGGCTCTAGGCGCTTGACGCATCCGCTTTAGGCATCGCCTTCGGGCGTGCAAACAAGCCGACCGCGCGCGAACCCTGACGCTTGAAGCGCTCCCGTCGCGCCGTTTTCGGATCGACGGCCAGGGCGCGACATAGCTCAAGACGATCGCCGTCCTGCAAGGCACCATGCCATTCGACCGCCCGACCCCAGACCCCGGGCTCGAGCGCCTCCGTGTCGATGTCAGGTTGTTCGAGCCGCAGGCGACTGGCGGCAAACGCCTCGGCCGCGCTGCTGCCGGGCGGCAGGTGCAATTCCTCCTCGAAGACCACGCGCGGACCGGACGCGTAGACCAGCGTGACCTTGACGACACGCGCCGCCGCCACGGGGATCGCTTCGCGCAAGTCAGGCTTCGCACTGCCCAGCGACGACTTTTCAGGCGTTGCCATACACCGCATCGGCACGTTTGACGAAAGCATCGACCAAGCTCGCCGCGATCTTGTCGAAGATGGGGCCGACCAGGGCTGACAAGGCGAAATTGTCGAAGCCGTAACTAAGGTCCAGCTCGACGCGGCAGGCGCCGCCTTCGCCCGCGACGTTTCCCGTTGATGGCGACGGGTCAGCCGCAGCCGAAACACTGCCTCGACCATTGGCGGCACCGGGCTGCGCCAGGGGCGCGAACCGCCAGACGCCGTCAAGTTTCGAGAACGGCCCCTTGACCAGTCGCAGCCGGACTTCGCGCGGGGGCGTCTGCGTATTGCGCGTCGTAAAGCTTTGTCTGACGCCGGCAAGCCGCAGGCCGATTTCCGCGGTGACGCCGTCAGCGTGGGTTTCGACCACGCGCGCTTTGTCGCACCATGGCAAGAACGCCGGGTAGCTGGCGACATCGGTCACCAGCGCATACATCTGCTCGGCACTATGCGCCAGTAGAACGGATTTGTGAATGGTTTTCATAGAATCAGGCGCCGGGCCGACGCTTGTTTCATTGTATGAAGGCGCCTCGCAAGTTCTAAACGCACATGGCCACCAAGAAAAAGCAAGATCCGACGGGTCGCATTGCCGACAACAAGAAGGCTTCCTACAACTACTTTTTTGAGGAGCGCTTCGAGGCTGGAATGGTGCTGGAAGGCTGGGAAGTCAAGGCCCTGCGCGCCGGCAAGGTACAACTCACCGACGGCTACGTGATGATTCGCAATGGCGAGATGTTCATCGTCGGCTGCCAGATCAATCCGATCAGCAGCACTTCGAGCCACACCACACCGGACGCCACCCGCACCAAAAAACTGTTGCTCCACAAGGAACAGATTCGTCGGCTGACTGGCAAGGTCGAGCAAAAGGGCTACACGCTGGTGCCGATCAATCTGCATTGGAAAGCCGGAAAGGTGAAGTGCGAGATCGCCTTGGCCAAGGGGAAGGCCGAACACGACAAGCGCAACACCATCAAGGACCGGGAAGGCAAGCGCGAAGTCGAACGAGCGATGAAAACTCACAACCGATGACTACAAACTGTCCGCTGCCGCATGCGTAGACTCTGGCTTCCGTTCGTTATCCAGGAGAACTCTCGATGAAAAAATTGCTTGCCGCCACCCTTGTATCCGCTGTTCTTGCCGTGGGCTGCGCCGGTATGAAGAAGGCCGATATGCCCGATGCCCCGACCCGCACCGTCGATGGTGTGCTGATCGGCCCTAACGGCAACACGCTGTATGTGTTTTCGCGCGACGTGGCCGGCAGCAATGCATCGGCGTGCAACGGAGCGTGCGCGACCAACTGGCCGCCCCTCATGGCGCCAGGCAGCGCAAAGAGCATGGGCGGCTATGCCGTGATTACGCGCGCTGACGGAACGAAGCAATGGGCGTACAACGGCTGGCCCCTGCACTACTGGTCCAAGGACACCAAGGCTGGCGATCGCACCGGCGATGGTGTCGGCGGCAACTGGAAGATCGCACGGCCTTAAGCCGAGCGCGCGTCGCTCCGACGCCTGGTGCCTCCAGGGGGTTCAGCGAGAGTCGTCCGAATGTATCGACAGGGCCTCGAGAAAGCGCGACACCATGTTGTAGCTGGCGATCGTTGCCACCAGTTCGACCACCTCCTGGTGGCTCAGTTGCGGCTGCACCGCATCGACCAACGCGCGTGGCACTTTGACTGTTTTTGTCATCGCATCGGACAGAGCCAGCACGTTGCGCTGCAGCGCCGTAAAGACCGTGGCGCCCGACCAGTCGCCCAGCGCATCGAGCTGCGCTTGCGACAGACCCTCTTTCAACGCGATGGGCGCATGTTGTTCTGCTTCGTAATCAGCGCCATTGACGAGGGCGATGCGCATGATGACCAGTTCCCGCAGCGCGCCAGATAGCAGGCTTCTTTGCCTGATGGCCGTCATGAAACCGAGCCAGCCCTCGGCCACCGGCGGGCTGTGCAACAGCATCTGATACAGGTGCAGCACGCTGCCACGTTCGGCGACGATGCGTTCGACCAGCGCCTTTTGGCCTGGCCCGTCAAGGTGTGCGTAAGGGATGTATGCCATGGATGCTTGCCTCTTGCTGGTGATTGCCTGAATCAGAATTGCTCAGGGACGGGAGCGGACAGCAGAAGGCAGTAGGCATACCAACGTTTCGAAGCGGGTGGAAAAGACATAAAAATCTTTGGTCTTTCTTCTGCGCCCTCTGATACACCTCTGCGCCCTTTGCGGCCAAGAGTCCGCATCCGGCTCTGCGTCGGTAGTCCGCCTTCGCGCTATGCAGTCTCGCGGCTCGCGCGCTTGCGATCGTGCTCTTTCAGGTGCCGCTTGAGCAGGCGAACGCTCTTGGGCGTGATCTCGACCAGTTCATCATCCTCGATGAATTCGACGCCGTATTCCAGGGTCAGGTCGATCGGCGGCGTGACCTTGATCGCATCTTCCTTGCCGGAGACACGGAAGTTTGTGAGTTGCTTGGTGCGCGTGGCATTGACCACCAAGTCGTTGTCGCGGCTGTGGATGCCGACGATCATGCCCTCGTAGACCGGGTCGTTGGGGCGCACGAACATGCGCCCGCGATCGTCGAGCTTGCCCAGGGCGTAGGTGAAAATTTCGCCGTCGTCCATCGAGATCAATACGCCGTTCTTGCGGCTGCCGATCTCGCCCTTGTGCGGCTCGTAGCTGTCGAAGATATTGCTGATGAGGCCGGAGCCGCGAGTCAGGTTCATGAATTCGTTAGTGAATCCGATCAGCCCGCGCGCCGGAATGCGGTACTCGAGACGTACGCGGCCACGCCCGTCTGGCTCCATGCCCACCAGTTCCCCCTTGCGTTCACCGAGCGCCTGCATGACGCCGCCCTGGTGCTGGTCTTCGACATCGACGGTCACCATCTCGATCGGTTCGTGGCGCACGCCCTCGACTTCACGGAATACGACCCGCGGCTTCGACACCGCCAGCTCGTAGCCTTCACGTCGCATGTTTTCCAGCAGGATCGTCAGGTGCAGCTCGCCGCGCCCCATCACTTCGAAGATACCCTCTTCGCCGGTTTCCTTCACACGCAACGCCACGTTGTGCTGCAGCTCGCGTTGCAGCCGGTCCCAGATCTGCCGGCTGGTCACATACTTGCCTTCGCGGCCCGCCAACGGACTGGTGTTGACGCAGAAGTTCATGGTGAGCGTCGGCTCGTCGACCTTGAGCATCGGCAGCGGCGCCGGATTGAGAGGGTCTGTCACAGTGACGCCGATGCCGATATCGGTGATGCCGTTGATGAGAACGATCTCGCCGGGTCCGGCCTCGGTCGTTTGCACCCGCTCCAATCCCTGGAAGGTCAGCACCTGATTGATGCGGCCCTTGATGGTCTTGCCGTCGGGCCCCTCCATCACCACCACGTCCATCATCGGTCGCACGGTGCCGGCGTTGATGCGCCCGACGCCGATGCGCCCGACAAAGGTCGAAAAGTCGATGGCCGAGATCTGCAGCTGCAGCGGCGCCGCCGGATCGCCCTCGTGCGCCGGCACATGCGCGAGGATGGTCTTGAACAGTGGCGACATGTCGGGACCCCACTGCTCACCCTGCCCCCCTTCTTCGAGCGATGACCAACCGTTGATGCCTGAGGCATAGACCACGGGAAAATCAAGCTGCTCGTCGGTGGCGCCGAGCTTGTCCATCAAGTCGAACGCGGCGTCGACAACGTGGCTCGGACGCGAGCCGGGCTTGTCGACCTTATTCACCACCAGGATCGGCTTCAGGCCCAGCGCCAATGCTTTCTTGGTGACGAAGCGAGTCTGCGGCATCGGTCCTTCCTGGGCGTCGATGAGCAGCACCACGCCGTCGACCATCGACAGCGCACGCTCCACTTCACCGCCGAAGTCGGCGTGGCCGGGCGTATCGACGATGTTGATGTGCGTGCCTTCCCAGGTCACTGCGCAGTTCTTCGCCAGGATGGTGATGCCGCGCTCCTTTTCGATGGCGTTGTTGTCCATCACGGTGTCGACCACCTTCTCGTGCTCGGCGAAGGTGCCGCTCTGACGCAGCAACTGATCGACCAGCGTCGTCTTGCCATGGTCGACGTGGGCAATGATGGCGATGTTGCGGATTTGTTTTGGGGTACTCATGGGGTCGTTTCGGTCGTGGCTGTTTTCGCGAGAGCAATCTGCTGGATTTCGATGGGGCTGAGCAACCGATCCGGGATCAGTTCGCCGGCCTTGATGTGACCGCTGCCGAGGAAAACGGGCAACTCCTTCCCTGTTCGGTGGAAGGCTGGGAGGGGGATGGCGGCGCCTCCGCACCCCCAACCCAGCCCTCCCCCGGCGGGGGAGGGTGCGAATACCGCCACAGCGGCGGCATCGGCCCATTCGCCGCGGCGGCGCAGGCCCGATAGAAAGCGCCCGGCATCTTGCTCGGCGAGCATGACACGCGTGTGATCGGCGAGCAGCGCTTCGACCGGCAGCAGTTGCGCGAGACGCTGGTCTTCGTCCATGCCATCGAGCGCTTCGAGTGTCAGGCAGTCAGATGCAGCGAAACCACCGGTGGCCGTTCGGCGCAGCGCCGTCAGGTGCGCGCCGCAGCCCAGCGCCTCGCCGATGTCTTCGGCCAGTGCTCGGATGTAGGTGCCCTTGCTTACGGTCGTGACGATGTCCATGCTGGACAGGGGCGATGCGTCGGAACCTCTAGTGGGGCCAAGCTGAAGCCGGTGCACGATGACATCGCGAAGCGCCCGCTCGACCTCGATGCCTTGCCGCGCGTAGTCATACAAGGGCTTGCCGTCTTTCTTGAGCGCGCTGTACATCGGTGGCAACTGCCGTTGCGATCCAAAGAACTGCAGCTGGACTCGCAACAGATCGGCTGCAGTCACCTGCACCGGACGTGTGGCGATGACTTCGCCCTCGGCATCGCCGGTCGATGTGCGCACGCCCAGTCGGGCCGTGGCCAGGTACGACTTGTCGGCCTCCAACTGCAGCTGGCTGAACTTGGTCGCAGCGCCAAAGCACAGCGGCAAGACGCCGGTCGCCAAGGGATCGAGCGTGCCGGTGTGCCCTGCCTTCTCGGCACGCAGCAGCCACTTGGCTCTTTGCAAAGCCTGGTTGCTGGACACGCCCAGCGGTTTGTCGAGCAACAACACCCCGTGCACAGGGCGCCGTTGCACCCTGGTGCGCGGCGTCAGCAAGATCACTCCTCTTTTGAACGTGAAGCGACAGCCTGCGCGATCAGCGCATTCATGTCGGCGGCGCGCTCCGGCGTGCGATCGAAGACGAAGTGCAAGGTCGGTACGGTGTGAATCGACAGCCGCTTGAACAAGCCATTGCGCAGGAATCCGGCGGCCTGATTGAGCGCATCCCCAGTCACCTTCGCATCGCCATCAAGCACGCTGAAAAACACCTTGGCATGCGCATAGTCGGGTGTCACCTCTACCCCCTGCAGCGTCACCATACCGACCCGCGGATCCTTCAATTCGCGCGCAATCAACTCCGTCAGATCACGCTGGATCTGATCGGCGATCTTGAAAGCTCGATTGGGAGTGGCGGTTTTTCGCTTAGGCATTGCATGAACGCACACGGATTTGCGGCGCCTTCGTGAAACATCGCGGAACCGGCTTTGCCGGGCCGCTGGTGTTGCCCCCTCCAAGGGGGTCGGCGAAGCGACACGAAGTGCGCGAAGACTGGGGGTGGTCAAAGACTCCGCGCAATCTCCTTGATCTCGAAGAACTCGAGCTGGTCGCCCTCTTTGATGTCGTTGTAGTTCTTCAGCTTGATACCGCACTCGAAGCCTTCCTTGACCTCGCGAACGTCGTCCTTCATGCGTTTGACCGATTCGACATCGCCGGTATAAATAACCGTGTTGTCGCGCAGCAGGCGGAAGCGGCAATTGCGCGTGACCTGGCCCGAGGTGATGTACGAACCCGCCACCGTGCCGATCTTGGAGGCCACAAACACCGTGCGGATTTCGGCCGTGCCGATCGCTTCTTCCCTCTGTTCGGGCGCCAGCATGCCGGTCATCGCGATCTTCAACTGATCAACGGCCTCGTAGATGATGCTGTAGTAGTTGAGCTCAACACCGTTGTTCTCGGCCAGTTTGCGCGCACCGGAGTCGGCGCGCACGTTGAACCCGATCACGTGGGCCTTGGAAGCGATGGCCAGGTTGATGTCGCTTTCGCTGATGCCGCCGACTCCGGCGTACACCACCTGCACCTTGACTTCTTCGGTCGAGAGTTTGACCAGCGACTGCGCCAACGCTTCTTGCGACCCCTGCACATCCCCCTTGATGATGATCGGCAGTACCTGTACTTCTCCAGCGTTGATGTCGGCGAACACGTTCTCCATCTTGGCCGCCTGCAGCCTGGCCAGCTTGGTGTTGCGGAACTTGCCGGCCCGGTAGGTCGCGATCTCGCGCACCCGGCGCTCGTCGGTCATCACCATGAAGCTGTCGCCGGCTTGCGGCACCTCGGTCAGGCCCTGTATCTCAACCGGGATCGACGGACCAGCGGTCTTGATGGTCTTGCCGTTTTCGTCCAGCATGGCGCGCACGCGGCCATAGGTCTGGCCTGCCAGCACACATCGCCGGTCTTCAGCGTTCCCGACTGAACCAGGAT
>JBDSYU010000003.1:0-9130 GCA_039925525.1 Variovorax sp.
CAGGGTTTCAAAGCTCGAAGCGAAAATGCTCGCGGCAACACCAGAACCGACAGCCATTTACGTCTGCAGCTTAGCGCAAAAGAACGGCGACAACGCTTGCCGGCGACTTCAGTCTGGCGACCAGACATGGGACCGCCTGGATAACGAAAGCGAAGACGACTTCAAAGCTCGCGCCATGCGACACACGGACCCGAACCAACTAGCAAAGCTGTTTTTCGTGTACTGAGAAACGTGGTTAGTCGGCCAAAATCGAAACGCAGAAAATTCTTCAGGCAACCAGATCAAGATCGATCGCTTGGGACACTGGCGGGACACTGTGACGCAAATAACGGGAAGAATCTAGTGCAAATAAGAGCAGTCACTAACCGGAATGACCGCACGGGCGTTATATTCCAGTGTTCTGGTTCCTGCTGACCTTCACAACGATCTAGACTCTTAATCCGTAGGTCGAGTGTTCGAGTCACTCAGGGCCCACCACCAAAACCATTGTCGGCGCTAGCTGATTCGTTATTTAAGCTGTAGCTCGCATGCTGCCAGTCGTTTTATGTAACGAATGCGGGAAGCGGCCACTCGGCGGCCCTGAGCGTGGCGATGACGGAGGCCGAGCGCGCCGCGATCACCTCTCGTCCAGCTGTCGCGGTCAGGTGGCATGCAACGTCTGCCGCGACGACATGGCAGGACGTGAACCTGGAGCCCAAGCCGCGCCGGGTGACACCGAATGAATGGGGGTTGAGCTCATGTCGCCAATGTACGGACTGACTTGAGTTCTTTGGGGGGCCGACACACGAAGACCGCCCTGCGCGCGGTTCTATGAGCGAGCGGCGCGGCTTGTGCCCGTCGCGCTACTCCGCCGTGATGTTGTTCTTACGAATTACATTGCCCCAGCGCGGGTAGTCGCTGGCCATCAGTTTCGTCAATTCCTGCGGCGATGACGGGTCGGAAACCAGCCCCGCCTTACCGAGCACTTCGCGAATCTCCGGCAGATTCATGATGGCGTCGATCTCGGTGTTCAGGCGCTTGACGATCGGCTCGGGCGTATTGGCCGGCGTGAGAAAGGCGTACCACATGTCGACGTCCATGGGCTTGCCGCCGGCCTCGCTGATGGTCGGCACGTCGGGCGCGACCGGGTTGCGCTTGGCGCTGCCGACAGCCAGTGCGTTCAGCTTGCCGGCAGCGACGAAACTTTGCGCAACGTGGACCGGCAGGAAACCAACGCTGATCTGGCCGCCCAGCAGGTCGGTGGTGTAGCCGGCGCTGCCCTTGTAGGGCACGTGCAGCAGCGAGATGTCTTCCTGGGTCTTGAGCAACTCCATCGCCATGTGATGTGGCGTACCCACGCCCGGCGAGCCGTAGTTGATGGCGCCGGGATTGGCTTTGGCTGCGGCAATCAGGTCCGGCAGCGTCTTGATGCCGGACTTGGGGTTCGCCACCAGCATCAAGGTACCGCGAGCGGCCAGCGCCACCGACGAAAAATCCTTGAGCGGATCGAACGGCGTGGTCTTGTAGAGCTGCGAGGCGATGAGCATCGTGTTGGCGCCGACCAGCACCGTGTAGCCATCGGGCTTGGCCTTGGCCACCATGTCGGTGCCGATGTTGCCGCTGGCGCCGGGCGCGTTTTGCACGATCACCGGCTGGCCCAGTCGTTCGCTGAGCTTGGGCGACACGGCGCGGGCGATGGTGTCCATGCCGGTGCCCGGCGTGAACGGCACGATCAGCTTGATGGTTTGTTGCGGATAGGCCGGTGCCTGGGCCAACGCCGGCGCTGACATGATTGAAAAAACGGCGGCGAGGCTTGTGCCCCACACCGCCATGGCCTGCGAAAGATTGCGTTGCATCGAGGGTCTCCTTGATTAAAAAAGTGCGAGGCGCCGATGGCCAATCAGGCCAACGGTTCGGTCATCGGGTCATAGCTGAACAGCCAGGCATTGCGCTCGCGGTTCATGTCGCGTTTGCCGAAGGCGTTCTTCAGGGCCTCGCGATCGCCGATGTGAAACAGCTCGCGATTGGCGCTCGATTCATTGACGATGCGGGTGGTGCGTCCGATGCGGCTCGCCTGGTAGCTGCGCACCGCCTCGGGCACGGTCGTTCGCTCGCGCAGCGCGCGCGCCATCACGGCCGCGTCCTCCACCGCCATCGCAGCGCCCTGCGCCATGTAAGGCAAGGTCGGGTGGGCGGCGTCGCCGATCAAGGTGACGCGCTCGGTGCTCCAGTTGTCGACTGGCGGACGATTGAGCATCGCCCAGCGATAGCACTCGTCACGGTCGGCCGCATCGATGACGGCGCGGATGGTCGGGTGCCAGTCCTTGAAGTCATTGAACAGATCGGTCCAGGGCTTGGGCGTGACCCAGGATTCGTCTTCCCATTGGTCGTACTCGACGCAAGCCGCCATGTTGAGCAGCTTGCCGCCGCGCAGCGGATAGGTGACCGAATGACGACCGGGGCCGACCCAGATGTCGACCGTATTCGATCGATGTTCCTGCGGCAGCGAAGCCATTGGCACGATCACCCGCCACGAGGCGTCTCCCATGTAGGTGGCCGGCGTCACGCCCAGCACTTGGCCGCGCACCTTCGACTTGATGCCATCGGCGCCGACGAGGACGTCGCCGGTGGCGCTGCTGCCATCTTCGAAATGCAGCGTCACCCCGTCGTTCGTTTCGACGAAATGGACGAGCCGCTTGCCCAGGTGAATGCAATCGGGCGAAAGCTCACGCACCCGCTTCACAAGAATGTCGAGCAGATCGGCGCGATGAATCGTCGTGTACGGCACCCCATGGTTGTCGATATAGGTCTGGCCGAGCGGAATCGTCTGCAGCACTTCGCCGTTGTCGAACATGCGAAAGCGATACCCATCGGGTGATGCACCGGCCTCGACCACTCGATCGAGCACACCGATGCTGCGGTACACCCGCGACGCATTGGCGCTGATCTGGATGCCTGCACCGACTTCACCCAATTGCGTGGCCTGCTCGAAAACCTCGGCGTCGAAGCCATCTTGCAGCAACGAGGCCGCACAGGTCAGGCCGCCGATGCCGCCGCCGGCGATCAGAATTTTCATGTCAGCTGTTTGGGTTGGTTTGAACGATGCCAGGGTGGCGCAAAACGCCGTTCCACTTGCACCGGGGTTCCAAGTGTATTCGGCGGCCAGTTGAACGCTTCAGGCGATCGGCGCCGGCCTCAGGGTCGGTACAGCCGTCGCCCGTGCGCTGCATTTATGATGGCGCTGGCCCAGGCGGTTTCCTACAGATTCTCGGGACGATGCTCCCGCCAGGCCTCGTCGGTTGCTCGCTAAATGTTGCGCATCGGTACTCAAACACTTCAATGCCTGTCCCGAAACAACCGCAAGCCGAGATCAGTGCCGCGCGAGGGGACAGCGCGTCCAGCCAGTCGTCGTTGCGCATTCTGTTGGTTGAGGACGATCCCGCGGAACGAGCAGATATGTTGGAGCTGCTGCGTCAGCTCGGTCATTGGGCCACCGCCGTAGATAGCGCCGAAGTCGCGCGCGACCGCTATCTGGACGGCGTATTCGACGTCGTGATCACCGACGTGCGATTGCCCGCGTTGTCGGGCATCGACCTCGTGGAACTGTTGCGCTCACAACACCGCGTACATGCGATCTTCGTCAGCGGCTACGAACGACCCGCGCAACTGCCAGCAGACGCGGTATGGCTCGACAAGCCGTTCACGCAATCTCAGTTGACGGACACGCTGGCATCGATCGAGAAACTCGGCCTGCGCACCTAGTTCCGGATCGCCAGCGGACGCCCGAACGCGGAAGAAGCACCAAGATTTCGCAGAGCAACCGTGTTGAAAGTCAAGCACTCTGAGCCATGTTTTCGCCCCAACGCTGGTTGGACTTGATCATCGAATTCATGATCGTGAGCAGCTTGCGCATGCACGCGACCATGACGACCTTGTGCGGCTTACCCGCGCCCTTCAGGCGCTTGGCGAACTCCTTGATCTGGGCGTTAAAGCGCAGCGCACTCAGTGCTGACATGTATAAGGCGGCTCGCACATCGGCGCGTCCACCAGTGATGAAGCGCTGCCCGCGGTGCTTGCCGCTGTCACGCGCCATCGGCGCCGTGCCCGCCAGAGCTGCGATCTCCTTGCCATTGATCCGGCCGAGCTCGGGCATTCGCACCAGCATCGTCTGGCTGGTCAGCTTGCCCACCCCCGGAATGCTTTGGAGCAACTGGTCCTTCTCGCGCCAGGCCTCGCTCGCAGCCAGTTGCTTGCCCAGTTCGTCCTCGGCGTCATCGATGCGCTTGTCCAGCCACTTGATGTGCGCGCTGATGTCGCGCTTGACGTTGGCAGCTGCGCCGTGCAGGCGAAGCTTTTCCTGCACTCGCATCTCCACCAACTGGCGCCGGCGTGCCAGCAGCGCCTCGAAGGCGCGGCAGGCCTCATCCTTGAGCGCGCGCACCGGCGGGGTGACCCGCCTGGCAAACGCAGCCAGCGTGAAGGCATCGAGGCGATCGGTCTTGGCCAAGACACCGGTGGCGCGTGCGAAGTCGCGCACATGGCGCGGATTGACCACCGACACGGCCAGGCCAGCCGCCATCAGCGATGTGGCCGCCAGCCTCTCCAGGCCGCCGGTTGCCTCCATTACGACGTGGCACTCACCCAACTCGCCCAGGCGCTTGATCAATGCGCCGATGGCCGACTCCTCATTGGCAATGCTCCAGTGCTCACTGGTGCCATCGATGGCGATGTCCAGGCGAGCCTTGGACACATCGATGCCCACGTAAACCTTTCTGTGTGCTGTCATCTCTGTACCTATCGTCATGTCCATACCCATCCTTGCAAAATGCGGGGTCGGTCAAGCCGCCCCAAGCAACCGTTCGGGTTATCAACAAAATTGGCGCGCCGCTACCTGCTCTGCGACGGGCTTGGGTAGCCCCAGGGCGCAACGAGCTAGCACGCCAAACCGGCAATGTGGACCGTGGATATGTGGACAAGCCAAGGCTTGCCCACATACCCACCGCCCGCTACTGACTTTGAAAAAGAATACGGGGAAAGTCAAAACCGAAACATACAAGGGCGCAGAAAAGACCGAAGAAAATTTTTGGTATTACTCTGCGCCCTCTGCGAAACCTCTGCGCCCTCTGCGTTCGGTAGTCCGAGTTTCCCCAGGTCCGCGTTCGGAAGTCCGACTTACACCCGTTCGAAGATCGCCGCAATTCCCTGCCCCCCTCCGATGCACATCGTCACCAGCGCATAGCGCCCCTGCACACGCTGCAACTCGGCAATGGCCTTGATCGTGATGATGGCCCCGGTGGCACCCACCGGATGGCCGAGCGAAATGCCCGAGCCGTTGGGATTGACCTTGGCGGGATCGAAATCGAGCTCCTTGATGACCGCGCAGGCCTGCGCCGCGAAGGCCTCGTTGGATTCGATCACATCGAGCTGCCCGATCTTGATACCCGTGCGCTCAAGCACCTTGCGCGTCGCCGGCACGGGCCCAATACCCATGTACGCTGGCTCGACACCGGCATGCGCATAGCCGACCAGGCGGGCCATCGGCGTCAGGCCGAGCGCTTTCACACGTGTGCCTTCGGCCAACACCACTGCCCCCGCGCCATCGTTGATGCCGGAGGCGTTGCCGGCGGTGACGGTGCCGTCTTCCTTCTTGAACGCTGGCTTCATCTTGGCCAGCGTTTCCACGGTGGTGTCGGCGCGCACATGCTCGTCGGTGTCGAAAACGGTGGTGCCCTTGCGGGTCTTGATCTCGACCGGAACGATCTGCTCCTTGAAGCGACCCGCGGCGATCGCGCTTGCCGCCCGCCGATGGCTTTCGGCAGCGAGCGCGTCCTGCTGCTCGCGCGTGATGCCGTGCCGCGCCGCCACGTTCTCGGCCGTGATGCACATGTGCATCTTCGCGCCCTCCCATGGGTCGTGCAGGATGCCGATCATGTAGTCGACCAGCGTCGCATTGCCCATCCGCGCGCCATAACGTGCCGAAGTGTCGAAGTACGGGCCGCGGCTCATCGATTCGGACCCGGCGCCGATAGCGATGTCGCAGTCGCCGAGCATGATCGCCTGCGCCGCCGAGACGATGGCCTGCAGGCCCGAGCCGCACAACCGATTGACGTTGAAGGCCGGCGTTTCGAACGGACAGCCGGCGTCGATGGCGGCGACGCGGCCCAGATAGGCATCGCGCACGTCGGTCGGGATGACGTTGCCCATCACCACATGGCCGATCGCATCGGGCGCAATACCGCTACGCTCGATCGCCGCACGCACGACGGTGGTGGCAAGCTGGGTATTGGGCACGTCTTTGAGCGCGCCGCCGAAGCTGCCGATGGCAGTGCGGGCGCTGCCGACAATGAAAATGTCACGTGTGGGCATAAGGTTCTCCTGGGATCAAATCCCTGATGTGCACGGCACGCACGCGTGCGGCCATCGATGCAACGGTCACGGCTTACGCCCGATGAAATCTGCTTTAACCAGGGCGACGCCGTTGTGGCGCAGGATCGCATAAGCCGTGGTCAGGTGAAAAAAGAAATTCGGCAACGCGAAATGCAGCAGATAGGCCTGGCCCGAAAACTGCATGTCGCCGCTCGCCAGCTTGAGCGTCACGTTGCGCTCTTCGCTGCCTTCGAAGGCCGCTCGATCGACGCTCTGTACCAAAGCCTGCGTCTTCGAGATGCGTGCCTGTAGTTGGTCGAAGGTGGTTTCGGTGTCCGGATCGCTGGGCGCCTCCGCCATGGTCAGGCGGGCGACCGCGAGCTTGGCCGTATCGCAGGCGATTTGCACTTGACGCGTCAACGGGAACATGTCGCTGGCCAGCTTGGCCTCCAGCAGCTTCGCGGCGACGAGTTTGTGCTCGGTCGCATGCGCCGACCCTTTGGCCAGGAAGTGCGAGAGCTGACCGAGATTGTGCGAAAACACGGTGGCGGACGCGTCGTACATCGAGAGGGACATGGCTTTTTTCCTTGAGGTAAACGGCCGGGGCCGCGATGGGGCAGAGTTGGCAGGAACAAGCATAGCGCCGACGCTCAAAGGCATTGGATGCAGCAGGAGCGACGCAACGGGTGCGTCTTGCTATGCTGCCCGGTTGCGAAAATCAGCAGCCTGAATCATTGACCTCTCGAGCCTTGCCAAATCTTCCAGTCCCGGTGCACCCAATGGGGACCCTGTCGGCGGTTGACCGCCCTTCGCTGGACGTGCGCTGCACGTTCCAGGTATGGCGAGGGCCGGTTTGCGCGGCACTGGCGGCGCTGTCGTCTGCCTGCGCCAGCATGCGCCCGCCGGCACAGGTGCCGAGCGCTGCACCGGCCGCCTGGCACGCGTCGCTGCCGCACGGCATGCAACTGCCCCATGACGGTTCATCGACGGCGCTGGCCGGGTGGTGGGCACGTCAGGGCGATCCGCTTTTGGTCGACCTGATCGAAGCCGCGCAGGCGCAAAGCCCGAACGTGGCCAGCGCGGCGGCGCGCATCGCGGAGGCGCGATCGGCGCGCGCTGCCGCCGGTGCCGCGCTGCTGCCGACCCTGGATGGGGTCGGCTCGGTTGGGCGCAGCGGCGGCGGCGTGGCAACGGCGTCGGCGCCAACCGCGACTTCCGCAAGTACCGGCGCTTCGGCAGCTACTGTCACAGAAAACGGCGCGACGGCAGGAGCTTCCAGCGCGCCGGTGACGACCTGGCAGGCCGGCCTGCAAACACGCTGGGAAATCGACTTGTTCGGGCGCTTGCGATCGAACCGTGATGCCGCCGCGTTGCGCCTGGTTGGCGCCGACGCGCGCTGGCACCAAGCGCGGGTTTCGGTGGCGGCAGAAACGGCGACCACGTATGTCGACGAACGCGCCTGCCAGCGGCAAACGGGCGTGGTCGCATCCGACTCCAACTCGCGTGCCGAGACGCTGCGCCTGTCGGAGTTGTCGATGCGCGCTGGTTTTACGGCGCCGGCAGACACAGCGCTGGTGCGTGCCGGCGCCGCCGACGCATCGGCGCGCTTGACGCAACAGCGCGGGCAATGTGCGTTGCTGCGCAACGCCCTGGTGGCGCTCACTGGCATCAATGCCGGCGCGCTGGGCCAACGGCTCGATGCGGCGCCTCCAGCGACTGCGCCGCTCGCAATGACGACGATCGGCAGCGTGTCAGAGGTACCGGCCGGCGCGCTGGCGCAGCGCCCAGACGTGTTCGCCGCCGAGCTCGAAGTCGCCGCCGCCAGCGCCGCGGTCGGGGCGGCCGAGGCTGAGCGCTACCCGCGCCTGGCGCTCAGCGGATCGATCAGCGCGTTGCAACTGCGCACATCGGGTTTCCGATCGTCGTTCGACACCTGGAGCATCGGCCCCCTGGCGTTGACGCTGCCGCTGCTCAATTACGGCAGCATCACCGGCAACATCGAAGCTGCCCGGGCGCGCTACGACGAGGCGGCCGCGCTGTACCGCGCCAATGTGCGCCAGGCGGTGAGCGAGGTCGAGCAGGCTTTGATCAACCTCCAAAGCAGCGACGCGCGGTCAGGCGACGCGCGCAGCAGCGTCGACAATTTCGAAGTGGCATTGCGCGCTGCACAAGCGCGCTACGACAGCGGACTGGCCAACCTGTTCGACCTGGAGAGCGCGCGGCGCTTGGTGTTCGTTGCGCAGACGGCACAGGTCAGTCTCGAACGGGAGCGCGCAGAAGCGTGGATCGCCCTGTACCGCGCCATGGGTGGTGGCTGGGCCCGGCCAGACAGCGAGGCGGCGCAGGCGACGGCGTCAATCACACCATGACGCGACACTCGACTGGGCGCGCGCTGACCATGGTCCTGGTCATCATCGTGATCGCCGTGTTGCTGGGCGCCGGCTATTTCTGGTGGTCGCAGCAGCCCCATGAGAAAGACACGCCTCGCGCCGCGGCGCCCGCGCGCCCGGCACTGACCGTGAGCGTCGCGCGGCCCGAGCAACGCGAACTGACCATCACGCTCGCAGCCAACGGCAACATCGCGGCCTGGCAGGAAGCGAGCATCGGTTCGGAATCGACCGGCCTGCGCCTGGCCGACGTGCGCGTCAACGTGGGCGACGTGGTGAAGAAGGGTCAGGTGCTGGCGACGTTCTCGAGCGAATCGGTGCAAGCCGATGTCGCGCAGGCGCGCGCCGGGCTGGCCGAAGCGCGCGCCGCCGCTGCCGACGCCGCCGGCAGCGCGGCC
>JBDSYU010000004.1:0-15889 GCA_039925525.1 Variovorax sp.
CCGGCAGCTTCTTCAAGCGCGAAGCCAAGCCGAGCGAGCATGAAACGCTGACCAGCCGGCTGATCGACCGGCCGATCCGGCCGCTGTTCCCCGAAGGCTTCCTGAACGAAGTGCATGTGGTCATCCATACCCTGTCGCTCAATCCGGAAGTCGATGCCGATATCGCCGCCATGATCGGCGTCAGTGCGGCGCTTTCGATCTCGGGCATTCCGTTCGATGGCCCGATAGGTGCCGCTCGGGTCGGCTACATCAACGGCGAGTACGTGCTCAATCCTGGCCAGACGGCGCGTCGCGATTCGCAGATGGACCTGATCGTTTCCGGCACCGAAGCGGCCGTGCTGATGGTCGAATCCGAGGCGCGGCAACTGTCGGAAGAAGTGATGCTCGGCGGCGTCGTGTTCGGCCACGAGCAAGCCAACATCGCCATCACTGCCATTCACGAACTGGTGCGCGATGCCGGCAAGCCGGTGTGGGATTGGAAGCCGGCCGACAAGGATGAAGGCTTCATCGCCAAAGTCCGCGGCCTGGCCGAAGAGAAACTGCGCGCGGTCTATCAGATTCGCAGCAAGCAGGCGCGTACGCAGGCTCTGCGTGAAGCCAACGCCGGCGTGATGGCGGCGCTCAAGGATGGCGGCGAGCCGTTCGACGCGGCCAAGGTCAACGACCTGCTGTTCGAGATCGAAGCGAAGATCGTGCGCAGCCAGATTCTCGAAGGCGAGCCGCGCATCGACGGGCGCGACACGCGCACCGTGCGACCCATCGAAATCCGCCACTCGGTGCTGCCGCGCACCCACGGCTCGGCGCTTTTCACGCGCGGTGAGACGCAGGCACTGGTGGTTACCACCCTCGGCACCGAACGCGACGCGCAGCGCATCGATGCGTTGATGGGCGAATACGAAGACCGCTTCCTGTTCCACTACAACATGCCGCCCTTTGCCACCGGCGAGGTCGGCCGCATGGGTTCGACCAAACGCCGCGAGATCGGCCACGGACGCCTGGCCAAGCGCGCACTGGCGGCCTGCCTGCCGAGCAAGGAAGAGTTTCCCTACACCATCCGCGTCGTCTCGGAGATCACGGAATCCAACGGCTCGTCTTCCATGGCCTCGGTCTGCGGCGGTTGCCTGTCGATGATGGACGCCGGCGTGCCGATGAAGGCGCATGTCGCCGGCATCGCCATGGGCCTGATCAAGGACGGCAATCGCTTTGCGGTGCTCACCGACATTCTGGGCGACGAGGATCATCTGGGCGATATGGATTTCAAGGTGGCCGGCACCACCAACGGCATCACGGCGCTGCAGATGGACATCAAGATCCAGGGCATCACCAAGGAGATCATGCAGGTGGCCCTGGCGCAAGCCAAGGAAGCGCGCATGCACATCCTGGCCAAGATGCAGGATGCGATGGGCGAGGCCAAGGCCGATATTTCGGAGTTCGCGCCGCGCCTGACCACCCTGAAGATCAATTCCGAGAAAATTCGCGACGTGATCGGCAAGGGCGGCGCTGTCATCCGCGCACTGCAGGAAGAAACCGGCACGCAGATCAACATCAACGAGGACGGCACCATCACCATCGCCTCGACCGACCCGGCCAAGGCCGACGAGGCCAAGCGGCGCATCGAGCAGATCACCGCTGAAGTGGAGATCGGCAAGGTCTACGAAGGCGCAGTCACGAAGATTCTCGATTTTGGCGCGCTGATCAACCTGCTACCCGGCAAGGACGGCCTGCTGCACATCAGCCAGATCGCGCACGAGCGCGTCGAAAGGGTGTCCGACTACTTGTCCGAAGGCCAGGTCGTCAAGGTCAAGGTGCTTGAGACCGACGATCGCGGCCGCGTCAAGCTGTCGATGAAGGTTTTGACCGAGCGTCCGCCGGGCATGGAATATTCGGAGCGTCCGCCGCGCAGTGAATTGGGTGACCGGGGTGACCGCGGCGGCGATCGGGGTGACCGAGGCGGTGACCGCGGTGACCGTGGCGGTGATCGAGGCGACCGCGGCGGCGATAGAGGCGGTGATCGGGGTGATCGCGGCGGACGCCAGGAACGCGGTGATCGGCCGCCGCGCCAGCATGACGACCGCAATGAGCGGCGCGATGCAGTGCCACAAGACCAGGCGCCAATGCGTGAGGAGGCCGCAGCCGACGCGCCAGGCGCCTCCTCGGGCAGTTATTACGCGGCGCGCCACGACGCCGACAACGCAGATCGAAACGGTTGAAGGGGGCGATCGCGTTGAGCGGCGCATGTCCCAGGCTGACGCTGCCGATGCCGATGGCAAAGGCGCATCGCTGTCATTGCCTTGAAGCGCTGCCGCCGTTTGCGTGAACCCCCTTGCTGAACCCATGAAAGCCATCGAGATCTCTTCATTCGGCGCCCCCGAGGTGCTGCGTTGCGTCGAGCGTCCGGCACCGGTGGCCGGCGCCGGCGAATTGCTGATCCGCGTCGCCGCCAGCGGTGTCAACCGGCCCGACGTGCTGCAGCGCACCGGCAACTATCCAGTGCCGCCCGGCGCGTCCGATCTGCCGGGCCTGGAGATCGCCGGCGAAGTTATTGCCGGCGATGCGCAGGCCATGAAGGCAGCAGGCATCGCCATCGGCGACCGCGTGTGTGCGCTGGTGGCCGGTGGCGGCTACGCCGAGCAATGTGTGGCGCCGGTGGCGCAGTGCCTGCCGGTGCCGCAGGGGTGGAGCGATGTCGATGCGGCGTCGCTGCCCGAGACCTTCTTCACCGTGTGGAGCAACGTCTTTGAACGTGGCCGCTTGCAACCCGGTGAGACGTTGCTGGTGCAAGGCGGCTCCAGCGGCATCGGCGTCACGGCCATCCAGCTGGGCAAGGCTTTCGGCGCCACGGTGATCGTCACCGCCGGCAGCGACGAGAAGTGTGCCGCCTGCATCCGGCTTGGCGCCGACCACGCGATCAACTACCGCGAGGCCGACTTCGCCGGCGAGGCCAAGCGCATCACCGGCGGCAAAGGTGTCGACGTGGTGCTCGACATGGTCGCCGGTGCCTACGTGGCGCGCGAACTCGAATGCCTGGCCGACGACGGCCGGCTGGTGATCATTGCGGTGCAGGGCGGCGTCAAGTGCGAAATCAACGCTGGTCAGGTGTTGCGCCGACGCCTGACCATCACCGGCTCGACGCTGCGACCGCGACCGGTGGCCTTCAAGGCCGCCATCGCAAAAGCGCTGCGCGAGAAAGTATGGCCGTTGCTTGATAGCGGGGCCGTGCGGTCCGTGGTGCACACCACTTTCAGTGCGACTGACGCCTCTGGCGCAGCCGATGCGCACACGCTGATGGAATCGAACCAGCACATCGGCAAGATCGTGCTCAAGTGGTGAGCTTTTCTTGAAGGACACAAGCGTCATGGCGCGCCACCCTCTCGTTGTCGGCAACTGGAAAATGAATGGCAACCTGGTTGCCAATGCAGTGCTGATCGAAGCATTGCTCGGCGATCGCGCGAAGCTGTCGGCTTGCGAGGTGGCTGTGTGCGTGCCGGCGCCGTATCTGGCACAGGTCGAGCAGCTGTTGGCGGGCACGCCGATCCTGATCGGGGCGCAAGACGTCTCGAGTGAAAAGCAGGGCGCTTATACCGGCGAGCAGTCGGTGGCGATGCTGTGCGATTTCGGCGTGCGCTTTGTCATCGTCGGCCATTCGGAACGCCGCCACCATCATTTCGAGAGCGACGAAGCGGTTGCGAAGAAAGCCGCTGCGGCGTTGGCCGGTGGCATCACGCCGATCGTCTGTGTCGGCGAAACGCTGTCCGAGCGCGAGGCCGGCCAGACCGAGGCCGTGGTCAAGCGTCAGTTGGCGGCGGTGGTCCATGTCAACGGCCACTGCCTGAGCGAAATCATCGTTGCCTATGAACCCGTCTGGGCCATCGGCACGGGGCAGACGGCGACCCCAGGCCAGGCGCAGGCGGTGCACGCGCTGCTGCGCGCCCAGCTCCAGCATGCGACGGGCGCGCGCGCCGAATCGATGCGCGTCCTTTACGGCGGCAGCATGAATGCCGCGAATGCGGCCGAGCTGTTGGCCGAGCCCGATATCGATGGCGGCCTCATCGGCGGCGCATCGCTGAAGGCGCCCGACTTTCTGCAGATCGTCGCCGCGGCCGGAAGCGCCATCAACAAGAATCCGGAGTGATTGCATGAATACCACGAACCTGGTCCTCAACCTGCTGGTCGCAGCGCAGATGCTGTCGGCGCTGGTGATGATCGGCCTCATCCTCATCCAGCACGGCAAGGGTGCCGACATGGGCGCGGCGTTCGGCAGCGGCAGCGCCGGCAGTCTGTTCGGCGCCAGCGGCAGCGCCAACTTCCTGTCGCGCACGACGGCGATCCTGGCGTTGGTGTTCTTCAGCGCGACGCTGGCGCTGGCCTATTTCGGCAACGTGCGCGCGACCGGCGGCGATGGCGGCAGCCTGCTCGAGCGTACGGTGCCGGTGAGCCCGACGACGCCGGCGCAGCCGACCACGCCGCAGATTCCAACCGGTGATCCGAGCGCGCCGGTCAGCAGCAGCGCGCCCGCGACGCCGGCCGCGACCGAGTTGCCTGCACCCGCAGCATCGCCAGCGCCTGCAGCATCACCAACGGCCCCAGCGTCACCGGCGTCACCAGCGTCACCAGCGTCGCCAGCGCCCGCGGCATCACCAGCGCCAGCGGCCCCTTCGACGACTTCGTCCGAGGTGCCGCAGGCCGCCGCTTCAACGCCGACCCCCACTGCCCCCGCATCGGCGACGCCAGCCGCCCCGACGCCGCTTGGTGACGGCGCTGGCGCTGCCAAGCCGGCGCAGTGACACGCAACTTTGAAGCGGCAGTTTGGGCGGCGCCCGCGAGGCTTTGTCGAGGCGTTTCAGGGTAAACTCGCAGACGGTTCGGAAAGCCAATGACCCTCGCGGGTTCCTCATGCGATCCGGGCTTTAGAAAGCCGCCGTCGTGGTGAAATTGGTAGACACGCTATCTTGAGGGGGTAGTGGCGAAAGCTGTGCGAGTTCGAGTCTCGCCGACGGCACCAGACTTCTTCCAGCCCCAGATGAATCTCGAAACCTATCTGCCGGTGCTGCTGTTTATCCTGGTCGGGATCGCAGTGGGCATTGCGCCGCAGATATTGGGCTATGTGCTCGGGCCGAATCGGCCCGACGCGGCCAAGAATTCCCCCTACGAGTGCGGCTTTGAAGCGTTTGACAACGCGCGCATGCGCTTCGACGTACGCTACTACCTCGTTGCCATCCTGTTCATCCTGTTCGACCTTGAAATTGCCTTTCTCTTTCCATGGGCCGTGGCGCTCAAGGACGTGGGGGCGCTGGGTTTCTGGGCGGTGATTCTGTTTCTTGCGATCCTCGTCGTGGGCTTCGTCTACGAGTGGAAAAAAGGTGCCCTTGACTGGGAATGACTGCACGCCGGACCGACTGCTTTTGAGCGAAGTCGGCTTGGCAAGTGATCGCACCGTATTGGGATGACATGGCTATAGAAGGCGTTTTCAAGGAAGGCTTCGCCACCACGACGTACGACTCGGTGGTGAACTGGGCCAAGACGGGTTCGTTGTGGCCAATGACCTTCGGGTTGGCCTGTTGCGCCGTCGAAATGATGCATGCCGCTGCCGCGCGTTACGACATCGGCCGCTTCGGTGCCGAGGTGTTTCGGGCCAGTCCGCGCCAGGCCGATCTGATGATCGTCGCCGGCACGCTGTGCAACAAGATGGCGCCGGCACTGCGCAAGGTTTATGACCAGATGGCCGAGCCGCGCTGGGTGCTGTCGATGGGCTCGTGTGCCAACGGTGGCGGCTACTACCACTACAGCTATTCGGTGGTTCGCGGCTGCGATCGCATCGTGCCCGTCGATGTCTATGTGCCGGGTTGTCCACCCACGGCCGAGGCGCTGATCTACGGCATCATCCAGTTGCAGCAGAAGGTGCGTCGCACCCAGACGATTGCGCGGGCTTGAGTCGCACCTACGCACGATGACCACTGAGGTTGCTTCCGTGTCTATTCCTGCTGGCGAGCCGGCGTATGCCGTCGATCCGCAGGCACTTTCGCAAACCATTGCAGCGGTGCTCGGCGATCGGATCAAGCGCAGCGCTGTGGCGCTGGGCGAGTTGACCATCGAACTGCACGCGGCTGCTTACCACGATGGCATGACGCTGCTGCGCCATGCGCCGGGTTGCCGTTTCGAGCAATTGCTCGACCTGTGCGGCGTCGATTACTCGACCTTTCGCGACAACGTCTGGGAAGGCCCGCGTTACTGCGTTGTCTCGCATTTGCTGTCGGTCAGCTTGAACCAGCGCGTGCGCGTCAAGGTGTTCTGCCCGGATGACGACCTGCCGGTGATCGATTCGGTGACGCCGCTGTGGAATTCTGCCAACTGGTTCGAGCGCGAGGCGTTCGACCTGTACGGCGTGGTGTTCGAGGGCCATACAGACCTGCGCCGCATCCTTACCGACTATGGCTTTATCGGTCATCCGTTTCGCAAGGACTTTCCGCTGTCGGGACACGTCGAGATGCGTTACGACGAAGACCTGAAACGGGTGATCTATCAACCGGTGACGATCGAGCCGCGCGAAGTTACGCCGCGCGTTATTCGCGAGGACCACTACGGTGGGTCTGCCCTGCGCCCGCCGCCGGATCGCCATTGAACCTAGAAACCGCAGTTGACCGCTTTGTCCACCAAAAAAGCCGCATGGCTCTTGGCCTTTTGACTTGGCTCACGCCTATCTTTTCGGTAAGAGCGCTATGCGCCCGATTGCACCGCGCTCAGCGCGCCATGCTGCGTTGCTCCGCCTTGCGGGCAGGAGCCCGGGGCGTTGTCGCGCCTTGCCTGACACGCCGATCGCGGCACACTCGGGCGCATCCAACTGCGATTTCTAGGTTGAACGCGCATGGCTGAAATCAAGAACTACACCATCAACTTCGGACCGCAGCATCCGGCGGCGCATGGCGTGCTGCGCCTGGTGCTCGAGCTCGACGGCGAGGTGGTCGAGCGCGCCGACCCGCACATCGGCCTGTTGCATCGGGCCACCGAGAAGCTGGCCGAGCACAAGACGTACATCCAGTCGCTGCCATACATGGACCGGCTCGACTACGTCTCGATGATGTGCAACGAGCATGCCTATTGCCTGGCGATCGAGAAGCTGCTCGGCCTTGCGGTGCCTATACGGGCGCAGTACATCCGGGTGATGTTTGCCGAGATCACGCGCCTCATGAACCACCTGATGTGGCTGGGCTCGCATGGCAACGACTGCGGCAGTTCGACCATTCTCATCTATGCCTTTCGCGAGCGCGAGGATCTGTTCGATGTGTACGAGGCGGTGTCGGGCGCGCGCATGCACGCTGCCTACTTCCGACCCGGTGGCGTCTACCGCGATCTGCCCGAGACGATGCCGCAGTACCGGGTCAGCAAGATCAAGAACGCCAATGCTATGGCGCGCATGAACGAGAACCGCCAGGGTTCGCTGCTCGACTTCATCGACGATTTCACGCAGCGCTTCGTCAAGCATATGGAGGAGTACCACACGCTCCTCACCGACAACCGCATCTGGAAGCAGCGCACCGTCGGCATCGGCGTTGTCTCGAAAGAGCGTGCGCTCAACCTTGGGCTGACCGGGCCGATGCTGCGCGGCTCGGGCATCGCCTGGGATCTGCGCAAGAAGCAACCCTACGATGTTTACGACCGTGTCGATTTCGACATTCCGGTCGGAGTGACCGGCGATTGCTACGACCGCTATCTGGTGCGCATGGAAGAGATGGTGCAGTCCAACCGCATCATCCGGCAATGCGTGGAATGGCTGCGCGCCAACCCGGGGCCCGTGATCACTGATGACCACAAGGTGGCGCCGCCGGCGCGTGCCGCCATGAAGGAAAACATGGAGGAGCTGATTCACCACTTCAAGCTCTTCACCGAGGGCTTCCATGTGCCCGAGGGCGAAGCCTACGCCGCGGTGGAACACCCCAAGGGCGAGTTCGGCATCTATCTGGTCAGCGACGGTGCCAACAAGCCGTATCGCCTGAAAATTCGCCCACCCGGCTTCGCCCACCTGGCGGCCATGGACGAGATGGTGCGTGGCCACATGATCGCCGATGCCGTGGCCATCATCGGAACACTGGACATCGTCTTTGGAGAGATCGATCGATGAGCGCATCGAACAGTCCGGCGGCCCTTTCGCTGACTCCATCGTCCGCGGCGCACACCGCTAGCGTGCCGCTCAGCGACACGCTGCGCGAGCGCTTTGCGCGCGAGGTCGCCAAGTATCCGGCCGATCAGGCGCAGTCCGCGGTGATGGCCTGTCTGGCCATGCTGCAAAAGGAAGAGGGTTACGTCAGCGTGCACAGCGAGACGCTGGTGGCTGAGTATCTGGGCATGCCGCAGATTGCCGTACATGAGGTCATGACCTTCTACAACATGTACAACCAGCGTCCGGTCGGGCGCTACAAGTTGAACGTCTGTACCAATCTGCCGTGCCAATTGCAAGGTGGCGTCGTGGCCTTGGCGCATCTCGAAAAGAAGCTGGGCGTGCAAATGGGTCACACCACCAAGGATGGCATGTTCACACTGCAGCAAAGCGAATGCCTTGGCGCCTGCGCCGACGCGCCGGTGATGCTGGTGAACGACCGCACGATGTGCAGCTTCATGAGCAACGACAAGCTCGACCAGCTGATCGACGGCCTCTCCGGTGCAGCTCGCGGCGGCGCGATGGGCGAGAAGACAGGAGCGGCATCATGACGCGCATGACTGCGGAAAAGGTGCTGGACCAGTTCCGGGCGACCGGCGTCCAGACCTGCTTTCACGATCGCCACATCACGCCGCAGATCTACGCCGGCCTGGATGGCACCAACTGGCGCCTCGCCGACTACGAAGCGCGTGGCGGCTATGCCGCACTGAAGAAGATCCTCGCCGAGGGCATGACGCCCGAACAGGTGATTGCAGAAGTCAAGGCCTCCGGGTTGCGTGGCCGCGGCGGCGCGGGTTTCCCGACGGGCCTGAAGTGGAGCTTCATGCCGCGCCAGTTTCCCGGCCAGAAGTACCTGGTGTGCAACTCCGATGAAGGCGAACCGGGCACCTGCAAGGATCGCGACATCCTGCAATACAACCCGCACATCGTGATCGAAGGCATGGCCATCGCTGCGTATGCCATGGGGATCCGCGTCGGCTACAACTATATTCACGGCGAGATTTTCACCACCTACGATCGCTTCGAAGAAGCGCTCGAGGAAGCGCGTGCAGCCGGCTACCTGGGCGATGCGATCCAGGGCAGCAGCTTCAATTTTCAGCTCCACGCGACGCATGGCTTCGGCGCTTACATCTGCGGCGAAGAAACGGCCTTGCTTGAATCGCTGGAGGGCAAGAGGGGCAACCCACGTTTCAAGCCACCGTTCCCGGCGAGTTTCGGACTCTATGGCAAGCCGACCACCATCAACAACACCGAGACCTTCGCCGCGGTGCCATGGATCATCGTCAACGGCGCGCAGGCTTTTCTGGAGTGCGGCAAGCCCAACAACGGCGGCACGAAGATTTTTTCGGTCAGCGGCGATGTCGAGTTGCCGGGCAACTACGAAGTGCCGCTGGGTACGCCGTTCTCGAAGTTGCTCGAACTCGCCGGCGGCGTGCGCGAAGGACGCAAGCTGAAAGCTGTGATCCCTGGCGGTTCGTCGGCGCCGGTGTTGCCGGCCGCGATCATGATGGAAACGACGATGGACTACGACGCCATCGCCAAGGCCGGCTCGATGCTGGGCTCGGGCGCTGTCATCGTCATGGACGACAGCCGTTCCATGGTCGAGTCGCTCAAGCGCCTGTCGTATTTCTACATGCACGAATCCTGCGGCCAGTGCACACCCTGCCGTGAAGGCACCGGCTGGCTTTATCGCATGGTCGATCGCATCCACAATGGGCAGGGCCGCACCACCGATCTGGAACTGCTCAATTCCGTCGCCGACAACATACAGGGCCGCACCATCTGCGCGCTTGGCGACGCGGCGGCGATGCCGGTGCGCGCCATGATCAAACACTTCAGGCACGAGTTCGAGGAGTTGATTGCACAGGCGGTTGCGCGGTCTGAAACTGTTGCGCCTTCTGAAGCTGTCGCCCTCACCCCTGCTCTCTCCCGGGGTGAGAGGGTGAAGAATGAGGCGCGGCGCGCCTGATCTGATGATTGAGATTGAACTCGACGGGCAGAAGGTCTCGGTGGCCGAGGGCAGCATGGTCATGCATGCGGCCGACCAGGCGGGCACCTATATCCCGCATTTCTGCTATCACAAGAAGCTGACCATCGCGGCCAATTGCCGGATGTGTCTGGTCGATGTGGAGAAGGCACCGAAGCCGATGCCGGCCTGCGCCACGCCGGTGACGCAGGGCATGGTCGTCCGCACGCAAAGCGAGAAGGCCGTCAAGGCACAGAAGTCGGTGATGGAGTTCCTGCTCATCAATCACCCGCTCGATTGCCCGATCTGTGACCAGGGCGGCGAGTGCCAGCTGCAAGACTTGGCCGTCGGTTACGGCGCTTCGGCCTCGCGCTACGAAGAAGAGAAGCGCGTCGTCTTCCACAAAGATGTGGGCCCGCTCATCGGCATGGAGGAGATGACGCGCTGCATCCATTGCACGCGCTGCATTCGCTTCGGCCAGGAAGTCGCCGGCGTGATGGAACTCGGCATGAGCCAGCGCGGCGAGCATTCGGAAATAACCACTGTGGTCGGCGACACCATCGACTCCGAACTGTCGGGCAACATGATCGACATCTGCCCCGTCGGTGCGTTGACCAGCAAACCGTTTCGTTACAGCGCCCGCACCTGGGAGCTGTCGCGCCGCAAGTCGATCAGCCCGCACGACGGCTGCGGCGCCAACCTCATCGTGCAGGTAAAGAACCATCAGGTGATGCGCGTCGTGCCGTTGGAAAACGAGGCCGTCAACGAATGTTGGCTGGCCGACCGTGATCGGTTTTCCTACGAGGCGTTAAACAGCGCGGACCGGCTGCTGCAGCCGATGCTGAAGCAAGGTGGCCACTGGCAGTCCGTGGATTGGCAGACCGCGCTCGAGTACGTCGCCAACGGCTTCAAAGAGATCAAAGCCGAGCACGGCGCCGGCGCCATTGGCGCGTTGGTAAGCCCGCACAGCACGGTGGAGGAGGCGGCCCTGGCTGGCATGCTCATGCGCGCCATAGGCAGTGAAAATGTCGACCATCGCCTGCGCCATGCGGACTTCACATTGGCTTCTGGCATCCGCTGGCTCGGCAGGTCGATCGAATCGCTGTCGCAATTGCAGCGCGTGCTGGTCGTCGGCTCCAATCTGCGCAAGGACCATCCGCTGTTCGCTCAGCGCATCCGGCAGGCGGCGCGCAAGGGCGCCGCGGTGAGTGCCATTGCTTCTGACAAAGAACTCGCCTCCAAAGATGCCTGGGCACTGCCACTGGCTCATGCTCAAGTGCTGCCGGCGGCTGACTGGGCTCAGGCTTTGGCCGACCTCGCTGCCGCCGTAGCAGCGCAGAAGCAAGTGGACGCACCGGTCGGCGGCGGCACGGCAAGCGATGCGGCCACCACGCTGGCGCAATCGCTATTGAAAGGCGAGCGAAAGGCGATCCTGCTCGGCAACGCGGCCGCGCACCATGCCCAGGCGACGCAGTTGCTGGCGCTGGCCTCATGGATCGGCGAACAGACCGGCGCCAGTGTCGGTTACCTGACAGAGGCTGCCAACACCGTCGGCGCTCAGTGGGCCGGCGCCGTGCCGGGTGAGGGTGGCTTGCATGCGGGCCAGATGCTCGCCGGGCCATCACCCGATGCGCCGGGTTCGCCAGATGCGCAAGACCCGACAAGTTTGCAAGCCGTGCTGTTGCTCAACTGCGAACCCGAGTTCGACTCGGCCGTCGGCGGTAGCGCCGCGGCGGCTCTCGGCAAAGCGAAGATGGTCGTGACACTCAGCGCCTTCAAGGCCAACCTCGAAGCCAGCGATGTGTTGTTGCCGATCGCACCGTTCTCGGAGACTTCCGGGACCTTCGTCAACGCCGAAGGCCGCGTCCAGGGTTTCCATGCCGTGGTCAAGCCGCGCGGCGAGGCCAGGCCGGCCTGGAAGGTTTTGCGTGTGCTGGCCAACATGCTGGGCTTGCCAGGCTTCGATTTCGATTCGTCGCAGGATGTGCTGGCGCAATTGCCAGGCGTTGCCACCGACGAGGCCGGCGTCACGCGACTGGCGCCGGAGCGCTTGGCCAACCGAGCCGAGCTTCGCGCCGACACGCCTTTGTCGATCGATGCCAAGGCACCGGCCACGGCATCGATCTACCAACTCGATGGCCTGGTGCGCCGCGCGCCATCACTGCAGCTTACGGCCGATGCGCGCGGTAGCGCCCATGCGGTTCTCGGCACCGGTGTCCCGCTGAACGAGGTCCACGCGTGATCGATTCGATCTACGGTTTCGGCAACGGCCTCATCAGTGCGCCGTGGTGGGCGGCAGGCGCCTGGCCGGTGCTGTGGGCCCTGATCAAGATCGTCTGCGTGCTGCTGCCGCTGCTCGGTGCGGTTGCGTACCTGACGCTGTGGGAGCGCAAGTTTCTCGGCTGGATCCAAGTGCGCCATGGCCCGAACCGGGTCGGACCGATGGGCTTGTTGCAACCCATCGCCGATGGACTCAAGCTCCTGACCAAGGAGTTGATCAACCCGAGCGCGGCTTCGTCTGGCCTGTTCCGGCTTGGGCCGGTGATGGCCATCATGCCGGCGCTGGCGGCCTGGGTGGCGATCCCGTTCGGCCCTGAGGCTGTGCTGGCCAACGTCAACGCCGGACTGCTGTTGATCATGGCCATCACCTCGATCGAGGTCTATGGCGTGATCATCGCCGGCTGGGCATCGAATTCCAAGTACGCCATGCTCGGCGCGCTGCGTGCCTCGGCGCAGATGGTGAGCTACGAGATCGCCATGGGCTTCTGCCTGGTGGTGGTCATCATGGTGAGCGGCAGCCTGAACCTGGGCGAAATCGTGGCGGCGCAGGGCCGCGGCATGGCGCACGATGTCGGCATCGGCTTCCTGTCCTGGAACTGGTTGCCGCTGCTGCCGATCTTCGTCGTCTACGTGGTCTCAGGCGTGGCCGAAACGAACCGCCACCCGTTCGACGTGGTCGAGGGCGAGGCGGAGATCGTCGCTGGCCACATGGTCGAATACTCGGGCATGGGCTTTGCCATCTTCTTTTTGGCCGAGTACGCCAGCATGTGGCTGATCTCGGTGCTGGCGGCGCTGATGTTCCTGGGCGGTTGGCTGTCGCCGATCGCCTTGCTCGACTTCATTCCGGGCTGGATCTGGCTGGCGATCAAGACCTTCTTCGTGGTCTCGCTGTTTATCTGGATTCGCGGCACTTTCCCGCGCTTTCGCTATGACCAGATCATGCGGTTGGGCTGGAAAGTCTTTATCCCCGTGACGCTGGTCTGGCTGATCGTGGTCGGCGGCTGGATGCAGACGCCGTGGAACATCTTCAAGTGAATCCATGAGCACTCTCGTCGCATCACCGTTCTCGTTCAGGGATTTCGTCAAGAGCTTTCTCTTCACGGAGTTGTTCAAGGGCATGTGGCTGACCGGCCGTTACGCCTTCCGGCGCAAGGTCACCGTTCAGTTTCCGGAAGAAAAGACGCCGCTCTCACCGCGTTTTCGCGGCTTGCATGCGCTGCGCCGCTACGACAACGGCGAAGAACGTTGCATCGCCTGCAAGCTGTGCGAGGCGGTGTGCCCTGCGGTTGCCATCACCATTGAATCCGAGGTGCGGGACGACGGCTCGCGCCGCACCACTCGCTATGACATCGACCTGACCAAGTGCATCTTCTGCGGCTTCTGTGAAGAGAGCTGTCCAGTCGATTCGATCGTCGAGACGCACATCCTCGAATACCACGGCGAGAAGCGCGGCGACCTCTACTTCACCAAGGACATGTTGCTGGCGGTCGGCGACCGGTATGAGAGCGAAATTTCGGCGGCTCGCGCCGCTGACGCAAAGTACCGCTGAGCCGTGCCTTAGAGCACGCACTTCCCGACACCATTCATGGACATCAAGACCGGCTTCTTCTACCTGTTTTCGGTAGTGCTGTTGTTCGCCGCCTTTCGCGTCATCACGGCGCGCAACCCTGTGCATGCGGTGCTTTACCTGATGCTGACCTTTTCCCAGGCATCAGCGGTGTGGTTGCTGCTGCAGGCCGAGTTTTTAGCCATCGTGCTGGTATTGGTGTACCTGGGCGCGGTGATGGTGCTGTTCCTGTTCGTGGTGATGATGCTCGACCTTAATCTTGAGGGCTTGCGCGAGGGATTCTGGAAACATTTTCCGCTGGCGGCGCTGATCGGTGTGGTCATTGCATTGGAGATGGCCTGGGTCTTGATGGGTGGTTTCCGGGCACTGCCGGCGCTCGGCACGGCGCCTGCCGCGGTCATTGCGGGCGCAGCCGGGGCTGTTGACGGCGCCTTGCAGTTTTCCAACACCCGCCAACTCGGCATCCTGCTCTACACCGAGTACCTCTATCCCTTGCAGGTTGCAGCGGTGATCCTGGTCGTCGGCATGGTCGCTGCGATCGCGCTGACGCTACGCCATCGCCCCGACAACAAGACCGCCGACGTCTCGGCGCAGGTTCGCGTCAGGGCGGCCGATCGCCTGCGCATTGTCAAGCTGGCGCCGACGCGCGCTGCGCCGCCACCGCCGCCTGTCGAGCCGACGGCATCGGCCAGTACCGGTGCGACCGCTGCGCCTGCCGCGCCTGCCGCCTCGACTCCGCCTCCTGCCACGGGAGCACCCAAGCCATGACCTTGAGCCTCGGTCATTACCTGACTTTGGGCGCCATGCTGTTCGCCCTGGCCGTGGTCGGCATCTTCCTGAACCGCAGGAACCTGATCGTCCTCCTGATGTGCGTCGAGCTCATGCTGCTTGCCGTCAACATGAACTTCGTCGCCTTCTCACACTATCTCGGCGACATGCATGGTCAGGTATTCGTCTTTTTCATCCTCACCGTCGCCGCCGCCGAAGCGGCCATCGGCTTGGCGCTCTTGGTGCTGCTGTTCCGCAATCGCTCGACGATCGACGTGAGTGATCTCGACACACTCAAGGGGTAGGCGGAGATGAGCACGACCCTCTCTGTGTCGACGTTGCTGGTGGTGCCGCTGGCGCCGCTGGTCGGCGCCTTGGTCGCCGGCTTGTTGGGCACCAAATTCGGTGGCGATCGCATCGGCCGCACGGCGACGCACTCGCTGACCATCCTCGGCGTGTTGGTGGCCTTCGTCATTTCGGCCTTCACCCTCAAGAGCGTGGCCATGGATGGCGCGCGCTTCAACGCCACGGTGTACGAGTGGATGGTGGCCGGAGGCCTGAAGATGGAGGTCGGCTTTCTGGTCGATGGCCTGACGGCGATGATGATGTGCGTGGTGACCTTCGTCTCGCTCATGGTGCACATCTACTCCATCGGCTACATGCAGGACGACCCGGGCTACAAGCGCTTCTTCGCCTACATCTCGCTGTTCACGTTTTCCATGCTGATGCTCGTCATGAGCAACAACATGCTGCAGCTGTTCTTCGGCTGGGAGGCGGTGGGGCTGGTCTCCTACCTCTTGATCGGCTTCTGGTACAACAAGCCGAGCGCGATCTTCGCCAACCTGAAGGCCTTTCTCGTCAACCGGGTGGGCGACTTCGGCTTCATCCTGGGTATCGGTTTGCTGGCCGCCTACGCCGGCAGCGTGAACTACGGCGAAATCTTCGCCAAGCGCAACGAACTCGCCGCACTGACCTTTCCAGGAACCGACTGGATGCTGATCACGGTGGCGTGCATCTGCCTGTTCATCGGTGCCATGGGCAAGAGCGCGCAGTTCCCGCTGCATGTGTGGCTACCCGATTCGATGGAAGGCCCGACTCCGATCTCGGCGCTGATTCACGCCGCCACGATGGTGACGGCCGGCATCTTCATGGTGGC
>JBDSYU010000005.1:0-2944 GCA_039925525.1 Variovorax sp.
GGCAGGTTCAACGCGCTGTCGCGCTTGCCCATGTACTTGATGAGGGCGATATTCGAAGGCGCCCGCACGAGGAGCTTCACGCGTTGATTCCCTTCTCACTCCCGTTCAATCCCCTCGGCCCGTTCAACCCGTTCAGCCCGTTCACGAGCCTGAGGCCGCGCGCCGTCGCCAGGCGAACGGCATCGGCGCGAGCGGGCGCGTCGGTCGCCAGCACGATGACGGCATCGGTCAGCATGGCGCCACAACCCTTGGCCCCAAGTACACCTGGAATCTCGCATAGCGCTCGGCGATCTTCGCTCGCCTCCGGTGACTCGAAGCCCGCCTTCGAAAGCACCTGCGCGTAGCGCGTCAGCGCCGCGCCCACAACCTGGTCGTCGGTATTGGAAAGGGAAAGCGCCTGGTCGAAGTCGGCGAGGATCGCACGCAAAACCGCCACCAGCGGCGGCTCGGCCGAGCCGTCAAAGCCGTGGTCTGCCAACACCGCCAGATGCTCATGGGTTGCCACTTTGCGGCCGGGCTGATGCGTCGCCGAGAAGACCAGCAGCTTGCGCCAGTCGAACACCGCGCCTCGCGGCTCGATCGAACCCGGCACCGGATCGAATCGCACCACGCCGCCCGACCACTGCGCCACCAGGTCGGCGCCGCTGGGCGGAACTGGATCACCTGCTGTGAGTTCGCGGTACATCCTGTGCGCGCCTACTGCCGACAGGGACCATTTAGTCTGTTCGGCCAGCGCGTGGTAGAGCAGCACAAATTCTGCGGTCGAGCCACCGAAGCCACCAGCGCCGTTCCACGGATCGTTCAAGCGGAACGCTGGCACGTCAAGGCCCTTGGCAGTCGCCCAGCGCTCGAGCTTGCCGGCCGGGCTGCTGGCGTGCCAGCCGGGCTTCCCCTCGAGCGGCACGGCGCCGAAGCGGGGCGCCATCGCCGCCACGATTGCGGCTCCGCCGGCAAGTACCGCGTACTCGCCGAGGATCATCACCTTGCTCGGGACAGTCGTTTCAGCTAAGGATGGCGCCACTTGCAGCCACCCGCATCGACTCCAGGATTTGCTTGGCGTGCGACAGATTGATCTGTTTTTCGACGCGCAAGACCTCGGCCAATCGTTCGCGCATGACGGCGATTTCGTGAATGTCCGCGCCGGCGGCGATCGCCAGATTCGCCGCGTGAAGCTGCATATGACCTTTGACAATGCCGACCGTGGCAAGCGCCTTCAAGGCACCCAGGTTTTGCACCAGGCCCACGGCCGCACAAATGCGTGCAAGCTCTTCGGCCTTGCTCACACCGAGGATCTTCAGCGCCACGCGCGCCGTAGGATGCAGGCGGGTCACGCCTCCGACTGTGCCCACGGCCAGCGGCACTTCGATGTTGCCGACAAGATCCTTGCCCTGGACTTTCCATTCGGTCACGGGTTGGTAGCTGCCCTTGCGGGCGGCGTAGGCATGCACGCCGGCCTCCACCGCACGCCAATCGTTGCCGGTGGCGATGACGATCGGGTCGATGCCGTTGAGCACGCCTTTGTTATGCGTCGCGGCGCGGTAGGGGTCGAGCTGCGCGAACAACGTGGCTTCTTCGATGCCACGGCCGACCGATGGATCGATATCGCGAACGACAACTTCGGCGCAGGCCAGCTTGTTGTCGGTGAGATTGGACAGGATGCAAAGCCCCACGCGCTCGTTGGTGAGTTCTTCGATGCGCGGCTTGAGCGCTTCGCACACCTGATTGATGAGATTGGCGCCCATGGCGTCGCACGGATCGCACAGCACGTGCAGG
Organism: Variovorax sp.; assembly: GCA_039925525.1. Lineage (GTDB taxonomy): Bacteria > Pseudomonadota > Gammaproteobacteria > Burkholderiales > Burkholderiaceae_C > Variovorax. The sequence continues at coordinate 1,774 of JBDSYU010000005.1, forward strand.
ACCAGCATGGTGCCGCCGCTTCCGATGTCGCCCTCGCGCGCAATCTCACGGATTGCGATGTCGCGGATGCCACCGCCACGCGCCACCAAGCCCGGTACGCAGGCATTCGCCAGGCCGATGAGCAGTTCGCGCTTCTCGTGCAGCACACGCCGCGCCTGCTCGACGTTGGCGACGTTCGGCATCTGCACCTGGCCGATGATCAGGTTGCCCTTGGCGTAGGTGCGGATGCTGCCTTCTCGGCGAACCCACTTGGCCGTGGCGCTGGCGGCGGCAATGATCGACGTCTCTTCGACCGCCATCGGGATCAACACATCGCGACCGTCGATCGTGAAGTTGGTCGCCACGCCAAGCGGGATCGGGAAGTAACCGACGACGTTCTCGATGAGGTTCTCGGTGATTTCGGAAGGTAACGCCGTCTCGCCCGAAAGCACACGCAAATCGGCCTCGTCCAGGTCGCAGATCTTTTTGACCCGCTGCAGGCGTTCGGCCTGTGTCAGGCGATGAAAGCCTTCGGTCAGGCGGCGATTGTTTTCCATACTCCCTCTTTCTGGCGAAGCGCGCTGGGGCGCTCGCAGCCGGTGCAAAAAAGTGCGACACGAAGTTCATATTCGCGGGCGGACATCCAATCATCCAGAGCTTTCGCGCCACTCAAGGCAGCTTCGAGCGCAGGCTGGGCAAACCCCACTTGCGACGCACCGAGAGCGATGAGCTTGGCAGCGTCCAGACCCGAGCGCACGCCTCCCGAGGCCCAGACCTCGGTTGTCGCTTGAAGCTCCCGCACGGCGTTCAACACGCTCTCGGCAGTGGGCTCTCCCCAGCCGGCGAACGTCGCCGCCGCCTGGGCCTGCGGCGACCCGGTCGGCGAGCGGGCGCCTTCGATGCGACCCCAATGCGTGCCACCCAGTCCGCTGACGTCAAGCGCGGCCAAGCCGGTGTCGCGCAGGCGGTGCAACGTCGAGGCTGAAAAACCGCAACCCGTTTCTTTCAGAATCACCGGTACGCCGATGTCGCGTACGACTTGCGTCAGCGCTGAAAACGCGCCCTTGAATTTCGGCGTCCCTTCGGGCTGCAACGCTTCTTGAAGCGGGTTGACGTGCACGACCAGCGCCTGCGCCTCGAGCGCGTCGACCAAGCCTCTCAAGGCGGCGAGGGGCGCGGTGATCACCTGGCT
>JBDSYU010000006.1:0-10261 GCA_039925525.1 Variovorax sp.
ACGGCTCGCGTGACGGCCAATTGGTCGTCGTCTCGCGCGATCTGACGCTTGCCCACTATGCCACCGGCATGGCCTCGCGCCTGCAGCAGGTGCTCGATGATTGGGGTTTTCTCAGTCCACAACTCGAGTCGCTGTATGAAGCCCTCAACGCCGGTCAGGCGCGACACCCGTTCCCGTTCGATCCGACGCAATGCCTGGCGCCGCTGCCTCGCGCCTATCAATGGGCCGAGGGCCGTGCCTACGCGCAAAGTGCCCGCGCGACACTGGAGGCACGGCCCGATGAGGCCTCTCCTCACACCAGCGGGCCCCGCCTGACACGCGGCTGTGCCGGACAATTGCTCGGGCCGCTCGATGCCATCGAGCTGGCGCCGGATGCGACAGACATCGATTTCGGCGCCGGCCTTGCCGTCATCACTGGCGACGTGCGTGCCGGAGCGACGCCCGAGCAGGCGCTCGAGGGCATTCGCCTGGTGATGCTGGTCAATGCCATGACGCTGGCCGACGTGCTTCCATCGTCGGTCACCGAAATTTCGCCGGCGCCCCGCCGACCCGCCACGGCCTTCAGCCCGGTGGCCGTGACCCCCGATGAACTCGGCGACGCCTGGCAGGCCGGGCGCGTGCACCTCACGCTGCAGGTGCACTGGAACGCCCGCAAGGTGGGGCTGTGCCCGACCGGACCGGACATGAGCTTTCACTTCGGCCAGTTGATGGCCCGGCTGGCCGCGAACCAGCCGATCGGCGCCGGCTGCCTGGTCGCCAGCGGCCCCGTCGGCAACCACGCCGTGGCGCAAGCCGAAACGCTGTCCTGGCCCGGCGGCTATGCCTCGATTGCTGAAAAACGTGCGATCGAAATCATTCAGACCGGCCAGGCAGCCACCGCCTTCATGCAATTCGGCGACACCGTGCGCATCGAAATGAAGGGCTTGGACGGTCGGCCCATGTTCGGCGCCATCGAGCAGCGCCTTGCGCAGCAGCGCGTGCCGACGGCAAGCAAGCGTCCGCGCTGATATGGCTCTGCGGCGTTGCGCTGCGGCCGCGCATCGGCGCGACGGGCCGATAAACGCATGGACTGCACTGGCTGGCAGAGGCCGAACCGCAAACTTCGGCCCGGTGATCACGGCCCAGGTCATCAAGCTGGATCCATTCCGCCTCAGCGTGGCATCTCCAGTGCCAATTGCTTGACGCCGCGAATCATCATCTCGACCGCGACAGCCACAAGCACCAGGCCCATCAACCGCTCCAGCGCCGTCACCAGACGAGCGCCGACCAGCCGCTGGATACGTTCGGCCAGCAACAGCACGATGGCGCACACGCCCATCGTTATGGAGAGCGCGGCAATCCACTCGAGCCGCCGCTCGGGTGCTTGCGATACCAGGAGCATCACGGTGGCCAGGGCCGACGGGCCGGCTAGCGCCGGAACCGCCAGGGGCACGATCAGCGGTTCGCTGTCCAGTTGCGGTGCCGCCGCCGCGTCGGGCGGGAAAATCATGCGCAGCGCGATCAGGAACAGCACCACGCCGCCGGCGATCTGCAGCGACAGGCCCGACAAGCCCATCAAATGCAGGAAGGCGTCGCCGACGAACATGAAGACCAGCAACAGAACGAAGGCGATCGTCACTTCGCGCAGGATGACGAACGCCCGCCGCTCGGGCGCCACACCCTCGAGCGCATGGGCAAAGATCGGGATGTTGCCGACGGGATCGGTGATCAGCAGCAGCAGTACGGTGGCCGAGGCGAAGGTGGTGTTCATGGGCTCCGATCGTGCATCAACCGGGTAGAAAACCGAAGGGCGAATGCGCGGCTCGGTGCTACCCTGAGGCTCCACGACGCGCGGCGCCTGCTGTGCGGCCCCGCTCCAGGAGATTCGGCATGAGCCCACCCACGCCGCCAGCACCCCTCGCAACGCCTCGCCGTGCCGACAGCACAGCACCGCCCATGATGGCCACGCACCAACTGGTGCGGCGGACCATTGCGCTGGTGCTGGCTGGCGGTCGCGGCTCCCGCTTGAAGCAATTGACCGACCGTCGCGCCAAACCAGCGGTGTACTTCGGCGGCAAGTTCCGCATCATCGACTTCGCTCTGTCGAACTGCCTCAACTCGGGCATCCGCCGGATGGCCGTGGTGACGCAGTACAAGTCGCACTCGCTGATGCGCCATCTGCAGCGCGGCTGGAGCTTCCTGCGCGCCGAGCTCAACGAGATGGTCGACGTGCTGCCGGCGCAACAGCGCACCGGCGACGAACATTGGTATCGCGGCACCGCCGACGCCGTCTATCAGAACCTGGACATCATCCAGACCACGCGCACGCCGCACGACTACGTGGTGGTCCTGGCCGGCGATCATGTCTACAAGATGGACTATTCGCTGATGGTGCAAGACCATGTCGACAGCGGTCACCCCTGTACCGTCGGTTGCATCGAAGTGCCGCGCATGGAGGCCACGGCGTTCGGCGTGATGGCCATCGACGAGAGGCGCAAAGTCACAGCCTTCCTGGAGAAGCCGGCCGATCCGCCGGCCATGCCTGGCAAGCCCGACGTGGCGCTCGCCAGCATGGGCATCTATGTCTTCGATTCGGCCTACCTTTACCAACTGCTCGAGGAAGACGCGGCCAATCCCGAATCGAGCCACGATTTCGGCAAGGACATCATCCCGCGCGCCGTCGCTGCCGGCCAGGCGCAGGCGCACCCGTTCGGGCTGTCGTGCGTCACGCGCGTCAAGGACGGCAAGCACTATTGGCGCGACGTTGGCACCATCGACGCGTTCTGGGAGGCCAATTTGGACCTGGCCTCGGTCATGCCCGAGCTCGACATCTACGACCCCGACTGGCCGATCTGGACCTACCAGCGCCAGCTGCCGCCGGCCAAGTTCGTCGTCGACCACCATGGCAACAACGGCATCACGGTCAACACCATCGTCTCGGGTGGCTGCATCGTCTCGGGTTCGCGCGTCAGCAACTCGGTGCTGTTCTCGGGCGTGCGCATCCATTCGTTCTGCGACATCGTCGATGCCGTGCTGCTGCCCGATGTGCAGATCGGCCGCCGTTGCCGATTGCGGCGCGTCGTCATCGATCGCGGCTGCGTGCTGCCCGAGGGCATGGTCATCGGCGAAGACGCAGAGGCCGACGCCGCGCGGTTCGAGCGCACCGAAGCGGGCGTCGTGCTGGTGACGCAGCAAATGCTGGCCGCGATCAAATAGCCGTCGAACGGGAAAGCAGCACGCAAGCCGCGCTTTTCCGGCGATCGGGCGTAAGGATGCGCGCGCACACTGCGGCACATGCGCATCCTTCAGGTCAGCGCCGAGTTTTTTCCTTTGCTCAAGACGGGCGGTCTGGCCGACGTTGCGGGGGCACTGCCGTGGGCGTTGCGCGACGCGGGTGCCGACGTGCGCGTGCTGCTGCCGGGCTTTCCTTCGATTCTTGCGGGCGTACGTACTCGGGGTGATCGACCGGACTCTGTAGCGTTCGCCGCAGGACCGACTTCGACATCGCTGCTCGGCCACACGCCATGGGGCGACCCCGTGCACGTGATCCGAGGTTGGATCGAGAACCCCGGGCCGCCCGATGCAACGCCGCTCGTTGCCTACGTCATCGACGCCCCGACGTTGTACGACCGGCCCGGTAGCCCCTATGAAGACGCCGAGCATCGCCCCTACGACGACAACGCGCGCCGCTTCGCCCTGCTCGGCTGGGTCGCAGCGCAACTGGCGCAAGGCCTCGATCCCGCCTGGCGACCCGAAGTGGTTCATGCGCACGACTGGCACGCCGGTTTGGCACCGGCTTACATGGCGCTCGGCCCCTCGGATGGTCAGCCATCGGCAGCCAGCGTCTTCACCGTGCACAACCTGGCCTACCAGGGCGTGTTCGCGTACGAGCGCTTTCCAGAACTCGGCTTGCCGGGCTCGGCCTACCAGATGCATGGCGTCGAGTTCCACGGCGGCTGGTCGTTCATGAAGGCCGGCCTTTTCTACGCCGATCGCCTGACCACCGTCAGTCCGAGCTATGCCCGCGAGATCCAGACGCCGGCGCAAGGCCATGGGCTCGACGGCTTGCTGGCAAGCCGCGGGGGCGACCTGACCGGGATCCTGAACGGCGTTGACGAAACGACCTGGGACCCGGCCCACGACGCCTTTCTGCCGACGCCGTTCAATGCGCAAAAGCCAGCCGGCAAGGCCCTGTGCAAGGCAACGATGCAAGCCGAGCTCGGGCTGGCGCAGGCACCGGAAGCGCCGCTTTTCATCGTCGTGAGTCGCCTCTCCGAGCAGAAGGGCCTGCCGTTGGTGCTGCAAGGCCTCGATGCCCTGCAGGCCAAGGGCGCACAACTGGCGCTGCTCGGCAGCGGCGAAAGCTGGCTCGAGCAGGCGTTCAGCGAACGGGCTCGCGCCGCGCCGCGCTCGGTTTCCGCGACCATCGGTTACGACGAGGCGCGCGCGCATCGTCTGTTCGGCGCCGGCGACGTGACGCTCGTGCCTTCGCTGTTCGAGCCCTGCGGGTTGACGCAGCTCTATGGTTTGAAGTACGGTAGCCTGCCTGTGGTGCGCAGCGTCGGCGGTCTCGCCGACAGCGTCGTCGATGCATCGCCGCAAGCGTTGGCCGACGGCAGTGCCAGCGGGTTCGTCTTCAGCCGCTTTGCGCTTGAAGACTATCTGGAGGCGATTGACCGTGCCGTTGCGTTGTTCTTGAATGCGCCGTCCTGGCAGCAGGTACGCGCCCAGGCGATGCGGCGGCGTTTCTGCTGGGCCGAGGCTGCAACGAAGTACATGGCGGTGTATCGCTCTCTGCTCGGACCGATACGCGCCAGCGCCGCATAGCCGCATAGCCGCATAGCCGCATATTGCAGTGAAACCAACCCGTCCCGCCGTACCGTATACCTCCACATCGACCTCCACAGCGACCTTCACAGCGCCCGCAGCGCGCTTGTGCGCCGCAGTGATAAAGAAAACAACATGACCATTGAAGAATTTACCTACGACCATCCCGACCAGGACGTGGCGGCGTTCAAGCGCGCGGTCGCCAACAAGCTGATCTACGCCGTCGGCAAAGACCCGGCGTCCGCCTTGCCCGACGATTGGCTGCACGCCACGGCCCTCGCGGTGCGCGACCAGCTGGTCGAACGCTGGATGGCGACCACGCGGGCGCAGTACCAGCAGGATGTGAAGCGCGTCTATTACCTGTCGATGGAGTTCCTGATCGGCCGCACCTTCACCAACGCATTGCTGGCGCTCGATCTGTACGACACCGTCAAGGAGGCCCTCGCCGGCTTCGGCCTCGACATGGAAGCCATCGCCGAGCGCGAGCCCGATGCGGCGCTCGGCAACGGCGGCCTCGGTCGGCTGGCCGCCTGCTTTCTCGATTCGATGGCCACCCTCGAAGTGCCGGGCTTCGGCTATGGCATCCGTTACGAGTACGGCATGTTCCGCCAGAAGATCGTCGATGGCCAGCAGATCGAGACCCCCGACTATTGGCTGACGCGCGGCAACCCCTGGGAGTTTCAACGGCCCGAGGTTTGCTATCGCATCCGCTTCGGCGGCCATGTCGCCAGCGGCGGCGCGCACCATCCGAACGCCGACGGCAGCGCCCGCTGGGTCGATTCGCACGACGTGCTGGCGATCGCCTACGACACCATCGTCCCGGGCTACGGCACGCAAGCCACCAACACCTTGCGCCTGTGGTCGGCGCGCGCCACCGACGAGATCGACCTGTCGGCCTTCAACCGCGGCAACTACATGCAGGCGGTGGAAAGCAAGAACCATTCGGAGAACGTCTCGCGCGTGCTGTACCCGGACGACTCCACCGCCTCGGGTCGGGAGCTGCGACTGCACCAGGAATATTTCTTCGTCAGCGCCAGCATCCAGGACCTGCTGCGCCGCTATCTGCGCACGCACGACTCTTTTGAACAACTGTCGGAGAAGGTCAGCATCCACCTGAACGACACGCATCCGGTGCTCGCTGTGCCCGAGCTGATGCGCCTGCTCATCGACGAACACAACCTCGATTGGGACGCCGCCTGGGCGCAGACGGAAAGGGTCTTCAGCTACACCAACCACACGCTGATGCACGAGGCGTTGGAAACCTGGCCGGTCGAGATGCTGGGCCGCATCTTGCCGCGTCACCTGCAGATCCTGTTCGACCTGAATGCGCGCTTTCTGGCCAGCGTCACGGCCCGCGTCGGCAATGACCAGGAGCTGCTGCGCCGCATCTCGCTGGTCGATGAATCGGGCGAGCGGCGCGTGCGCATGGCGTATGTCGCGGTGATGGCCAGCCACTCGATCAACGGCGTCTCGGCGCTGCACTCACAACTGATGCAGCAATCGATCTTCGCCGACTTTGCCGACCTCTATCCCGAGCGCTTCAACAACAAGACCAACGGCGTGACGCCCAGGCGCTGGCTGGCCCAGGCCAACCGACCGCTGGCCGCGCTGATCGACGCGCACATCGGCGGCGACTGGCGCCGCGACCTGCCGCAACTCGCACGGCTGCGCCCGTTGGCGAAGAACGCCGAGTTCGCTCGCGCCTTTGCCGAAGCCAAGCACAGCAACAAGCAGCGTCTGGCGCGCTGGATCGAACAGCACCTGCAACTTCGCGTCGACCCGACGGCGATGTTCGACGTGCAGGCCAAGCGCATGCACGAATACAAGCGCCAGTTGCTCAACCTGCTGCACATCATCGGCTTGTACCAACGCATCGTCGCCGCCAGCGAAAGCGGCTCTGCTGCTGTATCCATCGCGCCGCGGGTGGTGATCTTTGCCGGCAAGGCGGCGTCGGCGTATGTCAACGCCAAGCTCATCATCCGGCTCATCAACGACGTGGCGCAGGTGGTCAACAACGACCCGCGCGTCGGTGACCGACTGAAGATCGTCTTCATGCCCAACTATTCGGTCAGCCTGGCGGAAATCATCATCCCGGCGGCCGATCTGTCGGAGCAGATCTCCACCGCGGGCACCGAAGCGTCCGGCACCGGAAACATGAAGTTCGCCTTGAACGGCGCGCTCACCATCGGCACGCTCGATGGCGCCAATGTCGAGATGCTGGCCGAAATCGGCGGCGACAACATGTTCATCTTCGGCAACAGCACCAGCCAGGTGGCGGCGATCCGCGCCGGCGGCTACCAGCCGCGCGCCTTCTACGAAGCCGACCGGGTACTCAAGCGCGTGCTCGACGCCATCCGCGACGGCGCCTTCTCACCCGATGAGCCGGAGCGCTACCACCGGCTCTTCGACACGCTGGTCAACTGGGGCGACCAATACCTGCTGCTCGCCGACTTCGCCAGCTATGTCGAAGCGCAAGACTCCGTCGACGCGCTGTGGCGCGACCCCGAGGCGTGGACGCAAAAAGCCATCCTCAACGTCGCCGGCATGGGGGCGTTCTCCTCCGACCGTACCATCGCCGAATACGCTGCCGACATCTGGCAGTCGCCGGCGGTGCAGTTGCAGGACGTGGAGCGGGAACTGCTGCGCGCGTGATGACGTAAATCCACAACCCGACGTGGCTGAGATGCCCGATGCTCGGCGTCGACAGTTGGACGCAGGGTGGAAACAGTGTTGCTCAGCCGCGTACAGCCGCTTCGATGGCGGCCACGTCGATTTTTTTCATCGGCATCATCGCCTTGAACGCGCGTTTGGCTGCGTCGCCACCCTTGGCGAGTGCGTCTGTCAACACACGCGGGGTGATCTGCCAACTGATGCCCCACTTGTCCTTGCACCAACCGCATTGGCTTTCCTGCCCGCCATTGCCGACGATGGCGTTCCAGTAGCGGTCGGTCTCCTCCTGATCGTCGGTTGCGATCTGGAATGAAAAGGCCTCACTGTGCTTGAACCGCGGCCCACCGTTGAGGCCGATGCACGGGACGCCCACGACGGTGAATTCGACTGTCAGGGCGTCGCCCGCCTTGCCGTCGGGATAGTCGGCCGGCGCACGGTGCACGGCGCCGAAGCTGCTTTGCGGAAAAGTTTGTGCGTAAAAGCGCGCGGCCTCTTCGGCATCGTGTTCGTACCACAGGCAGAGGGTGTTCTTGGTCATCTTGAATAGCTCCTTTTGTCAATCAGTCACTGGTGGGGGTTGCGTACAGAATTTCTGCTGCGCCTACTGCGGAACCTCAACATCCTTCGCGTCCGGTGGTCCGAATTTCCGGTGATCCTGCAGCCCGCATTCAACACCCGCTCAATGCATGATCGATCCGCCATCGACGATCACCGTCTGGCCGGTCATGAAGTCGCTGTCCCCAGAGAGCAGATACACCAGGGTACCGGTCAGGTCCTCGGGCGTCTGCTCGCGTTTCAGGCAGCGGCTGGCAATGGTCAATTTGCCAGCTTCCACCCACTCGGGCAGCGCCTTCACACCTTCGCTCATGGTGAAGCCAGGGGCCAGACAGTTAACACGGATGCCGGCGCTGCCCAGTTCGCGCGCCAAGCACTTGGTCATGGCGACGATGGCACCTTTGGAGGTGACATACGACAGCATGTTTACCTGGCCCTTGAAGACGGTGCCGGAGGCGATGTTGACGATCTTGCCGTAGCCGGTCTTGCGCATCACCGGCAGCACCGCCTTGACGCACTCGAACGAGCCGCGCACGTTGATCGCCATCACTCGGTCGAACTCCTCCGAGCTGATGTCCTCGACAGCGCGTTTGGGCAGACCGGCGAACAGCGCCGCGTTGTTGACCAAGCCGTGGATCGAGCCGAAAGTGCTGCGGGTATCGGCCACCATGCGCGCAACGGCCTTGGCGTCGGTCACGTCGCACACACTGCCGACCGCCTCACCACCGGCTTCGCGGATGCGGGCCACGGTGGCGTCGGGCAGTTTCAGGTCGCTCAACGCGAGGCGCGCGCCTTCGGCCGCCAGGGCCGTTGCAAAGATCGCGCCGATGCCCTGCGCCGCGCCGGTGATAACGATGGTCTTGCCGCTCAATCTGTTCATTGCATTGAATTCGAAGTAAACGGATGCGGCGTCGAGACGATCATCAAAAAAGCGTCTGGGCTGATGCGGCGCTTGAATGTCAAGCAACCGCTTGGCCTTGATTACTTTTTCTCCAGCGACCGCACGATCGGTTGCCACCGCTCGATTTCGGATTTGACGAAGCCATTGAAGGTGGCCACGTCCCAGTCTCGCGTTTCGATGTTTTCCAGAGCGAGCTGTTTTTGCATGGCCTGGGTCTTGAGGCCACGTCGGACTTCAGCATTGATCTTCTCGACCAGCGAAGCTGGCATGCCGGCCGGCCCGGACAGCGAAAACCAGGTAAATGCATTGAGCTGCGGATAACCCAGTTCGGCGAACGTCGGCACACCGGGGAAGTCGGCCAGGCGATGCTCGGATGTGATGGCCAAGGCCTTGACATTACCGGCCTTGATCTGCGAATTGGCGGTGGTCAATGTCATGAATGCAGCCGGAATCTGGCCGCCAACCAGATCTGCCAGGGCCGGTGCCGAGCCTTTGTAGCCGATGTGCGTCTGCTTGATGCCGGTCGCCTTGGCGAACAGTTCGCCAATCAGGTTGGCATGCGTGCCATTGCCAGGCGAGCCCCAGCTCAAGCCATCCTTGTCGGACTTGACCTTGGCAACCAGTTCCTTGACATTGGAAACGCCCATCGAAGGGTGCACCACCAGTACCAGCGGCGGCCCACCCAACAGGGCAATGTGCGTGAAGTCGGCGATCGGATCGAAGGACTTCGTCTCCACCGGCGCAATCACATGCGAGGCGATGCCTGAGATGACCAGCGTATAGCCGTCCGGCGCAGCCTTGGCGACTTGTGTCGAGCCGATGATGCCGCCAGCGCCGCCCTTGTTCTCGATGATGAAGGGTTGCTTGAATACGGATTGCAGGTGCTGCGAGATGAGCCGACCGAGCGTGTCGGCGCTGCCCCCGGGAGAAAACGGCACCACAACTTTCACGGGTTTGGTTGGCCAATCGGCCGTTTGCGCCGAGGCGCCTAATGTGGCCAGTCCTGCGCACGCGATTGCGAACGTCGTAAAAAGGATTCGTCTGTTCATCAAAGTCTCCAGGTTCGGACGATGATATCTTCCAGCAAGAACGCGTCGCGTCGAGCCATCATCCACCCCCTCTGCCGAATGGCGAAGGCTGTCGAGCCGGCAATCGCCGATGTGTTCGTATGCGATCAGCAGGGACACACATGAAGCAACAGCAAAGCGATTTGCTCACACAGACCGGCGCCGACACGCCGATGGGCCAACTTTTCCGGCGCTACTGGCAACCCGCGCTCCTCGCTGAAGAACTGCCCGAGGCCGGCTGCCCGCCGGTGCGCATGAAGCT
>JBDSYU010000007.1:0-11712 GCA_039925525.1 Variovorax sp.
TCGTCGGTGAGTTGCTCGGGTAACTCTAGGGGTGGGGGCGCATCGACGGGTTCGTCGCTGTTGTACAAGAAGGCGACGCCGCCATGCTCCTTCACATGGAAGGCCAGCGTCGCCTTGGAGCCTTCGAGTTTGCAGCCCGGGCTGCCCGGAACGCGAGTGACGACGCCGTCGAAGCGCACCTCGACGCCGTGGTACACGCAGGACAGCCGGTCACCCAGAATCACGCCCTGCGACAGCGGTGCGCCGCGGTGTGGGCAGCGGTCCTCGAGTGCGTGCAGCGTGCCATCGGCATCGCGCCACAGCGCCAGCTTGCGACCCAGGCGTCGCAGCGAAATCGGGTTCTCGCCAATGAAGTGCGATGGGCAAATCGGAAACCAGAGGTTCTTCAGACCGATCGCCAGCAGTTGGTCGGCGTCTTGCGGCTTGTGGGTGGTGATCATCGTTGACTCCTTTCAAAAACGGGCACCGTCAAGCGCCCAGGGCCGCCATCTGCTTGCGGTAGGCCGCTTCGGTCCAGGCTTCGCCGCTTGGCGTTGCCAAGCCGCTGTCGTTGAGCTTGGCCACCAGTTGCGGCAGATCGTGGATGCCTTGCGCGAAGGCACGTTCGATCACGTCGCCCAGCAGGTCTTCGTACGTGGTCGGCGGTCGTTGGCGGGCTTGGTGCGGTTCGATGTAGTGGTCAGGCATACGAGAAACCTCCGGGAACAAACAATTGCGGATTGATCGATCGGTTTGACAGCGCTCAAGCAGCCAGCGGCACGGCCCAGGCATCGTAGCCATAGACCCAATCGGCGTTGCCGCCCTCACGCAACCAGTTGTTGCCGCGCGATCCCAGTTGCACGGCTGCGGTGCGCTCGAGGCGCGAGCGCTGATAGGCAGCGAAGGCCTCGGGCAACTCGCTTGTGGCCAGGCCATCGACATGCCGCGCCAGCAGCACCGCGTCCTCGATCGCCATGCCGGCGCCTTGCGCCATGAACGGCAGCATCGGATGGGCCGCGTCGCCGAGCAATGTCATGCGGCCAATCGACCAGGCCGGCATGGGGTCGCGTTCGTACAGCGCTGTCTTCAGCACGCTGTCACAGGCATCGAGCAGGGCTCGGGCATCGGCGTGATAGTCCACGTAATGACTGCGCAGTTCTTCGACGTCCCCAGGCGCGGTCCAGGATTCGAGCTGCCAGCTGTCCTGCGCGGTGGTGGCAAAAATGAAGATGTCGCGGCCGCGATTGAGCGGGAAAGTGACGATCTGGCTCTGCGGATTCGGCCCCCACCATTTGGTGAAGGCTCCGAGGTTCGGCACCCCGGCCAGCCGCTCGGCCGGCACCACGGCGCGATAGGCGACGATGCCGGTGAAGCGCGGATGCTCCTGGCCGAACAGTGCCGTTCGCACCACCGAGTGGATGCCGTCGGCGCCGACGAGCGCGCCAAACGCCGCACCGCTGCCGTCGGCAAAGCGGACGTCCACACCGTCGGCCACCGCAGCGATCGACTCGACCCTTTGGCCCAAATGCACGCGCTCGGCCGGAAAGGCATCGGCCAGCGCCGACAACAGATCGGCGCGGTGCACCGTCAGTTGCGGCGCGCCGTACTTTTGTTCGGCCGTGTCGGCCATCGGCAGCCGCGAGGTTTCCTCGCCGGTGTCGTAAGTGCGGCTGATGCGATGGCTCGGCCGCGCCGACGTGACGCGCGCCGCCTGGCCGACGCTACCGCCGGTGACGCCGTCGAGTGCGCGCACGGCATTAGGCGTGAGATTGATGTCCGCGCCCACCCGGCCCCATTGCCGCGCCTGCTCGAACACGCGCACGTCGTGGCCATCCTCGCGCAGGGCGATCGCCGCCAGCATGCCGCCGATGCCGCCGCCGACGATGCCGACGGTCGAGCGATCGGTCTTTGCATCCATCACGCTTATTGCCCTCCCGCGCGAACGCGCTCGCGAATGCGCTCGCGCACCGGTACGAAGTCGTAGCTGGGATAGCACTCGGTGGCGAACACGCCCCAGGCACGGCGCTCGAGCTCCAGGTTGACCTGCGGCAACAAAGACGGCGGCAGCTCCAGCGTCAGGATCTGGCCCAGACCCATGGCCACCGTCCAGGAGACCACGCGGCAGCCGGACGGCGGAAACTGCTCCCACCATTCACTCGCCTTCATGCGCGACTGCACGTCGTCCAACGTGAGGCCGGGATGGTGCTTCATGACGATGGTGAGCAACAGCGTTTCGCAGTCACCTCGATCCGCGGCGGCCTGGCCGGCCGTAGAAATGGCTGCGCTCATTCCCGCCACGCAAGGTCGCTCACAAGTCCATGGCCGGGTCGAACAATCGCCTTCATTGCGCGACCAGGTTGCGTGCCTTGATGATCTTGGCCCAACGCGCCGTCTCGTCCTGCATGTAGGCGTCGAATTCGCTCGGCGACAAAATGGTCGCAGTCATGCCTTGCAGCTTCAGGCGCTCATCGTTGTCTGGCTCGGCCAATATCTGCGCCGCATCGGTAGCCAGTTGCAGCACCACATCGCGTGCCGTGTCGGCCGGTGCCAACAGGCCGTACCACGACGTGACGTTGACACCCTCGATGCCCTGCTCGGCCAGGGTCGGAATGTCGGGCGCCATCGGCGTGCGCTTGTCGTCGGTGATGCCAAGCGCAACCAGCTTGCCGCTCTTGACCAGCGGCAGCGCCACCGGCAGGTTGCTCACCATCAACGGCACGGCGTCGCCGAGCACATCCGCGAGGGCTCGCGCCGAGCCGTTGTACGGCACATGCAGCAACTCGATGCCAGCTTGCTGTTTAAGCAGCTCTCCGGCCAAGTGCAGGCCGCTGCCGATGCCCGGTGATGCGTACGACAGGCTGTCGGGATTGGCCTTGGCCCGCTTGACCAGCTCTTGCGCGTTGGCGATGCCGGCGTTCGGGTTGGCCACCAGAACGTTCGGCGCCTTCGCCAGCATCGTGATGGGCACAAAATCCTTCTGCACGTCGAACGGAAAATCCTTCATCAACGTCGGATTGATGGTCAGGTTGCCGGCCGGGATCACCAGCAGCGTGTGGCCATCGGGTTTGGCCCTCTTGACCCGTGCCATGCCGATGTTCCCCGCAGCGCCGACAGCGTTCTCCACGACCGCCGTCTGGTGATAGCGCTTGGCCAAGCCCTCGCTGAGCATGCGCGCCAGCGTGTCGACCGGGCCACCCGGCGGGAATGGCGAAACCAGAATGAAGCGATCGGACGCCAGTTGCGTTTCAGCGACGCTTTGGGCATGCGACGGAGGCGCCATGCCGAAAAACAAGGTGGCACTGCCAAGCAGGACGCTCAGCAATTGAAGACGATGCAAGCGGTCGGTTCTCATGATTTCTCCGTCAGGAATTTGCCCGTCGCCGTTTCTGGTTTGGCACCCGGTTCGGCCTTGTTCTTCTGCCGTCGCGTGTGGCCGTCAAGGCCGCCGTCGACGGCCCATTCGGCGAACACCGTCGGGCCCGGCTCGAACTCGCGCGGTTGCCAGGCAGCCGTCAGTTGATCCTCGTCGGCGTAGTACTCGATGAGACCACCGGCCGGATTCTTGAAGTACCAGAAATAGGCCGACGACACCGGATGGCGTCCCGGCCCCAGTTGCGTTTCCCAGCCGCAGCGAGAGAAGTGCAAGCCGCCGCCAAATACTTCGTGGATGTCGCGTACGGTGAAGGCCACATGGTTAATGCCGCGCTTGCCGCCGGGAAGCTGCAACAAAAACAGATCGTGGTGGCCACCTTCGTCAGCACAACGCAGGAACGCGCCGCGACCGGGATAGCTGTCGGACATGACGAAGCCGAGGCGCTCGATGTAGAAGCGGCTCACCGCATCGACATCGGCAACGAACAGCACCACATGCCCCACCTCGACCGGCGTGGCGCGCTCGTAGATCGGACTGGCCCGGTCGACGCGGGCGCGATCGCTCCAGGTATTGCTGACAGCGCATTCGAGCACCAGGTCTTGCTTGCGCGTCACCTGCAGTCGCATCGCCAGGCCGTTCGGATCGATGCAGCCGATGCGCCGCCCGCCCTCCACCTGCTCGTCGAAAAAGTCAGGCGCATTGGCGAGCGCCTTGGCGTACCGGTCGAGATCGGCATCGCTCTCGACACCCCATATCACCTCGCGAAGCGTCGGCGCGTCTTCCATGGCCTGCGGCAACCCGGGCTTGTTTCGCGACGCGACCACCACGCGGCAACCATTCAGACACTCGAACACCAGCTCATCGCCCGCCTCGCGCACCAGTTTCAGCCCCCAGTCGCCGAAGAACCGCTTGCACAGCGGCAGATCGTCGGCGCCGTAGGCGATCTGATCGATTCCCAAAACACTCATCGCAAAACTCCTTGATGAATTGGCCTTCGCCTCATTTTGTCGAGCGCCGGCGGATCAATTGGCCCACGGCAGCGGCGCTGAGTTGGTGCCCCAGTACATGCTTTTTTGCTCCATGTATTGGAGGATGCCATCGCGCCCCTTTTCGCGGCCGATGCCGCTGTCGCGCCAACCACCAAACGGCGTCGAGATCGACAACTGCTTGTAGGTGTTGATCCAGACGGTGCCCGCCTGCACGGCGCGACCGACGCGCCAGGCCCGCTTGAAGTCGCTGCTCCAGACACCCGCCGCCAGCGCATAGACGCTGTCATTGGCCTGCGCGATCAGGTCGTCCTCGTCGTCGAACGGCATCGCCACCAGCACCGGTCCGAATATTTCCTCTTGCACCGTCCGGGCCTGGTTGGTCAAGCCTTCCAGAATCGTCGGCAGATAGAAAAAGCCTTTGTCGAACAGCTCACCATGGGGACGAACGCCGCCGGTTCGAATGTGAGCACCTTCGGAGACGCCGAGTTCCACATATCGCTCGATGCCTTCGCGGTGTTTGGCGGTGATGAGCGGTCCCATTTGCGTGCGCTCGAGTGACGGATCGCCGACGCGCAAGTGCGCCGCGGCTTCGGCCAGTCGCGCCATGAAGGCGGCGTAGATCTTTCGCGCGACAAAAAGGCGTGAGCCGGCGATGCACGACTCGCCCGATGAACTGAAGATGCCGAACAGCACGCCGTGGATGGCGTGGTCGATGTCGGCATCCTCCAGCACCATGGTCGCCGACTTGCCGCCGAGCTCAAGCGATACCGGCATCATCTTTTCGGCGGCGATGTGGGCGATGTGCTTGCCGGTGGTCGTGCCGCCGGTGAAGGAGACACGCTTGACCAGCGGATGGCGCGTGATGGCATCGCCGATGACCGAGCCCTTGCCCGGCAGCACGCTGACCAGCCCCTTCGGCACCCCGGCTTCTTCGCAGATGCGCGCCAGTTCGAGGGCCATCAGCGGCGTCACCTCGGCCGGTTTGATGACCACCGCGTTGCCCGCCGCCAGCGCCGGCGCCAGCTTCTGCGCCTCGCTGGCGATGGGCGAGTTCCACGGCGTGATCGCCGCCACCACGCCCATCGGCTCGTGCACGCTCATCGTCACGTAGGGGCCGCGGGAAGGCGTGATGGTCTCCTCCATCGTTTCCAGTGCCGCCGCGAAGAATTGGAAAGTGCCGGCCGCACTGGCCACCAGTGCCCGCGTTTCATTGATCGGCTTGCCATTGTCCAGGCGCTGTTTTTGCGCCAGCGCCTCCCCCTGCTCGCGGATCAATTGCGACACGCGCAACAAGACGCCGGCGCGCTCGTGCGGCAGCTTTCGCGCCCAGCCACTGCTGACGAAGGCCCGGTGTGCGCCTTCAATGGCTTCGTCGACGTCGGCCACGCTGGCCGCGTTCAGCCGCGCAATCGGCTCGCCCGTGGCCGGATACAGGCTCTCATAACGATCGCCAGCGCCGGGTCGCCATTGGCCGGCGACGTTGATGGGAAGCAGTTCGAGTGTGCTCATCATCGATCGCAAAGCATCAAGCCGCTGTCTTGCCGAGGCTCGGGATCTGCGAGACGGTGTTGGTCGGCGGGCCGCCGAAAGCGCTCTTGAAGGCGCCGATGGCCAGCATGTCGATCTCCAGCAGGAACGGGCCGTTGGTCCTGGCGCCGCGCTCGAGCAGGGCCGGCAGTTGGTCGAGCTTGTCGCAACGCGCGTGCGGCAGCGACATCGATGCGCACAACTGCGCATAGTCGGGCGTGTGCAGGTCGACATAGCAGCGGCGCCCGCCGTACTGCGCGTCCTGAATGTTCTTGATGACGCCGTAACCCTTGTCGTTCATCAGCACGATGAGCACGTCGGCGCGCTCCTGCACCAGCGTCGCCATCTCGCCGAGGTTAAGTATGAAGCCGCCATCGCCGGCCAGGCAAAAGGTCTTGCGTCCGGTGTCGTTCACGGCCGCGCCGACGGCGGCGCCGATGGCCATCGACAGGCCGAGACCGATGCCGCCTCCGGTGGCATGCACCCCCGCGGTCGCATCGAAAATTCGCAGTTCGCGATTACCCCAGGTGCTGTTGGAAACGGTGACGTCGCGCACCCAGTTGAAGTCGCGCCCCGCGGTCTTCTGCAACTGCGTCACCAGCGATTCATACGGTCCCAGGCCATCGCGGAACGTTGCCACCACCTTGTCATGCACGGCCCGCAAATCGCCCTTCAGCGCTGCGTCGGCATGCCATTTGCGCGTCTCGAGGCGATCGGCCAGCCCCTCGAGCGCCAACCGGGCATCGCCGCAGACGAAGGCGTGTGTGCTGTAGCCGCGACCTTCCGACGCCGGGTCGGCATCGATGCGATAGAGCGGCCTCGGAAGCTTGAGTTCGTACTTCAACGTCTCGTTGCCGCGCAGACGCGAACCGACCACCAGCATGGCATCACAGGTGCCATAGAACGCTTCGACCGGCTTTTGCAGGTTATAGGAGCCGAGTGATGCCGGATGGTCTTCGGCAACGATGCCGCGACCTTGCACGCTGGTGACGACGCCGAACCCGAGTTCGATCAACCGCGCCACCGCCGCGCCGGCGCGCCGCGCGCCGCCGCCGAGCCAGAGCATCGGCCGCCGGGCCTTGGCCAGTTGGTCGGCCAACGCGTCCAACGCTTCATCAGTCGGCTGAACCATGGCGATGGGCAACGGAGCGAGATCGGCCGGCATGACAATGAGCGCCGACTGGATGTCGATGGGAATCTCGACGCTGACCGGGCCGGTTGGCGCCGTGAGTGCCGTCTGCACCGCGAGCTTCAGCGTACCGAGCGCCGTTTCGACGCTGCGCACCCGGAACGCCGCCTTCGACACCGCGCGCAGCATCGTCAATTGGTCGGGCGCTTCGTGGATGTACGCCATGCCCTTGTCAAGATAGGGCGTCTCGATCTGGCCCGTGAGATGCAGCACCGGCGCACCAGCAGTCAGCGCTTCGACCAGACTGCCGGCGATGTTGCCGGCCGCCGGGCCGGTGCTGGTCAGACACACGCCAAGGCTGCCGGTCGACCGGGCATAGGCGTCAGCCATGTTGCCGGCACCGGCCTCGCCACGCGCCGGCACAAAGCGGATGGCGCCGCGTTGCGCGAAGGCATCGAGGATCGGCATGTTGTGGATCGAAATCACGCCGAACGCTGCCTTGACGCCGCACTGTTCGAGAAAGGCGGCGACGACAGCGCCGACGGTGACGGCGTTGCTTTCGGATTGGGTCTTGGTCTTGGAATCAGGCATGGCGTGAAAGCCCTCCGGAAATATCGATATGGCTGCCCGTGGTGAAGGAGGCCAGCGGCGAGACCAGGAAAACAAGGGCGCGGGCCGGTTCGATCGGCAGGCCCAGACGTCCGAGCGGAATGTCCTTGGCGCGGGCCAGATTGGCGCTCCAGGCGGTCCAGTCTTGCGTCTTGTCGTCTCGCGCGGCGAAGCGCCGGCGCCATTGGCCAGACTCGACCAGGCCGAGCAGGATGCCATTGACGCGCACGCGTTGCGGCGCGAACTCGACGGCCATCGAGCGCACCAGATTGAGCAGGCCGGCGCGTGCGGCCGACGTCGCCACCATATGCGGCTCGGGCTGGCGCGCCAGCAGCGAATTGGCACAGGCCACCGCCGCATCACCGAGCCGTGCGCTCTCGGCCGCGAGCTGCGGCAGGAAGGCGCGGGTCGGATAAATCACCGAGAAGAACTTCAGGCGCAGCTCCTCGGTCCAGGCAGCGTCTTCGGTGTCGGCAAAGGTCGAGACACGCCCCTGGCCGGCGTTGTTGACCAGCATCGACGCCGGTCCGAGCGCTGCCGCACTGGCGCTGGCGAAGGCGGCCACAGCTTGGGGGTCGAGCACGTCGCACGGCTGCGCGAAAAGTCGCGCCTGCGGTCGCTCGGCGCGCAGGTCTTTGACAGCCGCCCCGAGCCGAGCCTCATCGCGCCCACACAAGGCCACCGCGGCGCCGCAATCGAGCAGCAATCCGGCCGTTGCCAATCCGATGCCCGAGGAGCCGCCGGTGACCACGGCGACGCGACCGGCCAGTGCGTCGGTCGCGAAGAAATGGGGAGGGTTGGAAGACTCGGACATGGAGTCTCAAGCCAGCCCGACCGCGGCAACACGCGATCTCGCCGCGGCGCGCGATGGGCTCGATCTGGTTTCAACCGGCGCATCGCTTGATCCGGCCTCGGCCAGCACATCGACCGGCGGCGCGTAATTGAGCAGCTTCGATATGGCTTCGGCCGCGCCCCGCACTTGCTGCACCATTTCGTCGATGCGACCGGCATCGACATGGGCCGAAGCAATGGTCGCCCCCAGCGCCGCGACGATATGGCCGCTGTGGTCGCGCACCGGCGCCGCGATGGTCGAGATGTTCGATTCGAAGAAGCCCTCGCCGAGCACATAGCCGCGCTGCCGATCGGCTTGCACCAGGTCGAACAAGGCGCGCGCCGTCTTTGGGGTGTTCGGTGAGAACGTTTCAAGACGGCCGTCGGGGTAGAGCGCACGCAGTTGCGCCAGGCTCAGGTCTTCAAGCAGGATGCGGCCGAGCACGGTGGCATGGGCCGGCAGCCGCGTACCCACCGACACCGAACTGGCGAAGGGCGTTGAGGCGTTGGACGGGCCGACCTTGGCGACATAGACGATCGAGCGACCGTCGCGCACCACCAGGTTGCATGGCACGCGCAAGGCATCGGCCAGCTTCTGGATCAGCGGTATGCCGATCTCCGTGAGCTCGAGCGACGCCAGGTACTCGAAGCCCAGCCCGAGGACGGCCAGGCCGAGCCGGTATTCGTGCCCGTTCTCCGTGCGCTCGACGAAGCCGAGATTCTCCAGGGTGCACAGCAGGCGGAACACCGTCGAACGCGGCAGCGCGAAGCGTCGCGCCAGCTCGGGCGCCGACAAGGTGCGCTGTTCCCGACTGAACTCGCCAAGCAATCGCAAGCCGCGTTCGAGGGCCGGCACGTTGTAGCGGTCGGCCGCGTCGTCTTCGGCGCGTGCGGAACTCATTGATGCCTCACCGATGGCGTGTCAGCAGCCGAAATGGCAATCCCTGCAAGCCAGTCGGCGACGGCTTGCGGCTGCTCCACATAGCAGGCATGGCCGGCGTCAGCGATCGATTCGAGCACCACGCCGCACCGCGCCGCCACCTCGGCGCAAGCGGCCGGCGGCGTCACCGTGTCGAGCGCGCCGCAGGCGACGCGCGCCGGAGGCATCGTCGATGCGGGCGGCAGGTCGGCCAACAGGTCGGCACCGCACAAAAGTTCCACCGCCTGCACCCAACCACTTTCATTCAGGCGTGCCATGTTCCATTGCACCCATTGCCGGGCACGCGTATCGGCGAGCTCCGACAACATCCGCGCTGGCGCCTCAATGGCCATGCCGGCGACACCCAGGCGCGCCAGAGAGTCGAGACGTCCCGTGCGCACGCGCTGCCTCAGCTCTGCATCCTTGGCCGCGCCATAGCCGCGTGCCGGACTGATCAGCACCAACTGCGCGATACGCAACGCCAGCGGTGAGTCGGCACGCGCCGCAGCGCCGGCGATCAGAGCGCCCAGCGAGTGGCCGACGAGAACGCAGCGTTCGATCTGCAGTGCATCGAGCAACGCGCCGAGGCGTTCGGCATAGTCCGAGGCCTTGGGCGCCGTCATCGGCAATGGCGTCGACGCGCCGTAGCCCGGCGTATCCCAAGCGATGACGCGCGCTTGCCGGCCGAGCCGCTGTGCAACTTCAAACCATGACCCGGAACCCGAGCCGATACCGTGAAGGCAGACCACGACAGGCTTTCGCGCGCCTTGCCTGCCCTGCACGCCGCCTGCGCCGCACTCGCGCACAACGATCTCCGCGCCACCAGCCAGCGCCACGGGCCGCGCCGGAAACAGCAAGTCCAAGCGTGCAATTTCGCTCGTTGGCAGTGCGTCCATCATGGGGCGTTGACGTCACGTGTTTCAGCGCGCAGAAGGCGTGAAGAAATCGTAGCGAGCGGCCCGAGGTTGCGCTCCGGTCCGGAGCCGTACTCCCGTACGGTGAGGACCGCAGACGCAAGATCGGGTTGCGCAGTAGATTTATTCATGCCTTCTTCAACGCTTGATCTTGGCCAGCGGGTGATCGGCCGGATAGGTGGGCCGCACAGGCGTCTTGGCGCCCAGCATCACGCACATCAACGCGTCTTCATCGCCGATGTTGATTTCTTCGCGGTACACGCCGGGGGGCACCGAAACCAGGTCGCGATCAGTGAGGATCGTCTCGTAGCGTTCGCCATCCTTCTCGATCACCAGCTTGAGCTTGCCGCGGATGACGAAGAACACCTCTTCCACATCGGTATGCAGGTGCGGTGGGCCTTCGTGGCCGGCGGGGATCACCATGGTCGAGAAGGTGAAGTTCTCGGCCGGCACGGTGTTCACGTCCGTGGCCACACCGGTGCCGCCGGTGCCGACATAGCGCATCTGCGCGCGGCGAAATTTCGGGTCGAGGTCGGCCTGGAACTTGAGGGCGTCCCAGTCGTAACGGCGCGTGGCATAGCGCGCCACCCGGCTCTCCATCCAGCTTTGCAGCGTGCTGTTCTCCGGCTGCGCCAGACTGTTCGCCGGCGCGGCGTCGCCGACGCGTTGTTGTTCGGAAAGATCACTCATCTGGAACTCCTTCGGTGAAAAATAGCTTGCAGAAAACTGCCGTCAGTTCATGACGAAGCCGCCGTTCACCGGCAGCAACTGGCCGGTGACGAAGCGCGCCAGCGGTGACAGCGCAAACAGCACGGCGCCGCAGACGTCGGCCGCTTGCTGCTCGCGTGGAATGGCGCGGCCATCGAGGTATTTTTGATGGCGCACCAACGGCACGTACTCGGTGGCCTCGACCAACGTCAGGCCCGGCGCGATGGCGTTGACGGTGATGCCGCTCGCGCCCCACTCGCGCGCCAGAGAGCGCGTCATGGCGATGACCGCGCCCTTGCTCGACGCGTAGGCCAGAAGGTTGGGTGCGCCCCACAGGGCGGTGTCGGACGCCAGGTTGACGATGGCGCCACGGCCGCTGGCCGCAAGCGCTGGCTGGCAGGCCCGACTCATGAGCCAGGTGCCGCGCACGTTGACCTGCATCACGCGATCCCACGTGTCGATCTCGAGCGCATGGGCGTCGCGTCCGCCCGAGTTGGTGATGGCGGCGTTGTTGACCAGGCCGTCGAGCCCGCCGAGCGCGGCGCAGGCCGCTTCGGCGCAGGCCGTGATCGATGCCGGGTCAGCCAGATCGACCTTGATCGCATGGACCGCGTGGCCGGCACTGCGCAGCGTCTCGGCCTCGGCAGTGGCCAGCTCATCGAGGACGTCGGCAAGCGCCACCTTCGCACCGGCTTGCACCAGACACGTGGCGAAAGCCAGGCCCAACCCGCGCG
>JBDSYU010000008.1:0-13615 GCA_039925525.1 Variovorax sp.
CGCTTGCGATCGCGCTCGCGCCGATCCCGGGCGCGCGGCGAGTGAAACCGCCGCAATGCGACTGAACGAAGAATGCACCGTCTTCTCGTCATCGTCGAAATCACCGTGGTGCGTCGCCGACGACGCGCGCACCGAACCGAGCGGCTCGTCGTTGGGTGCGATGACGAGTTCGCAGCCGAGTTGCTCGAACAGCGCCTTCAGTTCCAGACTCTGCGCGCTACCGTCGTCGAACGAGCGTTGCATGCCGAGAAGCGGCACGCCGGCTCGAACGCCGGGGATGTGGCACTTGCCTTCGAAGGCGTTGGAGACCAAATACAGCAGCGACTTGTTGTAGATGTGCGCGCAATGGTCGTCCAGTTCGACCTTGTCGGCCAACGCGAATACCGTCAGGCGCTTGAGTTTTTTCTTCTGAAGTGCCGGCGCGTAGGTTTCTTTGAACAGGTCGACGGTGCATGCCGGTGCCCACAGCGTGCAGGTCTCGATGTCCAGGCCCTGGTCGGTCAGCGCCTGGACCAGCGGCGCATGCAGGATCGATCCGGCGCTGTGGCCGATCATGTGAATTTCCAGACCGGGGACACGTGCGGCCAGTTGTTTCAGGTGCGCCGCCACCAGCGCACCAGCGCCTCCCGCCGAGCTGGCGGCGATGGCGTTGCGCTTCATCTCGTCCCAGACCATCTTGCCGGTCAGCGACCGGGCCAGCGGCTCGAGCGCATCGTCCAGGCGATCGAGCATGAAATCCTTGGCGGCATCGAGCATGCCTTCCGGCCGACGCCGGCGTATCGCGTCTTCCAGCAGGTTGGTGATGGATGTCCAGTAGTCGGTGCGCCAGATGAATGCCAGCGGGTAGACCTCGCCCTCGAGCAACGCCGGCCGATACTCCGCGAGCCGTTGCACCGCCGCTTGCGCGCTGACCAGCCCGCCATGCGCATACAGCAGCACCCTTTTCTTTGTCCATGGGCCGAGCACGCGCGGAATGTCTTCTTCAAAAATGTGCGCCAGCTCGGACGGCGCAGAGCCATACTCGCCGCCCGCCTTCAGGTGTCCGTTGTTGCCGACGCTGATGACGTGCGGTCGCAAGTCGGCATAGGAATAGGCGACGGACTGCGCCGAGGTGGTGGCGTGAACGGCCGATATCGATTCGATTTTTTTCAACGTGACCGGAGCGCCCAGGCGCGCCGCCCAGATGTCGGTGCCGTTCTCCAGCCAGTCGTCGTAGCCGATGCGCCCGAAACCGCCTCGACCCCAGCTCGGTCCCCAAGAGTTCTGCAGCCAGAAGCCCTGGTCGTCGAAAGCGACGATGGCGAAAGCGTGGCCGCCGATGATCTCTGACGACTGTTCGATCACGCCATCGGCGCCGACGTTGTTCCAGCCCTTGTGCACCGCCGACGTCGCATACAACGCACCGACTTCGGCGATGGCCGAGTGCATGGCCACGAGGTCGGTGTGATTGACGCGGTAGTAGGCGCCGAGCGGCCGCTGACGAGCGTTCGAAGTCCGCGCTTCAGTAAGGCCCGCGGGTGCGCCGCCGCGCACCTCGTAGGGCCATTCGGCTTCGGCAGCGATGCCATGCTTGTGCCATCCCTTCATCGCGCCGCGCGCGCTGGAGCCGGAATAGTCCTCACCTGGCCATTCGTCATAGCGCCGCGCCATTTCGTAGAACATGCGCGGACTCACTGGCACGTTGTCGGGCAACACACGGCGCCGCAGCAAAAGGTAGTTGGCGACGGTCGCCAGGCCGAAGCCGGTGCAGGCGCCTTCCTGACCCTGGTCGAGGATAGGCACGTTGTAGTCGAGGTATTCGCCCAGCGGGACGTGCGTCGGCACTTCGATCAGTGTCGGCGTGTACATGAGGTCCCTGAAGTCGAGCGTATCGCGCCGCGTGTCGAGCACGCGCGCGGTCGGCGCCGCAGCTTTTTTGGACTTGGGCGTTGCCTCGGCCAAAGCTTCGTACCCGCGCTTCAGGGTCGCCGGAGCCCGCGCGGCGGCGCGCCGCGCCGCCGCAGTGGAGGGGCGCGCAGCCGAAGGAAAGCTTGATGCCAAAACCAGCTCGGCGCGCGCGAAGTAGCGTTCGCGATCGGCCGCACCGTTCTGGCCACCGTTGATCCTCTGCGTTACGGTCTTGAAATCGCCGGCGTCGGCCAGTTCGTTCAAGCCATTGCGCTCCCAGAACAGGCCGGCGATGTCGAAGGCGATCTCCGGTTTCGTCGCAACTTCGGGATTCGTCACGAGGTCGACGCCCAGCAGGTCGCCGAACTTCTTGTAGTTGAAGCGCCCGGTGATCTGGATCGGCCCGCGTCCCTTGAAGCGCTTGCCGTCGCCGGGCTCGGTGTTACCGAGTCGCCGGGCCAGGCTGCTTTGCGGCTCGTAGCGATTCTGCGCGTCGGTCGGGCCCCAAAGCTCCTGCATGAACTGGAACTCGGCCGACTCGTGCGCCAGTTGTGCGAGAAAGGCTGACACCCGCAACAAGGTGTCGATGTGGTGCCTCTGCATCGCGTCGTTGAGTGGCTCCAGATACCTCTCGCGCTTGCTTTGCGAGAGATTGCGCATGACTTGGCTCAGTTGCAGATCGCTCAGCATTCTT
This sequence comes from Variovorax sp., assembly GCA_039925525.1. GTDB lineage: Bacteria > Pseudomonadota > Gammaproteobacteria > Burkholderiales > Burkholderiaceae_C > Variovorax. Next base: position 2,582 of record JBDSYU010000008.1, read on the forward strand.
GGCTCCTCGCCGCGTGGGATTTGGCGAGAAATTCTGAGCCGGCGGCGCCGGTCTCGGCAATATTGCTTTCAGCCAGTTACTGCACCCGCCGTCAGACTCCGCCCAAGTGAAGCAATGGCCTGCCGCATTTGTCCTGCTGCTGGCCGCCATCGGTGTCGGCGTCACACTGTTTTGTCAGGGTGTCGTGCGCTCCAACTATCGGAAATCGCGTCGAGTTTCAGGTACGGGGCTACGGCCGGATCACATCGGCGCCAGCCGGTGGCTTGAAGTCGAACGTGTCGGCGGCGAGACTCGGGTTGGTCTGAAACTCTGAAAAGCGCAGTACCGAGCGCTGGCCGAAGTTGTCGAGGATTTCCAGCGCGGCCAATTGGTTGCCCTTGAAGCCAACCTCGACGCTTTGCAGTTGGCCATCTTTCTCCTTGGGCGTTGCCTTCACCCAATCGAGGCCATCGCGTGCCGCTTCGGCTTCAAGTTTGAAATCGGCCTCGAGTGCCCGAAGATCGGGAGCGGCAGCGATGATGACCGCCGGGGTCGAACCCAGCGCTTGCGCTTGCGCGCGCTGCGTCACCTGGTTCAGGTCAACGTCGTACAACCACAGATTGCGCCCGTCGGCCACGATCTGCTGCTCAAACGGTTTGCGATAGTCGAACCTGAACTTGCCCGGCCGCTGGAAGACGAAACTGCCGGTCGACGTCTTGACCCTGCCCGCTTGGCCGTCGCGCGACGGAGCCGTCACAGTCTGCGTGAATTCAGCGCGGCCGCTGGAGGCACTCTTGACGAAGGCCTCGAGGCTCTCCATGCCACCCGCATGCGCCGCGGCCATGCTGGTCAGCATCGACACCCACGCCAGCAGCCGCCCGCTCGATCGCATCCAGAACTTGTTCATCGGCCTACCGTCATTCAGCGCGTGTCGGCACCAGGATCTCGCGCTGGCCACTGCTGCTCATGGCGCTGACCAAGCCGGCGTTTTCCATGTCTTCGACCAACCGCGCTGCGCGGTTGTAGCCGATCTTCAGGTGGCGCTGCACCAGCGAGATGCTGGCCTTGCGGTTCTTCAGCACGACCTCGACCGCCTGGTCGTACATCGGGTCTTTCTCGCCGCCGCCATCGCCGCCGCCCTCGCCCAGTAGATCGCCATCGCCATCGACAGTTCCACCCTCGAGCACGCCGTCGATGTAATCAGGCTCGCCCTGCGTCTTGAGATGGGCGACGACCCGATGCACCTCCTCGTCGCTGACATAGGCGCCATGCACGCGGATCGGCAGGCCTGTGCCGCTGGGCATGTAGAGCATGTCACCCATGCCAAGCAAGGCCTCGGCGCCCATCTGGTCGAGGATGGTGCGCGAATCGATCTTGCTCGAAACCTGGAACGAAATACGCGTCGGAATGTTGGCCTTGATGAGCCCGGTGATGACGTCGACGCTGGGCCGTTGCGTCGCCAGGATCAGATGAATGCCGGCAGCGCGAGCCTTTTGCGCCAGGCGCGCGATCAACTCCTCGATCTTCTTGCCGACGACCATCATCAGGTCGGCCAACTCGTCGATCACCACCACGATATGCGGCTCGCGTGCCAGCGGTTCAGGCTCCTCCGGCGTCAGGCTGAAAGGGTTGCCGATGTGCTCGCCACGCGCCTTGGCTTCGTCGATCTTGGTGTTGTAGCCGGCCAGGTTGCGCACGCCCAGCTTGCTCATGAGCTTGTAGCGCCGCTCCATTTCGGCGACGCACCAGTTGAGGCCGTGCGCCGCCTGCCGCATGTCGGTGACCACCGGCGCCAGCAGGTGCGGGATGCCCTCGTAGACCGACATCTCCAGCATCTTCGGGTCGATCATGAGCAGGCGCACGTCGCGTGCCTCGGCCTTGTAGAGCAGCGACAGGATCATGGCGTTGATGCCGACCGACTTGCCCGCCCCGGTCGTGCCAGCCACCAGCACATGCGGCATCTTTGCCAGATCGGCGACCACCGGGTTGCCGATGATGTCTTTGCCAAGGCCCATGGTCAGCATCGATTTGGCTTCGTTGTAGACCTGGGAGCCGAGGATCTCCGACAGCTTGATCGACTGGCGGCGGGCGTTGGGCAGCTCCAGCGCCATGTAGTTCTTGCCGGGAATGGTCTCGATGACGCGGATGGAAACCAGTGACAGCGAGCGCGCCAGATCTTTGGCCAGGTTGACGACCTGAGACCCCTTGACGCCGATGGCCGGCTCGATCTCGTAGCGCGTGATGACCGGACCGGGCGAGGCCAGGACGACGCGCACGTCGACGCCGAAATCCTGCAACTTCTTTTCGATCAGCCGCGACGTCATTTCCAGCGTCTCCGGCGCGACGGTTTCTTGCCGCGCCGGCGCAGCATCGAGCAGGTCGACCTGCGGCAACCGGCTGTCGGGCAGTTCCTTGAACAACGGCTTTTGCCGCTCCTTGGCGACGCGCTCGCTGCGAGGCAGCTCGGTCAGAGCCGGTTCGATGTGCACGGGCGGCGACCGCTCGCGCCGGAGGTTGTGCATCGGCGAAACGCCCGGCGCCTGCGCGCCATCCGACTGAACGCCAGGTGCGTCGCGCAGCGGCTCGCCATTCGCGTCGTGTGCGCCATGCTCGCGTTCGCGCAGAGCCTTCTTGCCAAGCGCCAGGTCTTCGGCCAGTTCGCGCTTTTTGCGCCGCAGCCTGAACAAGCCGAACAGCGCCGCGCCGATGCGCTCTGCCACACGCGTCCACGAGAAACGAAATACCAGGGCCGAGCCGATCACACCGGCCGCGATGGCGATCAGGCTGGAGCCGGTAAAGCCGAGCCATTGCACGCCAAGCGGTCCTATGGCAAGCCCGAGCACGCCGCCGCCGTAGCTCGGCAAACCGGTCTCCAGCCGATAGAGACGCGCCCATTCGAGGGTGACGCTGGCGGCGAGCAATAGCGCCAAGCCAAACCAGAAGGCCAGGCGGCTGCGGTTGAAGGGCCCGAGGGACTGAGATCGCGCCGCGTCCCCGTGCAGCCAGACGCCGAGCGAGGCCAGCCAGGCCCTCACACCGGCGGCAAAGCCCCACCAGATCGAGTAGCCGGCGACGTAGTAGCTGACATCGGCGACCCAGGCACCGATGCGGCCACCCCAGTTCTTGACGGCGCCGCCGGTGCCCGAAGTCGACCAAGCGGCATCCGAAGGCGTGAAGCTGAACAGCGCCAGCAACCAGAACGCCAGCGCGGCAAGGCCGGCGACGAGCGTCAACTCATGAGCGAATCTGAGCGCCCGGGCGCGCACCGGGTGGAGTTCGTCCACCGGCGTTGCGGCGGCGGGAAAGGAATAGCTCACGTCAACGTGGACAACCGTTCCTTGATGAGCATCGAGCCATCTTCGCGGGTGTTGACGAAGCCACGCACTTCAAGGTCTTTCATGACGCGGCTGACCATTTCGCGCGAAGCACCGACCATCTTGGCCAAGTCCTGGCGCGACACCTTGTCGCGCACCGTGAGGTTGCCGGCACCGTCGTCCACGGCGAACTCCAGCAACGACCTGGCGACGCGTCCATACACATCCATCAAGGCCAGCGATTCGATCTTTCGATCGGCATGGCGCAAGCGCCGAACCAGCCCGCGCATGATGTTGTTGGACATCGACGAGCTTTCCGGCAGGCAGCGCGCGAAGCCCTCGCGCCCCAGCATCAGCACGTCGGTCTGCACTTCGGTGCGCACCGTCGCCGAATGCGGTTCGTCGTCGATCAGGCTCATCTCGCCAATGTGGTCGCCAGGACCCAATGTCGCCAGGATCACTTCGCGACCTCGGCTGTCGGTGCTCATGACACGGGCTCGCCCAGTCAGGAGAATGTACAGCGCGTTGGATTTCTTGCCCTGTTCAACGATCATCTCGGCGCGCCGGAAGCGCTTCTTGATGATGGCATCCGAGATACTTGAAGCTTGCGTCGCAGTGAGCGCCGAGAACAGCGGCACGCGGCGCAACAGCTCGAGATTTGACAGCATCGACATCTTTTTCTTGCCTTCCTTGCCCGCCGCGAATGAACGTGTTGGGTCATACAATTGTCGGAATATGCCCGCGCATATTCACGCTGGCTGGTTCCGGTGCCATGGCGGCAAACGGCGGCAGTGGCCGCGCCGCGCTCCCCGTACAAAATGTACACGCTAGGGCGACGCATCGGCCCGTTTGCTCCCAAGGTTTTTGATCTTCATGTCTTCTGTACAACACGCCCGGGTCCTCATCCTCGGCTCGGGGCCGGCTGGGTACACCGCTGCCGTCTATGCGGCGCGCGCCAATCTGCAGCCCGTGCTGGTCACCGGAATGGCCCAGGGCGGCCAACTCATGACGACGACCGATGTCGACAACTGGCCGGCCGATGTGCAAGGCGTGCAAGGGCCAGACCTGATGCAACGCTTCCTCGAACACGCCGAGCGCTTCAATACCCAAGTGCTGTTCGACCATATTGCCGAGGTCGACCTCTCCGGCCGACCGTTCAAGCTGGTTGGAGACAACGGCACGCTTACCTGCGACACGCTCATCATCGCCACGGGGGCGTCGGCCAAATATTTGGGCCTGCCTTCGGAAGAAAAATTCATGGGTCGCGGTGTCTCGGGCTGCGCCACCTGCGATGGTTTCTTTTATCGCGGGCAGGAGGTGTGCGTCGTTGGCGGTGGCAACACAGCCGTAGAAGAAGCGCTGTACCTCGCAAACATTGCCAGCAAGGTGACCCTCATCCACCGCCGCGACAAGTTCAAGGCCGAACCCATCCTCGTGGACAAGCTAATGCAAAAGGTGACAGAGGGGAAGATCGACCTCAAGCTGTTCTTCACCCTCGAGGAGGTGCTGGGCGACGATTCGGGCGTCACTGGCGTTCGCATCCACAACATCCAGACTGGCGCGACCGATGACATCGCCTTAAAGGGCTGCTTCATCGCCATTGGTCATGATCCCAATACCGGCATCTTCCAGGGTCAACTGGAAATGAAGGACGGCTACATCATCACCCGCTCCGGCCTCCAAGGGCTCGCCACCATGACCAGCGTGCCCGGCGTGTTTGCGGCAGGTGACGTCCAGGATCACGTCTATCGCCAGGCCATCACCAGCGCCGGCACCGGCTGCATGGCGGCGCTCGATGCGCAGCGATTCCTCGGAACCCAGCCTTCCGAATCGAGCCACGCCCCGGGCGCCCCAGGCACCTTTGCCGCCACGCTACAATCGAAGGCTTTGCAAAAACCTGCAAACCAGGCGACCGCCACCTGATTCTGGCGAGGTCAAGCCGTAGAACGCCTGCTGCACCCGAGGCCGCGGCGCCGGCTGTTTTGGAGAGAGTGTCCCCATGGCACGTGTATGCGAAGTGACGGGCAAAGGCCCGATGGTGGGAAACAACGTTTCCCACGCCAACAACAAGACCAAACGCCGGTTCTTGCCGAACCTGCAACACCGCCGCTTCTGGGTCGAAGCCGAGAAACGTTGGGTGCGCCTGCGGGTTTCCAGCGCTGCCCTACGCCTGATCGACAAAAACGGCATCGAAGCCGTGCTTGCCGACATGAAGGCCAGAGGGCAAAGCTAAAGTCCTTGCGGGACAGACCGCGGCCGGTACTCCGGCAAGCTCTGTCCCCAACTGATCAAAAAATTTAAGGGAATTCATCATGGCTACAAGCAAAGGCGGGCGCGAAAAGATCAAGCTGGAATCCAGCGCCGGCACCGGTCACTTCTACACCACCAGCAAGAACAAGAAGACCATGCCTGAGAAGATGTCGATCATGAAGTTCGACCCCAAGGCGCGCAAGCACGTCGAGTACAAAGAAATCAAGCTGAAGTAACAGCCGCCGACCGGCCGGCCGGGCTGCGGCCAACGAAAAAGCCGACTGCTCAGTCGGCTTTTTTGCGGCCTGATGGGCAGAGAGGCCCAAGCAGGCGTCGGAAACTCAGGCTCTTGCGGCGCGCAGTCGGGTGGAAAAATCGCGCAGCCCGGCGATGCCGCTGGCCTCGGCACGATGGCACCAGGCAGCCAGATCAGCGGCAAGCTGCTCGCGCGATTGAGAAGTGTTGAGCCACAACTGGCGCAACTCTTCTCGCATGGTCACCATCTTGTCCAGCACCGGATGCGCAGCACGCGCTTGAACCAGGCTCGGTTGCACGGCCGCCGGCACCTTGTCGGCGTCACGATGCAGCCATGCCTTGGCTGTCTTGAGTGCCGACAGATCGTCGCCCTTGCTTTTCAACAACTGCAGTTCGGCCTTGCAGGCGCGACGCAACTCACGGGCGTAGCCGGCCATCACTTCGTAACGATGCGCGATCAGCGCTTCAAGCGTGTTCTCGGTGACTGCGGCCTGCACTTCGCCGAGTTGCATCTTCGGCGGCACTTTTTTGACGGTCGCCCAACCGATCGCCTGCAACACGCGGATATACACCCAGCCGATATCGAACTCGTGCTTCTTCACCGAAAACTTGGCCGCGGTCGGATAGGTATGGTGGTTGTTGTGCAGCTCTTCACCGCCGATGATCAGGCCCCAGGGCACGATGTTGCGGCTGGCGTCGGGCGCCTCGAAATTTCGGTATCCCACGAAATGGCCGATGCCGTTGACGACGCCTGCGGCCCAAAACGGAATCCAGAGCATCTGCACGGCCCAGACCGCCATGCCGATCGCACCGAATAGCGCCAGGTTCAGGATCAGCATGACACCGACGCCCTGCCAACTGAAACGCGAATAGATGTTGCGCTCGACCCAGTCATCGGGCGTGCCATGACCGTACCGCTGGATGGTTTCGCGGTTCTTCGACTCAGACCGATACAACTCGGCACCGCGCCACAGTACCTCGTCGATACCCTTGATCTGAGGGCTGTGCGGGTCTTCGGCAGTTTCGCACTTGGCGTGATGCTTGCGGTGGATGGCGACCCATTCCTTGGTCACCATGCCGGTGCCCAGCCACAGCCAGAAGCGAAAGAAGTGAGATGGAATCGGCCCAAGATCCATGGCCCGATGCGTCTGCGTGCGATGCAGAAAAATGGTCACCGCCGCAATCGTGATGTGCGTCGTGGCCAAGGTGTACAGCGCGATCTGCCACCAGGCGATATTCCAAAGCCCGTGACCCAGCCAGTCCACGGCGGCAGAGAAAACGGTTGAATCGAGAAGCATTAGGTAAAGGTCTCCGTGCCGCACCAGGAACACTACACACGTGTGAGGCAATGTGCCATTTTAAAGGCCGGCACAAAAATACGTGTGAGGCAATGTGCCATTTTGAGGGTCGGGGCGCAGAAATGATGATTTCGGAGCTTGCCGGGCTGTTTTTTGCACATATTGCCACTTACGTCATTTGGGCGTCGTAGCGATGCTGGTTGCCAGCCTGCGCCCAGCATCAACTGCGTCACGAACGATGTGCCATGAACCGATTGGCGGCATCTGCCTCTTGCCCGCCTTATGCGCGCGTCCACACGGCAGCAAAGAAGCCGTCGGTGCCGTGTCGGTGCGGCCACAGCCGAAGATTGGTGATGTGTGGGTTTTCTGCTGCACTTGCGCTATCTCGATCGGCGGCACACAGATCGGTTGCCGCATCGACCTTGCGCTCGCGCAGCAACTGCGCCACGTCCTGGCGAACGAACTGCGGGTGAGATCCCGAAAACGCCTGTGCCACGGCCTCGTTTTCCTCGCGCAGCAGGCTGCAGGTGGCATAAACGAGGCGGCCGCCGCGCTTCAACAGGCCCGCAGCGCCGGCAAGAATTGCTTCTTGGGCGGTGGCCTGCGCCGCCAGCTGCTCGGGCGACTGTCGCCACTTCAGGTCCGGATGGCGACGCAAAGTACCCAGACCGGAACAGGGTGCATCCACCAGCACTCGATCGATCTTGCCGGTCAACCGTTTGACGCGCTCGTCGCGTTCGTGGGCGATCACCACCGGGTGCACGTTGGAGAGCTTGCTGCGCGCGAGCCGTGGCTTCAGCGCCTCGAGCCGATGGGCTGAGGTGTCGAACGCATACAAACGGCCGCTGCTGCGCATCGCAGCGCCGATGGCAAGCGTCTTGCCGCCTGCGCCGGCACAGAAGTCGACGACCATTTCGCCGCGTTTGGCGTCGAGCAGCAAGGCCAGCAGTTGCGCGCCCTCGTCCTGCGCTTCGATGGCGCCGCGCTTGAAGACGTCGAGTTGCTGCAGCGACGGCTTGCCATCGACGCGCAGACCCCAAGGGGAGAACGGCGTGAGCGACGCGTCGATGCCGGCGCGCCGCAGTTCCGCTCGCACATCGGCGCGCTTGTCGGTGAAGTCATTGACGCGCAGATCGAGCGGCGACGGTTGCAGCAGCGCTTCGGCCAGCGGCCAGAAGGCATCGCCCACCTCGGCCCGGAGGGCAGCCGCCAGCCAGTCGGGCAGGTTGTGTCGATGGCGCTCTGACAATTCGGCTGCCGGCACAGCGTCGCAGGCATCGATCCATCGCTTCGCGGCATCGTCGATGGCGCTCTTCAGAAAGTCGCGCGGAGCGGCAAAGCCGAGCATGGCCAGGCGCCGTTCGCGCGAGCCACTGCCCGAGCGCGCCAGATGCTCGAACAACAACTTTTTGCGCAGGACGGCATAGGTGGTCTCCGCAAGCGTCGAACGCTCACGCGGCCCGAGTGCACGATGCGCGCGAAAAAAGCGGCTGACGACGGCATCCGCCGGATGCTCGAACCTGAGGACCAGGGTCAGCAGATCGGCGCTGGCTTGCAGCAATTGTTCGGGATGCATGCCGACGATTGTCGGCGTTGCATCGGCTCTGATGCCCGTGGGAGGCGCGGCAGCAACTAACCGCAGCGCACCGCTGTCACGCGCCCCCGTGCATCGACATCCAGGTTCAGGCGCGCGCCATCGAATTCCTTGGTGACCATCTCGCCCGGACGCAGCGAGCGTGCCATCAGCGCCCCGGCGCGGTAAGCGGCAGCCGATTCGAGCTGCGGGCTGGTCGGTTGGCCGATGGCGAAGCTGGCCCCATCGGCATTGCAGGCTAGCTCAAGGGGCCGCTGTGGCTGCACGCCAGAGGCCACTGGCGCCGTGGACGCTGATTGCTGCGCCCCTGGTGCCGCGCATCCGCTGAGCGCGCTAACCGCCGCGACGGCCGCCATCGCTGTAACGATGCGCATCGACAGCGAAGCAAACCCCCGGCACGGACCCGCTGCTCCCGAAAACCCCCGTGATGTACGCATCGAAGTCTCCCATTCAAAAGGACGGATTCTGCGCGAGCCGCGCGGTCAGCCAGGTTTCGAGCGCATCCGGGTAGATCCGATGCTCTTGCGTCAACACGCGAGCTGCCAAAGCCTCGGGTCCCTCGCCGGGCACGATCGGCACCGCCGCCTGCGCCAAGATCGCACCGCAGTCGAGTTGCGCCGTCACTTCGTGCACGGTGGCACCGGCGACGCGGCAACCGGCTTCAATGGCGCGTCGGTGCGTATCGAGGCCGGGAAACGCCGGCAGCAGCGAGGGATGAATATTGACAAGACGCCCGCGGTAATGCTCGACGAACGCCGGCGTGAGGATGCGCATGAAGCCGGCCAGCGCCACGAGGGCGGGCTGGTAGGCGTCGACCGCCTTGGCGAGCGCCTCGTCGAAGGCTTCACGCGAAGCATGGGCGCGATGCGAAATCACCGCGGTGGCAATGCCTTGCTCTGCCGCTGATGCCAGGCCTGGCGCATCGGTGCGATTGGCCAGCACCGCCGCCACGTGCGCCCCCAGGCGCTCGTCCCAGCGCCGCTCCCGCGCGGTGCGCACGATGGCCGACATGTTCGAGCCGGCGCCGGAGATCAGGATGACGATGGGCTGCTTCATGGCGCGGGGATTATCGGCTCGACATGAACTGCCGATCGGCCATGCGATCATCGGCAATCGACGTCGCTCGGCCGACCACCAACCTGGCGGCGACGGGCAAACGAGGTTCTCCGATGGATCTGACTTTCACACCCGTAGAACAAGCCTTTCGCGAGCAGATTCGTGAATGGGTGAAGAGCGCCCTGCCCGCAGATATTTCCGACAAGGTGCACAACGCGCTCGAACTGACGCGCGCCGACCATCAGCGCTGGGCCAGAATTCTCGGCAAGAAAGGCTGGCTCGGCTACGGCTGGCCGACCGAGTTCGGCGGGCCCGGATGGAGTGCGGTGCAACGCCATCTGTTCGAGGAAGAACTTGCCCTGGCCGGCGCGCCGCGGATCATCCCTTTCGGACCGGTGATGGTGGCTCCGGTGATTCAGACGTTCGGATCGGCCGAACAACAAGCGCGTTTCTTGCCAGGCATCGCCAGCGGTGACGTGTGGTGGAGCCAGGGTTACAGCGAGCCCGGAGCCGGCTCCGATCTGGCATCGCTCAAGACCCGTGCCGAGCGGCGTGGCGACAAGTACATCGTCAACGGTCAAAAAACCTGGACCACCCTCGGTCAGTACGGCGACTGGATGTTCAACCTGGTGCGCACCAGCACCGACGGCAAACCGCAAACGGGCATCAGCTTCCTGCTCCTCGACATGAAATCGCCAGGCGTGACGGTGCGCCCGATCAAGCTGGTCGATGGCGGCGTCGAGGTCAACGAGGTGTTTTTCGACAACGTCGAGGTGCCGGTCGAGAACCTCATCGGCGAGGAGAACAAGGGTTGGACTTACGCCAAGCATCTGCTCTCGCATGAGCGCACCAACATCGCCGACGTCAACCGCGCCAAGCGCGAACTGGAACGCCTGAAGCGCATCGCTCGACGCGAAAAGCTTTGGGACTTGGACGAAGGCGGCAGCTACGCCCTGCGCTTTCGCGACGAAATCGCCAAGCTCGAAGTCGAGGTGGTGGCCCTGGAGATGCTGGTGCTGCGCGTGCTCTCGGCGCAGAAAGCCGGCAAGAACGCCTTGGACATCGCCGGCCTGCTGAAAATCCGCGGCAGTGAGATTCAGCAGCGCTACAGCGAATTGATGATGCTGGCGGCTGGCGCCTTCGCACTGCCGCTGATACGCGAGGCGATGGAAGCCGGCTGGCAAGGCGATTTCCCGGGTGGCGACGCAAGCCTGGCGCCACTCGCCTCCACCTACTTCAATATGCGCAAGACCTCGATATACGGCGGCTCCAACGAAGTGCAACGCAA
>JBDSYU010000009.1:0-11519 GCA_039925525.1 Variovorax sp.
CCGCGCCTCCAGCGCGCGCTGCAGGTCGATGCTGGCAAAGCGCCAGCCGGCGGGTGGCGAATCACCGGGCGCCCTGTCGATGATGCCAGCCTCGGTCAATTCCACCACCCACTCGATGCGGCAACCACACGCATGCGCAATATCCTCGGCTGCGAGTTGATGGTCGGTGTCGATCAATGTCGTGCTGCTGAGGGTGACGCGAGTAGTCGTTTTACCGGCGTTGCGGTTTTGATCGGGTGACATGGGCCAGGGCTCCTTCGGGATCATCAGACGCCGAGTGCGGCGCGTGGATTGAACGGGGTCGCGCTGGCCAGTTGGCGGTAGGCATCGCGCACGGCCTCGCTATCGGCCGGCGGCAACACGATGTCGATCAAGAGGTAGAGATTCCCCGGCACCTTGCCAGCAAAGCCGCGACCCTTGATCCGCAATTTAAGTCCGTTGCGTGCGCGCGGCGGAACTGTCACCTCCACGACCTCGCCGCTTGGCAGTAACACTTCTACCGAAGCGCCCAGAGCGGCCTCGGTCGGCGTCACTGGCAGCGTCATGTAGATGTCGCGGCCCTCGAAGCGATAGCGCTCGTGCGCGGCGATACGCACTTCCAGGTACAGGTCGCCGGGTGGTTCGCCGCCATGTCCCGGCAACCCTTGCGCGGCCAGGCGAATGAACTGGCCTGGGTGCACGCCGGCAGGAATCTTCACGCTCAAAGTGCGCGTTTGCCATTGCGGCGCGCCTTGGGCGTCGATGACCTGAGAGCGCAGCTGGATTTCCCGTTCGGCGCCCTTGAGCGCATCCTCGAGCGCAATTTCGATGGCGGCGTGGTGATCTTCGCCGCGTGCCTTGAACTTCTGGCGTGCCGCGCTGCGCCGCTCGGCCGCCCCGAACAACGAAGAGAAGAAGTCGCTGAATTCGGCTTGGTCGGCGCCCCCGGCAAAACCTCCGGAATCCGGTCCGCGGTGAAACTCGAAGCCCTCGTCCCAGCCGGGTGGCGGGTGAAAGCCGCGACCGCCGCCAGCGTTGGCGCCCATCGCTTCGCCGCGGGCGACGCGCGCCGCAAGCGCATCGTAGGCGGCGCGTTTTTCCTTGTCGGCGAGGACATCCTTGGCCTCGTTGATGTCGCGCATGCGTTGCTCGGCATCCGCCTCCTTGCTCACGTCCGGGTGGTACTTGCGCGCCAGCTTGCGATAGGCCTTGCGAATCTCGTCCTCCGACGCGTGTTGTGCGACGCCGAGCGCGGCGTAATAGTCCTTGAATTCCATGGCGCGGTGACGTGATGTGGCTTGATACGGCGCGGCTTGGCAATGGTTGAAAGTGAACGGCGCCGTGACGTCCAGCAGCGCCTATTCTTGACCGGCGCCACAGATCACGCGGCAGGCGAATGTGTGTTTGACTTGTCGGTCTCGAAGCCTATAGTGCGGCCGCACACGGATCAATCGATCAATTCAGAAGGACACAAGGAGTACTGATGCCGATCACACTGATGGTAAACGGGACGGCGCATGCGGTGACTGCCGCGCCCGACACCCCTTTGTTGTATGTGCTGCGCGACGAACTCGGCCAGAACGGTCCGCGCTTCGGCTGCGGGTTGGCGCAATGCGGCGCCTGCACCGTCATCATCGACGGCGCCGCGATGCGATCGTGTGTGCTGCCGGTGAGCGCGGTGACGGGCAACGTGCGTACGCTGGACGGGCTCGGTAGCGCCGAAAAACCGCACCCGGTGCAAAAGGCCTTCATCGACGAGCAGGCCGCATCGTGCGGCTATTGCGCCAACGGCTGGATCATGAACACGGTGGCGATCCTGGAGAAGAACGCCAAGCTCACCGATGCGCAGTTGCGCGAGCAGTTGAGCGGTCTCAAGTGCCGTTGCGGCACGCACATGTCGATCTTGCGCGCGGCGCGCAAGGCCGCGGATTCGATGGCCTGACGCCCGGGCAAGGAGCACACCATGACCCCCGAAATCACCAACCAGGGCGAGTTCGACCGCCGTGCCTTTCTGAAAACCTCCGGCGCCCTGATGGTCGGCGTCAGCGCCGGCGGCGCACTGACCGCCACCGGGGGCGCCTTGGCCGAAACCGCGCCAGCCGCGCAGCTCGCCGCCTGGGCCAGCCCAAGTCCGGCCGCGTTGGAGAGTTGGTTGGCGATTGCGCCCAATGGCGCCGTCACGGTTTTCTGCGGCAAGGTCGACCATGGCCAGGGATTGGCCACGGCGTTGGCACAGGTCGTTGCCGAAGAGCTCGATGCACCGCTCGATCGGGTGACGGTGCTGATGGGTGACACAGATCGCACGTGCAACCAGGGTGGTGCCAGTGCCTCGACCGGCGTCCGCGCCGGCAGCAATCCGCTGCGCAACGCTGCCGCCGAGGCGCGCCGCATCATCATCACGGCCGGCGCTCAAAAACTCGGCGTCGGCATTGAAGAGGTCGATGCGATCAATGGCGTGATCAGCCTGAAGAGCGATGCAACCCGGCGCGTGACCTACGGCGAACTGGTCGGTGGTCGCCCCCTCGAAGGCGCGCTGGAGTGGAACAAGCAGACTGGCAACGGCATGAACGTCACGGGTCAAGCCAAACCCAAGCCGGTGTCGGCGCACAAGGTGGTCGGCCAATCGCCGCCGCGCAAGGATATCGCCGGCATCATGCTGGGCACCGAGCCCTACCTCACCAATCTCAAGGTGCCGGGCATGCTGCACGGCAAGATGGTGCGCCCGCCGGTGTCGGGTGCGGTGCCGATTTCGTTCGACGCCGCTTCCATCGCGTCCATCAGGGGCGCGCGAGTCGTGCAGAAGGAGGCGTTCCTCGGCGTCGTCGCCGAAACCGAATGGGATGCCATCAAGGCAGCGCGCGCATTGGCAGTGAAGTGGTCCGATGCCAAGCCCGATTTTCCTGGCCATGACGGCCTGTTCGAGCATCTTCGCAAAGCGCCCGTGGTCGCATCCAACGGCGCCAGTGCGTTTTCAGGCAAGAAGGCCTTCGATACCGCGCCGACGCTGGATGCGTTGAAAGCCGCGGCGCGTGTGGTCGAGGCGGACTACGAGTGCCCGTTCCAGTCGCACGCGCGCATGTCGCCTTCGGTCGCCGTGGCCGACGTGAAGGATGGGCAGGCGGTGATCTACACCGACACGCAGAAGCCGCACTACCACCGCGCCGGCATCGCCAAGTTGCTCGACCTTCCCGAAGACAAGGTGCGCGTGCTCTTCAGACCCGGCGCTGGCTCCTACGGCCGCAGCGACGCCGACGAGAGCGGCTTCGAGGCGGCGATCCTGTCGCGCGAAGTGGGCAGACCGGTGCGCGTGCAGTGGACCCGGGCCGAGGGCATAGCCTGGGATCCGAAAGCACCGGCGGCGGTGATCACGCTGCGCGCCGGACTCTCTGCCGAGGGCGACGTCACCGCCTGGTACTTCCGCGCCAAAGGCTTCTCCGGTTGGGACGTGAAGTGGGTCGCCGACGCACCCGAGCAGACACTCGCCGGCCAGCAACTCGGCTACAAGAAATGGGACATGCACAACTTCGATGTGCCCTCGGAGTCCTACCAGTTTCCCGTAAGCGTCGGCTTCTGGGAAACGGTCGCGCCGTTGCAGCAGCAAGTCTCGCCGCTGCGCGCGGCGCACCTCCGGGCGCCGCAGGAATTCCAGACGCGTTATGCGCAGGAGAGCTTTATCGACGAGGTCTGCGCCGCCACAGGAAAAGACCCCGTCGCGTTCCGCCTGAAGCACATCAAGGATCCCCGCGAAGCAGCCGTGCTGAAGGCCGTCGCTGAACGCGCCGGCTGGGCCCCCGCCGATTGGCAACCGCGCCGCGATGCTGGGCCGGTGCAACGCGGTCGTGGCGTCGTCATGCTGGCTTCGTACGGCTCGTATGTGGCGGCGGTCGTGGAGCTGGCCGTCACGCGCGCCACTGGGCAGGTCGCCGTCGAGAAAGTCACCGTCGCCAACGACTCGGGCCTGGTCATCAACCCGGGCAACCTGCGCTTGGTTATCGAAGCCAATGTGCTGCAGGGCCTGTCGCGTGCATTGCATGAGGAGGTGACGTTCGACCGCAACATGGTCACCTCGATGGACTGGAATGGCTATCCGATCCTCGATGTGACCGAAGCACCGCAAGCCGTCGATATCGTGCAGGTCGGCGATCCCAATCAACCCTCCGGTGGCGCTGGCGAGCCCGGGCTCATGTGCATGACGCCGGCGGTGGCCAATGCGATCTTCAACGCCACCGGGGTGCGGGTTCGTCGCTACCCGTTTACCGCCGAGCGATTGAAGCCGCTGCTGGCCTGAACTCGCAAAGTCGGACCGCTGAGGCGCGGATCACTTCATCTTCGTCGCGTGCGGGCGCGCCTGCAGGCGATCGACATAGGCGTGATCCTGCCGCTGGCCAGCGGCCTGCACCACAGGCGATGCCACATGAACTGCGAGCCAAGGGCCGTGCATGTCGAAGCGTGGAAATTACTGCGCTCTGTGCGCCTCCTTGACTGCGCGCACCAGCGCTGCCGCCTACACGAGCGTCCGCGCGATGGCCGGCCCTATCGGCCGATTCACCGGCGCGCGTCGCCCTATTTCCTACAGGCGATCATCGTCTGGCCTGACTGAGTCAACCACGCTGTTTTCATACGGTGTAACCACTGGCCGTCGCATTTCGCTCGGCCAAATCAGGAGAGATCACTCATGAAGACCCATCTTGTTGCCGCGGCAGCCCTGGCGCTGTGCTCAACCGGCTATCTCGCCGCCCAGACCACGAACAAGTCGGCGCCGGCATCTTCCGCCAATGCTCCCGCAGTGGTTCACGCTCCCGTCGCACCTGCGGCATCAGGCGCAACGACACCCATGCACTCCGCCGCGACGGGCGCGACGACCTCCACGCGCCACGACGGCGGTGCCGCTTTCGCGGGTGAGAAGGATCGCCTCGAGAAGATGCTGCAGTCCGGGCAAAGCCGCGGTGACTATGCCAACATGCTGGAGAAGGCCGGCTATCGCATCTCTGCCATCAACGCCGACAAAAAGGATTACCTCGAATACGAGGTCGTCAAGGCCGACCACAGCTATGAAGTGCAACTCGACTTCAAGGATGGCGCTGCCAAGGCTACGAAGATCGACGTCACGTCCAACATGTGGCGCGCTGCCTCGACCAAGGCGATGCTGCGGGACAACAACTACAAGCACGCGACGCCGCTCGTGGCCGATGCCGAAGGGCGTTACAGCGACCGGCGCTACATGAAAGGCTGGAGCGACGAGAAAGACACGCTGGAGAAGATGCTCAAGCCGAACATGAAAGCGTCAGATTACGCAGACAAGCTGAAGCAAGCCGGCTACAAGATTACATCGGTCAACGATCGTGAGTCCGATTACCTCGAGTACGAGATCGTCAAGGGCAACAACAGCTACGAGGTGCAGATTGACATGGATCCGAAGACGAAGCTGGCAAAGAAGGTGGACGTGGCGACCAACGTCTGGGAGACGGATGCAACGGAGCGCGCGAAGGCGAAGAACTGATTACGGCTTTCACACGTCATGCGGCGCGGCCTCGAAGTCCACGAGGCCTCCACGTTAAATTTCCGACCTTGCCCCGTCATCGCTTCACCCGGTACGGTCACTCATTGAAGGCTGCCTTGGCAGCCTTCTTTTTTGCCTCTTGAAAAGAGCGCATGGGGCTCTGTCTGGACTGAAATATTACGATTCGATGGCGCCCCGCACCAGCACCGCCACCTGCTCGATCGCCCACTGGCGTTCCGGTTGCTCGCTCCAGCGGGCACGCAGCGCGCCAAGGCCGCCATCGGCCTGTTCCCATTCCGGATGACTGCGCGCAGGCTCTGCCGCCTGGATCATCGCTTCGTAGCTGCCGCTGGCAACGGCACTGATGCGCCCGGTCGCGGCGTGACCGCGCGTCCCCAGGGCACGGACCAGCGCCAGCTGCCATGCCACCACGACCTGCAGTACACGGTCTTCGACGGTAAGTTCCTGTACGCCTTGGAGCAGGTTGCCCAGCTTGCGCCCGACAGGGCCCCAGCCTTGCGACACCACACCGCCGATGGCACCGCCCAGCGCTGCCCCGGCGCCCAGCGAAAGCCCGGCAAGCGCCAGATCGGCAACGACGCCGACCGCAGCGCCGACCACTGCGCCCTTGCCCAGGCGCACGCCCGCATCCCTCATCGCCTCGGCGCTGAAAAAATCCATGCTCCAGCGGCCTTCGACCATCGGCAGCGCGGCTTCGTCGGCATCGCCGCTGCGAAAGCCGTAGAGGGTCAGTAGATCGTCGGCGCAGCGCTGGGCCTTGGCGGTCACGGTTTTCTGCAACTCGCCGATCAGCGCCTGGCGCTGGCCGGCGCTGGCGACCTGTGCGCCCGGCACACTGCGCCGCAACGCCGCAGCATCGATGAGCAGCTCGGCGATGCGCAGGGCCGCTGAGCCCCTACGCACATCGGCCTCGAGTGCCAGCGCCTCGCTGACGGCGGTGAGCTGGCGGCGCGCTTGGGGCAGCAGCGCACCGAGGTCCTGGTAGAGCTCGCGCTCGGCGCCGATGAAAGGCGCGGCCGCGTCGAAACGCACGAGCACATGCAGCCCGTAGGCGGACAACAACTCCCGCCACGCCGGCTCTCGGCTCGCTTCGCTCTGTACGAAATTGAGCACCGGCAGCACCGGCCGCGCACACGAATTGAGCAGTTCGATTTCGTCTCGGTACTTGGGCAGAACCGCCTCGCGCGCGTCGATCACCAGGAAGGCCGCATCGACATCCAGCACGGTGGCGAGGACCTTGGCTTCCTGCTCATATACGCCGCGCGCTTCAGGGCCGCCCAGAAAGCGGCGGATGCGATCGGGCGGTGTCGCAGCGTCGGTGGCTTCGGTGTCGCGCCCAAGGTGCTCGCGCAGGCTTACCGCATCTTCGAGACCCGGGGTGTCGAAGAATTGCACCGGAGCACGGCCATCCACCTTGAGATCGATACGCTCCACATGGCGCGTGGTGCCCGGTTGCTCGGACACCTGGCCGAACTCGACACGCCGCGTGAGCGTGCGCAGCAGCGAGGTCTTGCCGGCGTTGGTATGGCCGACCACCGCGATGCGGATCGGCGGCTCGGAGGTGGGCGCGCTCACGACCAGCCCTCCAATGCGCGCCGTAGGTCGGTGTGTACGGCGATGGCATCGAGTCCCGCTTGCGCAAGCCATTCGCGCCAGCGATAAGGTCCATCGACGCGCGTCATGCCGTCGTTCGAGACATCGGCCTCCGGGCTCTGGTGGATCCTTGGCGCGATCAGCCAGAGTCGGCATCCGCCACTGTGCTCGAGCAGCGCGCGAAATAAGCGTTCGGTGCCGCGATCCGGGCTGGCATTGCCATTGCAGACCACCAACACGCGGCGCGGGCGCGCCTGCGCCACCTGCTCCAGCAACGCGCGCCGTTCGCTGCTGCTGCCGTCATTGCGCAGCATCGTGGCGCTGGCGGGCAAGTCGGCCGGCGGCCATGCGGTTTCCGGCGGCAGTTCGAAGCCGATCACAAACAACGCGTCGCGCGTCTGGTTTGTTGCAAGCGGCTGCGGCGCACGAGAGGCGGCGCGGCCCGGATCGGGCGAGACGATGCGCGTCGCCGGTGCCAGTGCATCGAAGCGAGCTCTCAGCTTCTGGTAGTACGGGGCATGGCCGTCGGGTCGCAGGCCGCTCATGCGACGCTGCCACACGGCGGCACACCAGGCCGCGAACAGCAAACGCGGCGCCAACCCGTACACCACCACGCAACCCGTGAGCCAAAGCGCCCAGGCGCGCTGCCCCGCGGCATTCGCGACAGACGGCGCAGCGCCGGCTTGCGGCGCCAATTGCGGCGCCAATATCGTCGCCGCATCGGGCACCGGAAAGCCGATCCAGCCCGGCAACAAGCCCAGCCCATGCACCACGCGCACGAAGAAGCCGGGCTCCAGAATGGTGGTCTCCCAACTGAGCGTGTAGCTGCGAAACGCCAGTGCGAACAGCAATGCCGCCAGCGCCGCGATGAACGAAAGCGACCATAACGCGTGGCTCAGCAGGCCGAAGGTCCAGGCCAGCAGACGCGCACGAATCAAGAGCCGGGTGGCGGCGCGCAGCAACACCGGCGCCTGGCCGCGCTTGCCGCCGGCGACCCGGGCCGTCAGTGCAAACCAGAGCCAGCCCAGGGAAGTGTTCAGGCCCCCGATGGGCAGCCACAGCCCGACCAGCCAGAGCATCAGCGTAAGCAGGTGAAAGCCCAATAGGCTGACCAGTGCGACCATCACGTTGATGTGGCGCTCGCCGACCACGCTGCCGGCCAAGCCGAGACCCGCCGCGGCGATCAGGGCCGCCAGCGCCAGACCGATCCAGGGCGCCCAGGCAAGCATGCGCGACAGATCTGCTTGCAGTCCCATACGCGTGCCGAGCAATTCAGCCCGGCGCACGATCCGGCCGGCGTCGCTGTCGCGCTCACGCGCAGCCTGGCGCAGTACGTCCCCATCGTCGAGTGGGCCGGCGATCTCGATCACTTCGACCGCTTCTGTGATGAGTGGTGCGAACGTGGCGTCTTCGCGCCCCGCGAGGTCGGCTACTTTCAAACGCATTCCAGATGCCGGGCAAATGTGGCGCCAGCCGATCAAATTATGCCAAGCGCACAAACAAAAACGGGGTCGTGAAGACGACCCCGCGAAGCGCCGACCACGTCGGCGCCGGATTGATCAGACTGTGCGACTCAGCGCAACCCGAAAAAGGACAGTACGGCCACGACAACCACAACCAATCCGACGATCCAGATGATGGAATTCACAATTAAGCTCCTCTTTGTTTAAAACAACACGATTTTGGGCAGCGTATTGGACAGCGACCTGTCGGCAACACGCTGGCACGAGTGTAGGACACCCGTTGGCCTATATATGGACACGCCAACGCCCGCATAACCGCCAACGATATACCACACCCGGCCCTCTCAATATCCGATCTGGCATGTGCCCGGCCGCGCTCAGCCGGCTTGAACTGCAACCTTGTTGTCGAACGGCGCGTCGTCACCTTCGGTTTCGCCGAGAAAGCCGCCGCTCTGATGCGCCCAGAGCCGCGCATACAGCCCGGCTTTGGCAAGCAGGCTGCGATGCGTTCCTTGCTCGACGATGCGGCCACGATCCATCACGACCAGGCGATCCATGGCGGCGATGGTCGACAGCCGGTGCGCGATGGCGATCACGGTCTTGCCCTGCATCAATTGATACAAGCTGCGCTGGATCGCCGATTCGACTTCCGAGTCGAGGGCGCTGGTTGCTTCGTCGAGCAGCAGGATCGGTGCATCCTTGAGCATCACACGCGCAATGGCCACACGCTGGCGTTGGCCGCCCGAAAGCTTGACGCCGCGTTCGCCGACCTGGGCTGCGTAGCCGCTCGCGCCATTTGGGTCGTGCAGGCCCTCGATGAAGGCGTGCGCTTCGGCTCGCCTGGCCGCGGCGCGGATGGCGGCCGAGTTTGCATCGGGCCGGCCATACGCAATGTTGTCAGCCACCGAGCGGTGCATCAACGCTGTGTCCTGCGTCACCATGCCGATGGCCGCGCGAAGGCTGTCTTGCGTCACCGTCGCGATGTCCTGGCCGTCGATCAGGATGCGCCCGCCTTGCAGGTCGTAGAAGCGCAGCAGCAGGTTGACCAGCGTCGACTTGCCGGCGCCTGAACGGCCGACCAGACCGATCTTTTCGCCCGGTGCGACGACCAATGAAAAATCCTCGATGACGTGCGGCGCTGCTGCCCCGCCATATCTGAAGTCCAGGCGGTCGAAGCGAACCTCGCCGCGGGTCACAACGATCGGCTGCGCCTGTGGTGCATCGATCAGGGCGCGCGGCAGCGACAGGGTGTGCATGCCATCCTGCACCGTGCCGATGTTCTCGAACAGGTTGGTCATCTCCCACATGATCCAGTGCGACATGCCCTGCAGCCGCAGCGCCATCGCCGTGGCAGCGGCCATGGCGCCGACGCCGACCAGGCCCAACGACCACAGCCACAACGCACTGCCGGCCATGCAGGCGGTGAGCGCCATGCTGAGCGTGTGGTTGACGATCTCGAAGGCGCTCACCAGCCTCATCTGCCGATAGCCGGTGAACTGGAATCGGCGCATGGCGCTGCGCGCGAACCCGGCTTCGCGACGCGTATGCGAGAACAGCTTGACCGTGGCGATGTTGGCGTACGCGTCGGTGATGCGCCCGGTCATCACGGCGCGGGCGTCGGCCTGCGCCTTACCGACTCGGGCGAGCTTGGGCACGAAGTAGACCAGCGCCCCGATATACGCCGCGAGCCAGCAGAGGAAAGGCAACACCAAACGCGCATCCAGCGCCGCGGCCAGCACGATGATGGTGGCGCAATACACACCCATGGCAACCAGCACGTCGGCCAGCACGAACAGCGTTTCGCGCACAGCCAGCGCGGTCTGCATGACCTTGGCAGTGATGCGCCCGGCGAATTCGTCCTGGTAAAACGTCATGCTCTGGCCCAGCATCGAGCGGTGGAAATTCCAGCGCAAGCGCAGCGGCAGGTTAATGGCCAGCGTCTGGTGCTTGAGGGTGGTTTGCAATGCCACGACGCCGATGCTGACGAGCAAGGCAATGCCGATCCAGGTCAGTGTGCGGCCATGCTCGATCCACAGCCGATCGGGCGGCGTGGTGCCGAGCCAATCGACGATGCGCCCGAGCGCCGCGAACAGCAAGGCCTCGAAGGCTGAAACCATGCCGGTGAGCACGGCCATGGCGCCGAGGTGGCCACGTGCACCCTGGGTACTGGCCCACAGGAACGCAAAGAAGCGCGACGGCGCAACCACGGGCTCGGCAGTCGGAAATGCAGGCAGGGATTTTTCGAAACGGCGAAACAAGGCGGCGACTCCAGAACAGCGCCGCACTGTAGCGTGCCGGAGCGCGTGTCGCCTTGGCTTCGATCGTTTGTCCGACCGCAGGCGCAGGCGGTCGCGGTCGCGGCGTGCGACACGGCCAATACGGATGCATGCGTGCGGCGCCGCGCAACACCTGTCGCCAGTGTTCGATTAGGCTCGGTGTCATGACCATGCCCGCTCTTCCGGTGTATTTCATCTCCCACGGCGGCGGTCCGTGGCCCTGGATGCCAGAGCAACGCCGCACCACCTATCGTCAACTCGAGGCAGCACTGGCGCATATGCCTTCCGAGTGGGGGCGCAAGCCGCGTGCGCTGCTAGTGATCTCCGCGCATTGGGAAGCGCCGGCGTTCACCGTCATGACCCATCCGCAGCCGCCCATGCTGTACGACTACGGCGGCTTTCCGCCGCACACTTACCAGGTGCAATATCCGGCGCCGGGCCACCCGGTTCTGGCTGCGCAGGTGCATGGCTTGATCGAGGCTGCCGGCCTGCCGGCAGCAACCGATGCGACGCGCGGCTTCGACCACGGCCTTTTTTCGCCGATGGCCGTGATGCTGCCTGAGGCCGACCTGCCGATCGTCCAGTTGTCGTTGCGACGCGGGCTCGATCCTGCGGAACATCTCGCGCTCGGCCGGGCCCTGTCACCACTGCGGGGTGACGATGTGCTGATCATTGGCAGTGGGCTCA
>JBDSYU010000010.1:0-10288 GCA_039925525.1 Variovorax sp.
CCGTGAGGTGACACACAAGAAAAAGCAAAGCAGTTGGCCTGGTGAATGCGTTTATTAACGTATACGTTATTGCATGCGGTGCACTGCGGCCATCCGTGGAAACCCGGGTCGCGCGATGGCGCAACCCAAGTTTTCGGGGACACAGAGTTCGGGACGGGTCAGGCATGGCGAGCGGTCGCTGACGCCATACCATGACCAGCGCTAGCCGACGCTGCACGCGCTGACGCGCAATGCTTTCAATGCCGAAGTCGCCTACTTGTCGATGTCGCCGCCGCTACCGCGCGAACGTTTCAGCAGGGAACGCTCACGCTTGCCTTCGAGGCGCCGCTGGCGCGCGCCATAGCTGGGGCGCGTTGGGCGGCGCTCAACCGGGGCCTCGGCCACGCTGTCGACCAAGGTCTGCAGGCGCGCGAGCGCCGCCGCCTGGTTCATCGGCTGACTGCGATGCTGTTGCGCCTTGATGACAACCACGCCTTCTTGCGTGATGCGCTGGTCGCGCAACGCGAGCAGTCTGTCTTTGACGTCCTCGGGCAACGACGAAGCGCGGATGTCGAATCGCAGATGAATTGCGCTCGATACCTTGTTGACGTTCTGCCCGCCTGCGCCCTGCGCGCGAATGGCGCTGAATTCGACTTCTCGCGCGTCGAGCTGGGCTCGCCCCCAGGCTTCGCTCGCTGCGCTCGGCTTTCGCCTACCCCCTACCGGGGGCGACGCCGATGGCCCGGCAAAGCCGGCTCCATGGCGTCTGCTTGAATCAGCGGGCTCCAGCGCCATACAACGTCAGCCCGAGCGCTGCGCGCGCGTCTATGAATGGCCGAGGATCGGATGCGGCCGATAGGCGGCTTCCAGAGCGGCCATCTCGTCGGCATTGAGCTGAACATCGAGCGCGGCAACGGCCTGGTCGAGCTGCCAAGCCTTGCTTGCGCCGACGATGGGGGCAGTGACCCCTTTGTGCAGCAACCAGGCGTACGCCAGTGCGGCGTTGGCGACGCCGCGTTCCTGCGCCAGTCGCGACAGCGCGGCGACGACGGCGAAGTCATCGTCGCCGTAGTAGAACTTCTGCGCCGCATCGTCGCTTTTGGCGCGCACGGTAGCGCCGGCCTCGGCATCGCCGGCAGCGCGGTTGCCGGCGAGGAAGCCGCGCGCCAGCGGGCTCCACGGCAACACGCCGACGCCCTGGTCGTGGCACAGCGGAATCATCTCGCGCTCTTCCTCACGATAGGCCAGGTTGTAGTGGTTCTGCATCGAAACGAAGCGGGTCCACCCGTGCTCTTTGGCCACCTGCTGCGCCTTGGCAAACTCCCAGGCGAACATGCTGGAAGCGCCGATGTAGCGCACCTTGCCGCTTTTGACGATGTCGTGCAGCGCTTCCATCGTTTCCTCGATCGGCGTCGCGTGGTCCAGGCGATGGATCTGCCAAAGATCGACGTAGTCTGTGCCCAGGCGCGCCAGCGAATCGTCGATAGCGTGGAACAGGCGTTTGCGCGACAAGCCATCGCCGTTCGGAACACGCGCCGGCTTCTCGCCGGCGCTGTTGCGTCCCTTGAAGGCCAGGCTCACCGGATTGAAGACCTTGGTAGCGACGACCACTTCCTCTCGCCGGCAAAACTCTCGCACGAACTTGCCTGTGAGCTTTTCCGATTCGCCCGCCGAGTAAGTGTCGGCGGTGTCGAAGAAGTTGATGCCGAGTTCGACGGCGTGCCGGACGATCTCCCGTGACGCCGCTTCGTCCAGAACCCATGGCCGCCACTGCGGCGTGCCGTACGTCATCATCCCCAGCGCGATGCGTGAGACAGCCAGGCCGGTATGGCCGAGACGGGTGTATTGCATGATTTACCTCAGTGCCTCTTGGGCTTGAACGGCGCCTGCCCACGCCAGTAGCGCAGCGTCAGCCAGCCGCCGGCGATGCCGCCCAGGTGCGCGAAATGCGCCACACCATTGAGCGTGCCGGTCACGCCGAGGCCGAGTTCGATCAGCCCATAGATCAGCACGAAAACCCAGGCCGGCATCGGAATCGGCGGGATCAACGGCACGATCTTGCGGTGCGGGAAGAGCATGGCGAAGCCAAGCAGCAGGCCGAAAAGGCCACCCGATGCACCGATGGTCGGCAGCAGACTGCGGCTCCAGGAAGCGACGGTCAGTTGCAGCAGCGCCGCGCCGAGCACGCTGGCGAAGTAGAACACCAGGAGGCGGCGCGAGCCCCACACGCGTTCGAGTTCGGCGCCGAACATCCACAAGCCGAACATGTTGAACAATAAATGCGAGAAGCTGCCGTGCAGAAAGGCATAGCTCACCACCTGCCATGGCATGAACTGGCCAGAACGGATCGGCCACAGCGCAAAGGCACTGACATCGATACCGCTGGACGCCTGGACGAAGTAGACGATCACGCTCGACAAAATGAGCGCCTGCGTGGCGGGTGGCATGGCGAACATCGTTCGAGAGATCGGTGAGTGAGTGGATGGATGAAATGACAGGCTGGCCGCGACCCCATTGCGGCATGACGGCACGCGAACGCGTCAAGGGTCCAGCGTCTGTGGCGGCGCTCGCCCGGTGCCGGTGCCAATGCTAAAGGAAGGAGGCCTGCAGGGGCGGCGCGCCGGATGCGTCCGCGGATGCATCGGCGTCATGGCTGGCTTTCGACGAGGCAGGCATGTCGCCGCATTGCGCGCGGTGGCGCAGTGCGTGCTCCATCACCACCAGCGCCAGCATGGCTTCGGCGATCGGCGTGGCGCGAATGCCCACGCATGGGTCGTGGCGCCCCTTGGTGACGACTTCCACCGGATGACCATGGATGTCGATCGATTGCCTCGGGCTGGAAATTGAACTTGTCGGTTTGATGGCGATGCTCACCTCCAGATCCTGCCCGGTGCTGATGCCGCCCAGCGTGCCGCCGGAATTGTTGCTGGCAAAGCCCTGCGGGGTGATCGAATCGCCATGTGTGGTGCCGCGCTGGGTTACGCTGGCAAAGCCCGCGCCCAACTCGACGCCCTTGACGGCGTTGATGCCCATCATCGCCCAGGCGATGTCGGCGTCGAGCTTGTCAAACAGTGGTTCGCCCAGGCCGACCGGCACGTTGGAGGCCGTGACACGGATGCGCGCGCCGCACGAGTCACCGGCGCGGCGCAACGCATCCATGTAGGCCTCAAGTTCGCCGACATCTGCCGCGGGCGCGAAGAACGGATTTTTCGGCACGTGGTCCCAGCTTTCAAATGGAATCACGATGTCGCCGAGCTGCGTCATGCAACCTCGAAAGAACGTGCCGTGCTGCTCGTGCAACCACTTCTTCGCGACGGCGCCGGCGGCGACCATCGGCGCCGTCAAACGAGCCGATGCGCGGCCGCCGCCGCGCGGATCGCGCAGCCCGTACTTCTTCCAGTACGTGTAGTCGGCATGGCCGGGGCGAAACTGCTCGGCGATGGCGCCATAGTCCTTGCTCTTTGCATCGGTGTTGTGAATCAGCAGCGCGATCGGCGTGCCTGTGGTGCGGCCTTGGTAGACGCCGGAGAGGATCTGCACGGCGTCGGGCTCGTTTCGTTGCGTCACGTGGCGGCTGGTGCCCGGACGGCGCCGGTCGAGGTCGCGCTGAATATCGGCTTCGGTGAGTTCCATGCCCGGCGGACAGCCGTCGATGACGCAGCCGATGGCCGGGCCATGCGACTCGCCGAAATTGGTCACCGCGAACACGGTGCCGAAGGTATTGCCGCTCATGGCGCGCGAGCGGCAGCCGGCACGGGCACCCTGACCCGGTTGGCGCGCAGCCGCGATATCAGCACCCACAGGATGAGCGCCACCGTAGCCGCGGTGATGCTGCCGGCGATGGGGCGTTCGATGAACACGGCCATGTCGCCGCGCGAAAGCAGCAAGGTACGCCGGAAGTTTTCCTCCATCAACGGTCCCAGCACGAAACCGAGGATAAGCGGTGCCGCCTCAAACCCGAGGCGGGCGCCAGCAAAGCCGAGCACGCCGGCGATCAGCGTCACGCCGACATCGAACAGGTTGTTGTTGCCGCTGTAAACACCGATGGCGATGAAGAACAAAACCGACGGAAAGATGATGCGATACGGGATGGTCAGCATCTTCACCCACAAGCCGATGAGCGGCACATTGAGCAGCACCAGCAGCAGGTTGCCGACCCAGAAACTGGCGATCAGGCCCCAGAACACATCGGCATGCTCAGTCAGCATCTGCGGCCCCGGCTGGATGCCGTGAATGATCAGTGCGCCCAGCATCAGGGCCATTGTGGCATCGCCCGGAATGCCGAGCGTCATGGTCGGAATGAACGCCGTCTGTGCTGCGGCGTTGTTGGAGGCCTCGGGACCGGCGACGCCCTCGATGGCGCCAAGGCCGAAGCGCTCCGGCGTTTTGGATACGCGCTTCTCCGTTGCATAGGACATGAAGGAGGCGATCGCCGATCCAGTGCCCGGGAGCATGCCGAAGAAGGCGCCGATGCCGGTCCCGCGGGCAATTGCACCCCAGGATTTTTTCAGGTCACCCTTGTCCGGCCGCAACGACTTCATCGTCACCTTGCCGCTGATGACCGAGTCGCCGATGCGATTGACGCTGGCAAGAATGTCGGACACCCCGAACAGGCCCATGGCGATACCGACCAGGCTCAAACCGTCGGTGAGTTCCGGCACGTCGAAGGCAAAGCGTTGCATGCCGGTGTTCACGTCGGTGCCCACCAGCCCAAGGATGAGTCCGATGATGACGCTGGCGACCCCCTTGATCGGCGAGCCGCGCGCCAACGTCGACGCCGCGATCAGCCCAAGCGCCATCAGCGCGAAATATTCGGCAGGACCGAAGCTGAGCGCCACGTCGACGATCAGCGGAGAGAAGAACACCATGATGACGATGCCGACGCAAGCGCCGATGAACGATGCGAACATGGCCATGAACAATGCCTGCCCGGCCTTGCCCTGCTTGGCCATCGGGTGGCCATCCAGACAGGTGACGGCATGCGAAGCCACCCCCGGAACATTGAGCAGGATCGACGTGGTGGCGCCGCCATATTGCGCGCCGTAGTAGATGCCGGCCAACATCATCAACGCCGCTGTCGGATCGAGCCCGTAAGTGATCGGCAACAGCATCGAGATCGCCGCCAGCGGCCCGATGCCAGGCAACACGCCGATCAGGTTGCCAACGAACACCCCGATGAAAGAGTACATCAGGTTGTTCGGGCGCAAGGCAACCTCGAACCCGCCCCACAAATTGGTCAGTGCTTCCATCGTCCATCTCCGACCCGCACTTTAAACCCTCGGGAGCTGCACGGCCGTCGCGGCCCGTGAGGAGCCCGCGCTGCAGCATCGAACCTGATTTCCCGTCGGGTGCCGCCGTCTATGCGTCACATGCCATCGCCCTGCGCCGAGTCGCAGCGTCCAAGGTGCAGCGGTTTGTCTATAACCACCGCCGTCTGAGGCCCTTGCGAAGTACCTCTGACGTGCGCTACAGCGCGAGCCGATGTCGTGCCTCGTCGTACTCGCGGCGAAGCCGATTGACCAGGGCCGCCGCCGGCGGAATGGCGGTGACCGCGCCAATGCCCTGGCCACAGCCCCAGATGTCTTTCCAGGCTTTGGACTTGCTGCTTTCGCCACCGCCAAAGTCCATGGTTTTCAGGTCGCCCTCCGGCAGATGCTCCGGATCCATTCCCGCCGCAATGATGCTCGGGGCCAGGTAATTGCCATGGACGCCGGTGAACAGGTTCGAGTAGACGATGTCGTCCGAGCTGCCGTCGACGATTGCCTGCTTGTAGGCCAGGCTGGCTCGCGCCTCCTCGGTGGCGATGAAAGCCGAGCCGATGTACGCAAAGTCGGCGCCCATGGCCTGCGCAGCCAAGACCGCGCCACCCGTAGCGATCGCACCCGACAACGCAATGGGCCCATCGAACCATTGGCGAATCTCCTGCACCAGTGCGAACGGGCTCTTCACGCCCGCATGACCGCCGGCACCGGCCGCCACGGCGATGATCCCGTCCGCACCCTTCTCGACGGCCTTCCGGGCAAACGTATTGTTGATGATGTCGTGCAGCGTGACACCGCCATAGCTGTGCACGGCATCGTTCACGTCGACGCGCGCACCGAGCGAGGTGATGACGATCGGCACCTTGTACTTGACGACCAGCTCCATGTCGTGCGCCAACCGGTCGTTGCTCTTGTGGACGATCTGGTTGATGGCAAAAGGCGCGGCCTTGCGGTTCGGGTGGGCCCGGTCGTGGGCAGCCAATGCTTCGGTGATCTCGGCCAGCCATTCGTCCAGTTGCGCTGCCGGCCGCGCATTGAGCGCCGGCATCGCACCGACCACGCCGGCCGCGCATTGCGCGATGACCAGCTTCGGATTGCTGATGATGAACAGCGGCGCGCCGATGATGGGCAACGGAAGGTTGGCGAGGATGGGAGGAAGGCTGGACATGGATTTTCAAATTGGCTCGCAGCCAACACGGGTTCGGGCAACCGGACGCGAAAGGCGCGAAGGTTTCGCGAAAGACGCGAAAGAATTCAAAGAAATTTTTGGAAGTTTTTTTCGCGCCCTTCGCAAAACCTTCGCGTCCTTCGCGTCCGGAAGTCCGCTTCGGATTTCTAGAACGCCTCCAACGCCAACCCCATCACGCTCTCCGCCCCTTCGACAATGCTTTCGCGCACGGCCGGCGCCTTGTTCAGGATGTGCTCGGCGTAGAAGCGCGCGGTGGCGATCTTGGCTTGCATGAAAGCCACGTCTTGGCCGCCCGCGGCGAGCTCTTCGGCGACGAGAAGGGAGCGGGCCAGTTGCCAACCCGCCATCAGGTTGCCGCCGAGCATGAGGTACGGCACGCTGCCGGCGAAGGCCGCATTGGGGTCGGATTTGACACGGGTGGCGATGAATTCGACAACGTCGACAAAGGCCAGGCGCGCCGCGCGCAACTTCGGCTGCACAGCCAGCGCCGCGACGCCGCCCTGCTTCACCAGTTCGGCTTCAGTCGCTTCGATCTGCGCGGCGATGGCCCTGGCCACGGCGCCGCCATCGCGTGCGGTCTTCCTGCCGACCAGGTCGTTGGCCTGGATTGCCGTCGTGCCTTCGTAGATGGTCAGGATGCGCGCATCGCGCAGATACTGGGCGGCGCCGGTCTCCTCAATGAAGCCCATGCCGCCGTGCACCTGCACGCCGAGCGAGGCCACCTCGATACTCATCTCGGTGCTGTAACCCTTGACCAGCGGCACCATGAATTCGTAGAAGGCCTGGTTCTGTCGGCGCGCGTCGGCATCCGGGTGATGGTGCGCGGCGTCGTAGGCCGCCGCGGCCACCGTCGCCATGGCGCGGCAGCCTTCGGTCAGGGCGCGCATCGTCATCAACATGCGGCGCACGTCAGGGTGATGCACGATGGTCGCGCTGGCCTTCATCGAGCCGTCGACCGGCCGGCTCTGCACGCGCTCCTTGGCATACGCCGCAGCATGCTGGTAGGCCCGCTCGGCGATGGCGATGCCCTGCATGCCGACGGCATACCGCGCCGCGTTCATCATGATGAACATGTACTCGAGGCCGCGGTTCTCCTCGCCGACCAGATAGCCCACGGCGCCGGGTCCGGCGCCGTTCTTGCATATCGCCGCAACGCCATCGCCGTACTGCAGCACCGCCGTCGGGCTGGCCTTGATGCCCAGCTTGTGCTCGATGCTGACGCACTGCACGTCGTTGCGCAGACCGAGCGCGCCGCCCTCTTCCACCAGGAACTTGGGCACGACGAACAGGCTGATCCCCTTCACGCCCTCCGGCGCGCCGGCCACCCGGGCCAGCACCATGTGCACGATGTTCTCCGCCAGATCGTGCTCGCCGTAGGTGATGTAGATCTTGGTGCCAAACACCTTGTAAGTGCCGCCCTTCTGCGGCTCGGCGCGCGTGCGCACCATCGCCAGGTCGCTGCCGGCCTGCGGCTCGGTCAGGTTCATGGTGCCGGTCCACTGGCCGCTCACCAGCTTGGCCAGGTAAGTCGCCTTCAATTCGTCGGAGCCGGCAGTGAGCAGGGCTTCGATGGCGCCATCGGTGAGCAGCGGGCACAAGGCAAAGCTCATGTTGGCCGAATTGAGCATCTCGGTACAGGCCGCGCCGATCAGCTTGGGCAGGTTCTGGCCGTCGTATTCGGCCGGATGCTGCAGCCCCTGCCAACCGCCCGCCGCGTACTGCGCAAAAGCATCCTTGAAGCCGACCGTGGTCGTGACCTGCCCGTCCTTGAAGGAAGGGGGCTGCCGATCACCCACCACATTGAGCGGCGCGATCACATCCTGGTTGAAGCGCGCGCATTCCTCCAGTACCGCCCGCGCCGTGTCCAGGCCGGCCTCCTCGAAACCGGGCAGAGCCGCCACCTGCGCCAGATTGCCCAGATGTTCGATGTCGAACAGCATGTCTTTGAGGGGGGCGGTGTAGCTCATGGCGTATCTCCTGCTGGGCAAGCGGGCGGCGCGTTGGCAAGACTGAAGACGGACCGACGGACGCGAAGGGGCGCGAGGTTTCGCGAAGAACGCGAAAGGAACAGCCAACGCCAACTGGCATTTTTTCGCGCCCTTCGCGAGACCTTCACGTCTGTCGCGTCCAGGCCCGCTTTCTTCCGAATTACAGCGCCTTGGTCAACTCCGGCACCAAGGTGAACAGGTCGCCGACCAACCCGTAATCGGCGACCGAGAAGATCGGCGCCTCTTCGTCCTTGTTGATGGCGACGATGACCTTTGAATCCTTCATGCCGGCCAGATGCTGGATGGCGCCGGAGATGCCGGCAGCGATGTACAAATCGGGCGCGACGATCTTGCCAGTCTGTCCGACCTGCAGGTCGTTGGGTGCATAGCCCGCATCGACCGCGGCGCGCGAGGCGCCGAGGCCGGCGTTGAGCTTGTCGGCCAACGGGGTCAGCACTTCGTTGAACTTTTCGGCGCTGCCCAATGCGCGCCCGCCCGAGACGATGATCTTGGCCGCCGTCAATTCGGGCCGATCACTTTTAGTCACCTCGCGGCCGACAAAGCTCGACTTGCCGCTGTCGGCCACCGCCTCGGCGCTCTCCACCGGCGCGCTGCCGCCCGTCGCGGCGGCCGCGTCGAAGCCGGTGGTGCGAACCGTGATCACTTTGGTGGCGTCGGCGCTTTGCACCGTGGCGATGGCATTGCCGGCATAGATCGGGCGGTCGAAGGTGTCGGTGCTCACCACCTTGATGATGTCCGAGATCTGCGCCACATCGAGCTTGGCCGCGACCCGCGGCGCCACGTTCTTGCCGTTGGCGGTCGATGGACAAAGAATGTGGCTGTAGTTGCCAGCGATGGCCAGCACCTGCGCCGCGACGTTCTCGGCCAGTTGCTCCGACAAGGCCGGGCTGTCGACAGCGATCACCTTGGCGACGCCAGCAATTTGCGCCGCCGCCTTGGCCGCTTCGGCGGCATCGCTGCCCGCCACGAGCACATGCACGTCCTTGTCGCATTCAAGCGCTGCTGTGACGGTGTTGAGCGTCGACGGTTTAATAGTGGCGTGATCGTGTTCGGCAATAACGAGGGCTGTCATGACTTTCTCCTTCGGCCCGTTCATAACGGTGGGATGCATTTGTTGTTTGAGGGACGCCGCGGAACCGGCTTTGCCGGGCCGCTGGTGTCGCCCCCGGTGAGGGGGTTGGCGCAGGCGACACGAAGTGCGCCGCAGACTGGGGGAGAGCTAAATGACTTTGGCTTCGTTCTTCAGCTTGTCCACCAGCGCTGCGACATCGGCGACCTTGACGCCGGCGCCACGTTTGGGCGGCTCGCTCACCTTCAGGGTCTTCAGGCGCGGCTTGACGTCGACGCCGAGGTCTTCGGGCTTGAACACATCCATCTGCTTCTTCTTGGCCTTCATGATGTTGGGCAAGGTGACATAGCGCGGCTCGTTCAGGCGCAGGTCGGTGGTAATCACGGCGGGCAGGCTGAGCTGCACCGTTTCCAGGCCGCCATCGACCTCGCGCGTCACCTTGACCTTGTCGCCGTCGATCTCGACCTTGCTGGCAAACGTGCCTTGCGGCCAGTCGGCAAGTGCCGCCAACATCTGGCCGGTCTGATTGGCGTCGTCGTCGATGGCCTGCTTGCCGAGGATCACCAGTTGCGGCTGCTCCTTGTCGATCAGCGCCTTGAGCAACTTGGCGACTGCCAGGGGCTGCAGGGTTTCAGACGTTTCCACCAGGATCGCCCGGTCGGCACCGATGGCCATCGCCGTGCGCAGCGTCTCCTGGCATTTGGTCTCGCCGCAGGAGACCGCAATGACCTCGGTCACCCCGCCCTTTTCCCTCAGCCGGACCGCTTCTTCGACGGCGATT
>JBDSYU010000011.1:0-17244 GCA_039925525.1 Variovorax sp.
CCACGCCGTTCGCCAGGGCCCAACGCACGCACTGGCGCATCGTGCGGGCATCGCCGGCGTGCCAGCCGCAGGCGATGTTGGCCGAACTGACCAGCGCGAGCAAGGCTTCGTCATTGGCGCAGCCTTCACCCAGGTCGGCATTGAGATCGATGTGCATGGTGGTCATTTCAGTCGAGACGCCTTCCGGGTTGCGGTACTGGCGTCGGGCTTCAATTTTGCCGCGTCAGCTTCCAGGCCGCCACCGCTTGGTCGACGCCATCGAGATAGCGTTGTTGAACCTGGCGCGCCGCCTGTGCCGCCGCGATGTCGACGGGCACAAACCGCAGTTTGCTCTGCAACGGTGCCTGCGCCAGCTTCCAGGCATCAGCCTCGATGACCACACCGATACGCGGGTAGCCCCCGACCGTCTGGGCATCGCCCAGGAGCACCAACGGCTGGCCGGCGGGCGGCACCTGGATCACGCCGGGCAGCACGGCGCCCGAAAGCAATTCAAGCGGCCGTACAAGCTTCAGCGCCGGGCCGTCCAATCGACATGCCATGCGATTGCTTTGCGGCGTGATGCGCCAGTCGGTGGACCAGAACATCGTCTGCGCGGCGCCGCTGAAGCGGGCAAGTTCGGGACCTGGCAGCACGCGCAGCCGTGTCAGGCCAGCGCCGGCACCGGCTTCTGAGTCGGAGTCTGTATTGCTTTGGCCCGCCGAGTACCACCAGCGCGGCCCACGCACGCCGAAGGCCGGGCCGGCGCACAGCCGTTCGGACCAGCGCGGTGCGCCCAGCGGCAGCCGGTCATTCTTTTTCAGCGCGCGACCGCGGTGGCCACCAAAACCGGCCTTCAGGTCGGTGCTGCGCGAGCCGAGTACGCGCGGCACGTCGACGCCGCCGGCGATCGCCAGCCAGCTGCGCACGCCTGCCTTCTCGCTCAAGGTATTGGTGCGCGCCAGTCGCAAAGTCTGCCCGGCCGCCACCGGCAGGCTCCAGTGCGGCCACAAAGGCCGGCCATCGAGCCGCGCGCCGAAATCGTCGCCGCACAAGGCAATGCGGGTCGCGGCTTCGAAGTTCAGCTCGCAACCGCCAAGCGTCAGCTCCAGACCGGCGCAATCGTCGTCGTTGCCGACCAGACGATTGGCGACGCGCAAAGCGAGGCTGTCCAGCGCGCCACCCGGATGCACGCCCAGGCTGCGATAGCCGAAACGCCCCAGGTCCTGCACCGAACTGAGCGGGCCGGGCTTGACGACTGTCAACGCGGCGTTCATTGAACGACCCTGCGCGCTCATGAATCGATTCGCTCGGCGACAAAACGAACGCTGTCGCCCGGCCGCAGCAACGTCGGCGCCTCGGCTTCGGCGTCGAACAGCGACAGCGCCGTGCGGCCGATCAATTGCCAACCGCCGGGCGATGGCATCGGGTAGATGCCGGTCTGCTCGCCGCCAATGCCGACCGAGCCGGCCGGCACCTGCGTGCGCGGCTCGGCTCGGCGTGGCGTCGCCAGTTCGGGCGCGAGGCCTCCCATGAATGCGAAACCGGGCAGAAAGCCCAACATGAAGACGGTGTAGTCGCCGGCCGCATGGCGGCGCACCACCTCAGCGATGGCCAATCCGGTGTGGGCCGCCACATGCGCCAGATCGGGGCCCGCCTCACCGCCGTAGTGCACAGGAATCTCGACACTGCGTCTGGAGAGCGCAGTGCCGCGCAGCGACGGCCAGACGTGCCGCACGCGCGCCTCGAGTTCGGCCGCATCGCCCTCTCTCGCGTCGAACAGCAAGGTCAGGTTGTTCATGCCCGGCACGGCTTCCTTCACATGTGGCCAATCCCTGACCTCCTGCGCCAGCGCCCAGATGGCCTGCTGCTGCGCCAACGTGGCCGGCGGCGGCAAGGTGCACACCAAAGCAGACTCGCCCAACGCGCTGCAGGCAAGCGGCCGGAGTGCGTCGGCGGTGTTTGGCATTCAGGCCCGCAGCAATCCCTGCACCTTTTCCGCCAGCCGTCGCTGCACACCGGCCGAGACGAACTGATCGACCTCGCCGCCGAGCGTCGCAATCTCGCGCACGAAGGTGCTCGAAATAAATTGGAAGCGATCGCTGGGGGTCAGGAACACGGTCTCCACGCTCGGCATGAGCGAGCGGTTCATGCCGGCCAGTTGAAACTCATAGTCGAAATCGGTGACGGCGCGCAGGCCGCGCACCATGGCTTTACCGCCTCGCGCCAACACGAAGTCGCGCAGCAAACCGGAAAAACTCTCGACGCTGACCTTGTCCCCGAACGGCTGCACTGCCTCGCGCACGATCTCCAGACGTTCATCCAGGGAAAACATGGCTCTCTTGTGATGACCCGCAGCGACCGCAACGATCACATGAGGAAACAGGCGGATTGCCCGCTCCACGACATCCTCGTGACCGAGTGTCATTGGATCGAAAGTGCCGGGATATACGGCAATCACCTTGGACATGGGTCGACTCCTTCTGCGCAGGTGGTTCGCCAATGCGAGCCGCTGCGGTTGACGGGTGGGATGCGCTGCGAGGTGTTGCCGGGCCGCGATGTGCCGGCGAACGCGGCGGATTATGCAGGCCTGAGCAGGTGCGCGTGGACGGCGCCCGCTTTCAGGTGGCGATAGGTCGAGAGCCGAAACCGGGCCAGTTCATCGTCGCTCCAGCGGCGCGGCGCTTCGAGGTAAACAACGCCGGCTGGACGCAACACCGCGGCCGCAACTGCCAGCGCCCGTTCATGCAAGGCCGGCTGCTCGAAAGGTGGGTCGATGAAAACCGCGTGCAGGCTCCCTGGCGCCGTCCGGCCGAGCAGCCCGACGCCATCGCCCCGCTCCACCCGCACCGCAGCGGCAGCGAGTTTGTCGCGCGTGGCCGTCAGTTGGGCCGCGAGTACGGCATCCTGCTCGCACAGCACCACCGCAGCGGCGCCACGCGAGGCCGCTTCGAAGCCGAGCGCGCCGGTCCCGGCGAAGACGTCGAGGCAATGCCACCCGGGCAGCGCACCACCGCCGCCCTGCCCGCCCGTGGCAAGGCTGGAAAGCCAGTTGAACAGCGTCTCGCGCACCCGATCGGGCGTCGGCCGCAGTCCTGGCCGGTCGGGCACCGGCAGCCGCGTGCGCTTCCATTGGCCGCCGATGATGCGAACTTCGTGGGCCTGCCGCGCGCGAGAAGCGTTGGAGCCGGCGCGCTTGCGTTCAGGGCTTGGCCGCATTCGAGGCAGCCGCCGCTTCAGACTTGGCGCCGACCACCACGGTCACCATGCGCTCGGGCTGCAGCTTGCGCTCGAACGCCGCTTTGACGTCGGCCACCGTCACGGCGTTCATGCGCGCCGTCCAGGTTTCCAGGTAATTCAGCGGCAGGTCGTACCAGGCGATGTTGGCGATGTTGCCGAGCAGTTTGCGGTTGCTGTCGAGCAAGAGCGGAAAGCCGCCGATGAGGTTGTCTTTGGCGGCTTGCAGTTCGGCCTCGGTCGGGCCTTCGGCGACAAAGCGTGCCAACACGCTTTTGGACACCTTCACCGCTTCCTCGGCCTGGTCGGGGCGCGTCTGCAGGCCGATGCGAAAGGCACCGGCTTCCAGACCCGGCGCGAAATAGCTGTAGACGCTGTAGCTCAAGCCGCGCTTCTCGCGCACTTCGTCGGTCAGGCGCGAGACAAAGCCGCCGCCGCCCAAAACGTAGTTGCCCAGGATCAGCGCGAAGTGATCGGGATCGCTGCGCTTGTAGCCGGGTTGCCCGATGAGCACATGGGCCTGCGCCGAGTCGAAAGGAATGCGCTCGTTTTTCGCTGCAGTGAGCGACGCCACGTCCGGCACCGGCGGCAAGGCAGTGCAGGCATCCTGCGGCAGCCGCGACAGCAGGGCCAGCGCGATCGACTCGGCCTGCGCGCGCGTCACAGCGCCGACGAGCGTGAGCTTGGCGCGACAGGGTTGCGCCGTGCGGTGGTATTCGGCGCGCATGTCGGCGACGTCGATGCGCGCGAGCGATTCCGGCGTGGTACGTATCGCGTACGGGTGATCGCCGTATACAGCCTTGGCAAATGCGTGACTGGCAACGGTGGCCGGCTTGGTGTCGGCCTCGCGCAGCGCCGCCGAAACCCGCTCGCGCTCGCGCATCCACACGTCCGCGGGAAAAGACGGATCGCCGATCTGGCGCGACGCCAGCGTCACGGCTTTGCCGAGCAACAGCGGATCGGCCAGCGTGCGCAAGGTGAAACTCAGACGCTCACCGCCGGCGCCGATGTTGAATGAGGCGCCCAGGTCGGCCCAGGCTTCGCCCAAGGCGTTCTGGTCCATAGCCGCGCCGTACAGATCGATGCGATCGGTAGCGCCGGCCGAGGGCTTGCCGGTCACCGGCTCGGCAACGCCCACGCCTGCGCCGGCCGCCGGAACGTCGGATGGCGCCGCCGTCGACGTTGACACTGCCGGCGACGTTGGCGCTGCCGGTGACGTTGACGTTGACGCTGCTGGAGTTGCTACCGGGGGTGCCGAGGCGGCCGGGGGTTCCGGCATGGGTTCGCTGGCCCGCACGGCTTTTTCGGCAATGCTGGCAGTGACGCTGGCCAGCCCGGCTTGCAGCGAAGGGTCGCGCCGGTCGCCGCCGTCGAAATCGAGTTCGACATCGACGATCGGCAACGTCGCCACGCGCGCCAGATAGATCTGCGCGCCGCTCGACAGGGTCCAGTGCTCGATTGGCACCGCCGCTTGCGCCGCGGCGCCGATGAACGTCGCGGCGGCAGCCGCGCAAGCGATACGGAAGTGTCTTGTCAAATCAATCATTGAGCCGCTTTCAGATGACGCAAGGAGACCATCAACGCATTTCGCCGACCGGACCGGCGAAGCCACGTTGGCGCTGGTTCGGGTCTGGCGGCAACGGCCGCAATGTCGCCACGGTGAGCTGGTCATCGCCAAAGTACTTCCCGGCGACGGCCTGGACCTCTTCGGCGGTGACCTTGGTCAGCCTGGCGACGACGCGGCTGCTGGCGTCCAGCGGCAGCCCCGCGACCCAGTTCGAGCCGAGTTCGCGCGCCTGCGCCATCACCGAATCGAGCTTGTAGGTTTCGCCGGCCACCCACTGCGTCTTGACGCGTGCCAACTCGGCAGCGTCGACACCGTCCCTGGCCACACGTGCCACCTGCGCTCGCAGTGCCGCCTCGAGTTGCTCGGGCGTCTTGCCTGCCGCAGGAATGCCGCTCAGGCCAAACAATTGCGGCCCGCGACCGGCAAAACCGTAGTAGGCGCCCACCGAGTCGGCGACGCGGCCAGGCCCCTGCGTCAGGGTGCGATCGAGGCGGGAGCCGGTGTAGCCGTCGAGCACGGC
Source organism: Variovorax sp. (assembly GCA_039925525.1). Taxonomy (GTDB): domain Bacteria; phylum Pseudomonadota; class Gammaproteobacteria; order Burkholderiales; family Burkholderiaceae_C; genus Variovorax. The sequence continues at coordinate 5,301 of JBDSYU010000011.1, forward strand.
GGCCAGCACCACCAAGCCCCAGGCGTCGCTCGGGGCATCGATCTGCGTCATCTGCGGCACCCGGAACGCCATTGATAGATAGGCCTGCTCGGCCGGCGCCTTGAATTCGATGCGGCGGATGCCTCGCTGCGCCGGCTCGGTGCGCGGCTTGCGGTCAGGGACAGCGCGCGCCGGGATCACGCCGTAGGTCGATTCGGCCAACGCCCGCACTTCCGCGACATCGACATCGCCGGCAACCACCACAGCAGCGTTGGCCGGCACATACCAGCGACGGTAAAAGGCGCGAACGTCGTCGGCCGTCATGGCGTCAAGGTCACTCATCCAGCCAACGATGGGCCGGTGATAGGGCGACGCGACAAAGACGGTGGCGTTCTGCTGCTCGAACAGCAGAGCCCGCGGCTGGTCTTCAGTGCGCAGGCGTCGCTCTTCCTTGACCACCTCGATCTCGCGCTTGAATTCTTCATCGGGCCACTGGTTGTGAGCGAAGCGATCGGCCTCCAGCCGCATGATTTCCGGCAGGCTGGTCACCGGGATCTGCTGGTAGTAACCGGTGTAGTCACGCGTGGTGAAGGCATTCTCGCGGCCGCCAAGTGCCGCCACCTTGCGCGAGAACTGGCCCGGCTTGAGTAATTCGCTGCCCTTGAACATCATGTGCTCGAGCGCGTGGGCAACACCCGAGGTGCCATCGACCTCGTCGACCGAGCCGACCCGAACCCAGAGCATCTGCACCGCCGTCGGCGCGCGCCGGTCGGGCTTGACGATGAGCGTCATGCCGTTGGCCAGGGTGAACTGATGCGCCTCGATGAGCGGCTCGGTTGGCGCCGCTGGCGCCACCGGCGGGGGCAGCGCTGCGGACGAAGCCGCAGGCGACGTGGCCGATGCCGCCGCCGTGGAAGCGGTGGACGCCGTCGGCGTTGGGGCCGATGCAGCCGATGCGGGCGGCACAGGCTGGGCCAAGGCTTCGGACGCCAGCGTCCCGGCGGCGAAGGCCAGCAACGTCGCCGTCGCCGCAAAAGAAGCCACAACACTGCGGCAAGAGGAGCGTTTCATAGAATGGCTGTGAGTGTAGAAAGTCGTCGATGTTCAGTTTTTTCAAGCGAAGAAAGCCCATTTCCGAGGCGCCGGCGTCAGAACTCCCGCAGCCAGCGCACGGCCCCTCACCGACGCCGCCGACGCCACCGGCGCCGGACATTCCGCCTTCGGTATCGGACCAAGCCCAACCGGCGCCTCTTGCCCGTTCGCCGGCCGAAGACGCACGAGAAATCCCGGCTTTCCTGCGCGGCTTGGCCGCCGAACCACAGCAGCCGACGCCGACGCCGACGATTACCGCTCCTGCCCGGCTATCCGAAACGGCGCCTGAGCGGGTGCCGCCTTCGGCGACAACGTCAACGCCGGAACAAAAAACCATCCCGCACACGGCGCCCGAGTCTGCCCGAATGCCAGCCGTCGTGCCGACGGCGCCAGAGCCGACGCCCTCGGTCGGCAGGGCGAGCCCGGCCAACCGCAGCGCGCCCTCGCCATCGCCGACGCCTGCCCTTGGTCCGTTGCGCAGCCCGCTCCCTGGTCCCGTCACGAGCCCCGTCAAGAGCGCACCGCTGGCGGCAAGCGTCGAATCGGCGCTGGCCGGCAACGCGATCCCCGCGTTCCTGCGCGATCTTCCGCCAGCACCGCCGCCGCCGACCAGGGTTTCGCCTTATCGGGCGCAGCCGGTGCAGCCCGAGATCGTCTGGCACGACCGCGCCGACTGGGTCGACAAGCTGTCGGTACGGTTGCGCAAGACCGGCAGCGGATTGACGTCGGTTCTGGTCAACCGCCAAATCGACGAAGCGCTCTACGAAGAACTGGAAGAGGCACTGCTGATTGCGGACACCGGCGTGGCTGCGACCGAGCACCTGCTGGCCGACGTGCGTCGGCGCGTACGCGAGTCGATGGCCACCGACGCGACGCAGGTGCGAGCGTTTCTGGCCGACGCCCTGACCGACCTGCTCAGGCCACTGCAAAAGGCGCTGGTGATCGGCGAGCATGAGCCGACCGTCATCATGGTGGCCGGCGTCAATGGCGCGGGCAAGACGACCTCTATCGGCAAACTGACCCAGCACCTGTCCAAGGAAGGCTGCACCACGCTGCTCGCCGCTGCCGACACCTTTCGCGCCGCGGCACGCGAGCAGTTGGCGATATGGGCCGATCGAAACCTGGTGGAGATCGTCAGTCAAGAAGGCGGCGACCCCTCGGCCGTGGCGTTCGACGCGGTCAAGGCCGGCATGGCCCGCGGCAAGGATGTGGTGCTGGTCGACACCGCCGGGCGCCTGCCGACGCAACTGCATCTGATGGAGGAACTGAAAAAGATCAAGCGCGTCGTGGGAAAGGCCGACTCGACTGCTCCGCACGAGATACTGCTGGTAATTGACGGGAACACCGGTCAAAACGCCGTCAATCAGGTCAAGGCTTTTGACGACACGCTTGGCCTGACTGGCTTGATCGTGACCAAGCTGGACGGCACTGCGCGCGGTGGCGTCCTGGCGGCAATTGCTCGTGAGCGCCCGGTTCCCGTTTACTTTGTTGGCATCGGCGAGCGACTCGAGGATCTGGAAACCTTCAGTGCGCGCGAATATGCGAAGGCGCTGCTCGGCTAGTCGTTCTACGGCGCGCATAGCGATTTCCCTAGTGACACCGCGGGGCATTGATGGTGTCCTTGCTGGTTGCGCGGTACGCGACCCACTACCCACTACAAAGCAAGGGCGGTACCGGCTTCCATCCCTTTTCAACGGAGACATTGCCATGCCCATTTCCAGCGCCCGTACCCCCATCGCCCGTACACCCATCGCCCGTACCCCCATCGCCCGTACCCGCATCGCCCGTGCCCCCGTTGTCCTGGCAGCGCTGTTGTGCTGCGCAGCCGGTGCAGATGCCCAGCAGGTCAAGCTCATGACCGGACCGCAGGGCGGTTCGTGGTATCCGCTGGGCGGCGCCATCGCGAACATTGCCGACAAGGCCGGCATGAAGGTGCAGGTCCTTCCGGGCGCCGGCATTGCCAATGTCAAGGCGGTGCAGGCCGGCAAGGCCGATATGGGCTTCGGCAACTCGATCTCCACTGTCGACGGCGTCGCCGGCCGCGCCCCGTTCGAGGCCAAGGCCGACAACGTGTGCAACGTCGCCACGCTCTATCCGCAGTTCTTTCAGGTGGTGGCCAATGCCGATTCGGGTATCAACTCGCTGGCTGACCTGAAGGGCAAGCCGGTCGCGGTGCAGCCCAAGGGCAACACGGCCGAGTTCATCACGCAGCAGGTGCTCGAGGTCTACGACATGAAGTACGCGGACCTGGGCCGCACCAGCTTCGTGTCGTACACCGACGCGGTTTCGCTCATGAAAGACAACAACGCGCAGGCCTTTACGCTGGGCACCACGGTGCCGGGCTCGTCGATCATGGATTTGGCATCGGCCCGCGACATCAAGCTCATACCCATCCCGGACGACAAGCTCCAGGCCATGAAGAAGCTCAACCCGGGCTACACCAAGCTGAACATCCCGGCCAATAGCTACCCCAAGCAGACCACCGACGTGCAGACCATTGGCTACGCCACGCACCTGATCGCGCGCTGCGATCTGGACGAGGCGGTGGTCTACAAGACCTTGAAGGGCATTGTCGACAACAAGGCCGACCTGACGGCTGTCGCCAAGGCCATGGGGCCACTCACGCCCAAGGATATGGCCGAGGACATTGGCATCCCGCTGCACAAGGGCGCCGCGCGGTACTACAAGGAAGCCGGAGTGCTCTGACAACGCGGCGCGGAATTGCGCCCGGTGGTCATTGCGCAGGCTTTCTCGCGCCGACTCACCGCCGTGGTTGCGGTGGCGATGTCGGTGTTTCATCTTTGGGTGGCGTTCGTCGGCCCACCCGACGCCTACGTCTTTCGCGGTGCGCACCTGGCGTTCGGCCTGGCGCTGGCGTTCCTCACGCTGCCGGGCTTTCGCGGCCGTGCCGAGCGCGTCGGCTGGGTTGACTTGGCGCTGGTCGCGTTCGCCGTGGCGGCGACGATGTATCCGAGCGCGGTACTCGATTACATCCACAACCGTACGTACTACGTCGACGACCCGCGCGCGATCGACTATGTCTTCGGCGGCACGGCAGTCCTTTTGATCCTCGAGGCGACGCGGCGAGCCACGGGTCTGGCGCTGCCGATCACAGCGATCGTCTTCGTCGGCTACGGCCTGACCATCGGCAACCAGTCGGTTGGCATCATGCTCGACCAGCTCTACCTGACGACGGAGGGCATCTTCGGCATACCGCTATACGTATCGGCCACGTACGTAATGCTGTTCATCCTCTTCGGTTCGTTCGTCGAGAAGAGCGGCGCGGGGCAACTTTTCATGGACTTCGCACTGGCGCTGGCGGGCCACACCGCGGGCGGGCCGGCCAAGGTCGCGGTCATCACCAGCAGCCTGTTCGGCACGGTCTCGGGCAGTGCCGTCGCCAACGTGATGACCACCGGCACCTTTACCATTCCGCTGATGATTCGCACCGGCTACCGGCCCGCGTTCGCGGGCGCGGTCGAGGCAGTCGCCTCCACCGGCGGCCAGCTGCTGCCGCCAATCATGGGCGCCGCAGCATTCGTCATGGCCGAGTTCCTCGGCGTGTCCTACCTCACGGTGGCCGGCTTTGCGCTGCTGCCGGCCCTCCTTTATTACCTGGCCGTGTTCATGGCGGTGCATTTCGAGGCCAAGCGCATCGGCCTGGTGGGCCTGCCGAAAGCGGATTTGCCCCGGCTTAAAAGCGTGTTGGTCGAGCGCGCCCACCTGTTCATACCGCTCGGAGTCATCGTCGCGGTGCTGCTGGCAGGCCGCAGCGCCAGCTTCTCCGCGCTGTGCGGCATCGGTTCGGTCATTCCGACCACCTGGCTGCGCGCCAGCACGCGCAAGACTTTTACGCTGCGCGTCGTCATCGAAGCACTGGAAGACGGCGCGCGCAACACGCTGGTGGTGGCGCTGGCCTGCGCCTCGGCCGGCATCGTCATCGGCACCATCACGCTTACCGGGCTAGGACTCGATTTCACTGGAGTCGTGCTGGCGCTGTCGCAGAACTCGCTCACCCTGGCGCTGCTGCTGACGATGGCAGCCGGCATCCTGCTGGGCATGGGCCTGCCGACCACGCCGGCTTACATTGTGCAAGTGGCGCTGCTGGTTCCGGCGCTGGTCAAGCTCGGCGTGCAGGTCGAGGCGGCACACCTCTTCGTCCTGTATTTCGCCGTGCTCTCGGCAATCACCCCGCCCGTAGCGCTGGCGGTGTACGCGGCCAACGGCATTTCGCGCGCGCGGCTGATGGAAACGAGCTGGGCGGCGGTCAAGCTCGGATTGACCGGCTACATCATCCCCTTCATGTTCGTCGCGGCGCCGTCGCTGCTTTTGATAGGTAATTTTTGGGCCGTGGCGCTTGCCAGCCTGACCGCGACGCTCGGTGTGATCTGCCTGGCGGCGTCGCTGCATGCCTACTTTTTCTTCGGCCGGGCCCGCGTGTGGGAACGCGCGCTGTTGTTCGTTGCCGCGCTGGTGCTGATCAAGCCCGGCTGGGCGACCGATCTGGTCGGATTGTTTTTGATCGCGTTGACGGTGCTGAGCCAGCGCCACTTGCGGCCCGGCGGGGTGCCTGAAGCCCGCCGCTGATCGGCGCTCCAGCCAATCGCTGGCTGCTGCAGTGTGTGCAGAGCGCCGTTCAAGCCATTCAGGCCAGGCTCAGGCTCTGCGCGGGCTTGGCGGTACCTTGCGAAAGAAATCGCATGTCGCAGTCGCCGAATCTGAGCACGTCGCCATGATGCAGTTCCTGCGCTGTCACCTTCTGGCCATTGACATAGGTGCCATTGACGCTGCCCATGTCGCGAACTGACGCGTTACCGTCCTCGAGCACCACCTCGGCGTGGTGGCGGCTGATCTGCGGTTGCTCGATCTGCACGTCGCTGGTCAGATCGCGGCCGATGCGGGTGACCGGACCTTTCAGGTCGACCAGCTTCACCGAATTTTTTTTCATCATCACGATCAGTCGGGCCATGGTGCGTTTCTCCGTGAGTCAAGGGTTTCGCCGAATCAGCGACGGATTGAAGTGTGCGCGGGTTGGCGCCGTAGGGGGAGTAACAAATCCGCAACTTGGAAAACTTGAGGGCTTTCGCGCGGCAAAAGACGAAACTCTGTGAACTACTGCGCAGCCGACGCTGCCAAGGGGTCGTGTTTGCCTGCCGAAGGTCGGTTTGGCCAACACATTGTCACGAGCCCATGCGGCCAATTAAGGGGGAACCCTTGGCTTAGCACTCTCTCTAATCGAGTGCTAACATGTCTTTTGAACAAGGAATTTTTGGAATGTCCACACTGTCTGGCGCTTCTGCATTGACGCTATCTTCGCCGAGTGGGTTGGCTGTGGCCAACCCGTGGGCCTTGGTGCCACCGCTCGGCAATCTCGACGCTTACATCACCGCCGCCAATCGCCTGCCCATGCTCACCTTGGAACAGGAGCAGGGTTTTGCGCGCAAGCTGCGCGAAAACAACGACCTGGAAGCTGCCGGCGCGTTGATCCTGTCCCACCTGCGCCTGGTGGTCTCGATCTCGCGCCAGTATCTCGGTTACGGCCTGCCGCACGGTGACCTGATCCAGGAAGGAAACGTCGGGCTGATGAAGGCGGTCAAACGCTTCGATCCCGACCAGGGCGTACGCCTGGTGAGCTACGCCATGCACTGGATCAAGGCCGAGATCCACGAATACATCCTGAAGAACTGGCGCATGGTCAAGCTGGCGACGACCAAGGCTCAACGCAAGCTGTTCTTCAACCTGCGCTCGATGAAGGCAGGGTTGCAGGCCCAGGACGCCCTGGGCGAGGGCGCCAGCCATCGCGCTACGTTGTCTGACCGCCAGGTCGATCAGATGGCTGAAAGGCTCAATGTCAAGCGCGAAGAAGTGCTGGAGATGGAAACGCGGATGTCCGGCGGGGACGTGGTGCTCGATCCCGCGCCTTCCGACGATGGCGACGACGCGTTTGGCCCGATCTCCTACCTTGCCGACGCGACGCAGGAGCCGTCGGCGCGGCTCGAGGCACGCCAGCACGATCGCCTGTCGAGTGACGGTATTTCGACAGCGCTGGAGACGTTGGACGATCGCAGCCGCCGCATCGTCGAGGAGCGCTGGCTCAAGGTCAACGACGACGGCTCGGGCGGCATGACGCTGCACCAGTTGGCAGCAGATTACGGTGTGTCGGCCGAGCGCATTCGCCAGATCGAGGTGTCGGCCATGAAGAAGATGAAGAAGGCGCTGGTCGAATTTGCTTGAAAAAGCCAAGTGCAGCGTCACAGGCCCGGCATTCGCCGGGCTTTTTTTTGGCATTCAATCCGCGAGACGCGCGATCGTTTCGTCGACGCTCAGGACGTCGCCGAAGTACAGCATCCAGTTGCTGAGCGCCTGCACATGCTCCTCTTGGCTCATGGCCGAAAGAGCGTCTTCGACCATGATCGTCGGGTAGTCCATCATCATCGCGTCGCGCGCCGTGGATTCGCAGCAGACATTGGTTGCCGTGCCGCCGATGAGCAGCGTCTCGATCTGACGTCGTCTCAGCGCTTCGTGCAAGCACGAAGAGCCTGGCGTCAAGGCGCTGAAACTACGCTTCACCACCCGAAGATCCTGCGCCCGGTATTCCAGTCCGGCGGCCAGGGCATAACCTTCGTGCGACGGCGCGAGTTCGCGCAGCCTGCGGGCGCTGCGCTCGGGCGTGAGCATGTGCCGATGGTGGTGCGACCAGAATTGCTCGGCGCCCTCGGAACTGGTCTGCACCCAGACGACGCAGCCGCCCGCTGCGCGCAATGCGGTTGCCAGCCGGTTGACCGCCGGAAAAGTCTCGCGTGCCGCGGCGCACTCGGCCATAAAGCCGGGCTGGGTGTAGTAGTTCTGCAGGTCGATGACGACGAACGCCGTGTGACGCGCCTCAAACCGCGGGTACGGGTGAAGGCGGCCTTGTCGCTTGACGACTCGATCGACCAACCATTCGGGGAACTGCATCGGTTTCCTTGTTCGCGAGATTGGATTCGGGTGGCATTGGCGCGATCGCGACGATCGCCCGTAGCCTGACTGCCGATTGTCGGGGAGTCGCGCTCACTGTTTTCTATACTCGGGCGTTCGCCAGCGCGATGCGCTTGGCCATCCTTCATCCCCTTCATACCAGGCTCGCTGCCATGCACCTTTTCAGTCGCCGTTCCATTGCTGCCGCCGCCTTGACCGCTGCCGTCGGATCTCTGACAGCACTCGTCACGCCCACATCATCGGCACTGGCCGCCGGGCCACTGGACGGCTGGCCCAATCGCCCGGTACGCATCGTCGTCGGCTTTCCCGGCGGCTCGACGCCGGATCTGACGGCGCGCCTCATCGCCGAGCCGCTGGCCAAGGCGCTGGGTCAACCGGTCATCGTCGAGAACAAGGTCGGCGCGGGCGGCAACATCGCCGCTGAAGTGGTTGCGCATGCCAAGGACGATCACACCATCGGCGTCATGATCAACGGCAACATGACGATCGCCAAGCTGCTCAACAGCAAGCTGGCCTACGACCCACTGACCGAGCTGCAGCCGGTGGCGCTGGTCGGCACGGCGCCGCTGGTGCTGACGGTCGCGGCCAACGTGCCCGGCAACACGCCGGCCGAACTGCTCAAGGCCGCTCGCGCTTCGGGCGACAAGTGGAGCTACGGCACACCCGGCGTCGGCACCGTCGGCCATATCGGCATGGAGTTGCTCAATGCCCAGCTCAAGACCCGATCGGTGCATGTGCCATACCCGGGCTACGCCCAGGTGGTCCAGGCGATGCTCGGCGGCCAACTGCAATGGGCCATGCTGCCGCCGACACTGGCGCTGGCACAGGTGAAGGCGGGCAAGCTCAAGGCCATCGGCGTCACCTCGGCCGGGCGCAGTTCGCTGGTGCCCGACCTGCCGAGCCTGGCTGAAGTTGGCGTGCCCGGCTTCGAGCTGGAAATATGGAATGCCGTCGCGGCGCCGGCGGCGATGCCCAAGCCCATCGTCGCGAAGCTGGCCGGCATCATCGGCGAGATCGTGCGCGCACCCGAAGCGCGGGCCAAGCTGTTTCAGCAAGGATGGCAGGTGGTCGGCTCATCGCCCGAGGGACTGGCCCTGCGCATCAAGTCCGATGCCAAGCTGCTCGGCAGCGTCATCCGCGAGCGTGGTATTCGCAACGAGTGACATCGCTGCTGCGCCTGTAGAGGCTCCTGTTCGCGCCGGCAAAGACCGGCCTCATTGAGCGGCGCTGTTCAACCCTGCTTGAGCAAAGCCTCGACATCGGCCGCTACAGCATCGGCCCCAACACCGTAGCGCTCGTACAGGCGCACGCGGCCTTGCGGGTCGTAGACGTAGCTGCCGACACTGTGGTCCATCGAGTAACTGGTCGGCGTCGGCCCGTCGACCTTCTTGTAGAACACCTTGAAGTCCTTGGCCACGCCGGGCAACTGGTCGGGCTCAGGGATCAGCGCGACAAAGCTCGGATCGAAGGCACCGACATAGGCTTTCATCACCTCGGGCGTGTCGCGCGCCGGATCGAGGGTGACGAACAACACCTGCAGCCTATTGGCATCGGCGCCCAGTTTCTGCTTGACCTGCGACAGTTCGGCCATGGTGGTCGGACAGGCATCGGGGCATTGCGCGTAGCCGAAAAACAGCACGACCACTTTGCCCTTGTAGTCGCCGAGCGTGCGCGGCTGACCATCGGCGTCTTTCAAGGAAAACGAAGTGGCGTACTGGGCGCCGGTGATGTCGATCCCGGTGAAAATGGGTTTCTTCCCTCCCTCGCCGCAAGCAGAAAGTGCCAGGCCCGCTGTCGTTGCGACTGCACTCCAGCCGATCGACGCGGTGAGCGCCCTCACAACGTCACGTCTGTTCATGTTCGGATTCCTTGAAGTGACTGCACGGGAGATGCCCAAAGCGCAGCGTACGCACTCTCTGGCTTGCGTTTCACCCGTGCGTCGCTGACGAAAGATAGTGGTCCACCAGCAACCCTGTGAACAGGACGCTGAGGTGAATCAGGGAGAAGCGGAAGGTCTTGCGGGCCAAGGCGTCCGAATAGCGACGCCAGAGTGCAAACGCATAACCGCTGAAGCCGAAACTGACGGCGACTGCCACGACCAGATAGGGCCATCCGCTCATGCCATAGATGAAGGGCAGGAGGCAGGCAGCGAACAGGATGAGGGTGTAGAGCAGCACCTGCAGTCGGGTGAACTCGTTACCGTGCGTCACCGGCAGCATCGGCAAGCCGGCCTTGCGATAGTCTTCGACGCGGTACAACGCCAGGGCCCAGAAATGTGGCGGCGTCCAGAGGAAGATGATGAGAAAAAGGATGAGCGCTTCGGGTCCGACCTGCCCGGTCATCGCGGCCCAACCAAGTACGGGTGGCATCGCCCCCGAAGCGCCACCGATGACGATGTTCTGTGGCGTCCGTGGCTTGAGCAGCACGGTATAAATCACCGCGTAGCCGATGAAGGTGGCGAAGGTCAGCCACATGGTCAGAAGGTTCACCGTCGCCCACAGGATCGCCGAGCCGGCGGCACACAGCAGCATTGAAAAAGTCAGTGCCTGCATGTTGCTCAATTGGCCGCGTGCGGTGGCTCGCCACGCCGTGCGCTTCATCTTCGCGTCGATGCCCTTTTCGACGAGACAGTTGAAAGCCGCCGCTGCCGCCGCGACGAGCCAGATGCCCAGACATGCCAACGCGGCGCGCTGCAATTCGGCCCAGCCGGGGACACCCGGCACGGCCAGGACCATGCCGATGAGCGCGCAAAAGACAATCAGTTGAACGACACGCGGCTTGGTCAGTTGGTAGTACTGGCGCCATACGGGCGTCGCACCAAGCGCCACCCCGACGGGTCTGGGGGTCGCCGCGGTTGTCGCGGTTGTCGCGGTCGTCCCGGTCGTCGCGGCTGTCGAGGAGGGCGCAGTCACGGCGCAACCTCCGCGCGCTGCGGCATGCGCAATCGCTCGATGGGCATGGCGATTCGCCGCGTTTGCCACAAGGTGGACGTCAGCGCAAGGGCCAGCGCCGCGGCCCCGCCGGTGTGCAGCAACGCCGCAGCCAGTGGCCAGCCAAGCAGTACGTTGCCCAGCCCCGTCGCCAGTTGTAGCAGAGCCAGGCCGGCCAGCCAACGCGCCTGGGCCTGCAACCGCTGCACTTTGTGCAGCCGCCAGGCCGCGACACCGAGCGCCAGGAACACGAAGTAAGCCAGCAGGCGATGGGCATAGTGGATGGCCGTCAGTGCGGCGAAATCGATGCCTGCACCCTCGCCGGTCATACCCAGTCCGCGCCACAACTCGAAGCCTTGCGCAAAATTCATTGGTGGCCACCAGCTGCCCTGGCATTGCGGAAACTGGGTGCAGGCCAGCACCGCGTAGTTGCTGCTCACCCAGCCGCCCAAAGCTATCTGGGCCAGCAACAGGGCCGCGGTGGTGACCAGCAGCGCATGCAGACTTGCGGCGACGACCACCGGGCCCAGGCGCTGCGTCGCCTGCCGGTACTTCACCGCCTGGACGCACAGCAGCACCAACAAAACGATGGCACCGAGCAGGTGCGCGGTGACGATCACCGGCGCCAGTCGATGGGTGACGGTGAGCGCCCCGAATGCGCCTTGAAGACAGACCCAAACCAGCGTCGCCAGCGGCCAAGCCCAGTGCAGCGCCGGCACGTCGATGGCCACGGCCGCGCGGCCTGTTGCTGACGGTGCCGGCGGTGTCGGCGTTTCCGGCAGCGCCGCCGACCGCGCACGCGGCGCCACGGACGGGTCGAGTTGCACCTGATACAACCCTTGCCGTTGCTGCCGCCGTCGCTCCAGCACCGTGGCCACGAGCAAGACGATGATCGATGCCCCGACGGCCGTCGCCAGGTAGCGATGCAGCATCTCGATCCAGGCTTTGTCGTGGGTTACAGGCCC
>JBDSYU010000012.1:0-10480 GCA_039925525.1 Variovorax sp.
GCTGCGCGGGCTTTTTTTCGTCAACAGCTATGTCAAGGCCAAGTTCCTCACGCACGACCCGGCGCGGATCGCCAGCTTCGAGGCCGACCCGCTGATTTCGCGGCCGATCGCCGTCAACATCCTGCTCGGGCTCTACGAGGCGGCCGAGCGTGTGGTGGCCGATGCCGCGGCCATCACGCTGCCGGTGCAGCTGCTGATTTCGGGTGCCGACTGGGTCGTGCAGCACAAGCCACAACACCAGTTCTTCGAGCGGCTCGGCAGCATCGTGAAAACGAGGATGGTGCTGCCCGGCTTCTATCACGACACGCTCGGTGAACGCGATCGCGCGCCAGCGATCGCTGCCGTCCGGGCGTTCGTGCTGCAGTTGTTCGACGAAGCACCGGCTGCCGTCGATCTGCGCAACGCGCATCAAAGCGGCTTCACAGCCAGCGAATCGCAGGCGCTGGCAACGCCGCTGCCCGCACTGTCGGCGCGCGGCGCGTACTGGGCTGCCACGCGAGCCGGGCTGCGCCTGGGCGGCCGGTTGTCGCAAGGCATCGCGCTGGGACACGCCACCGGTTTCGATTCGGGCAGCACGCTGGATTATGTCTATCGCAACCAGCCGCGGGGTCTGGCACCGTTTGGCAAAGCCATCGACAAGACCTATCTGCAATCGATCGGCTGGCGTGGTATTCGGCAGCGCAAGATCCACGTCGAAGAAATGCTGCGTGAAGCAATGGCCCGGCTCGCCGCAGCGCAGCGCGACGTGCGCCTCATGGACATCGCCGCGGGCCACGGCCGCTATGTGGTCGACGCGGTGCTCGCCAGTCCGATCAAACCCACCTCGATCCTGTTGCGCGACTACAGCGACATCAACGTGCGCGACGGCCGGGCGTTGATCACCGAAAAGGGGCTGCAAGGCATTGCCCAGTTCGTGCAAGCCGACGCCTTCGATCGCGACAGCCTGGCGAACGTGACACCCAAGCCCACGCTGGCCGTGGTATCCGGTCTGTACGAACTTTTTCCAGACAACGAGATGGTGCGTCGGTCTCTTGCAGGCGTTGGCGACGCGGTCGAAGACGGCGGTTATCTGGTCTACACCGGCCAGCCCTGGCATCCGCAACTGGAGATGATCGCCCGCGCGCTCACCAGCCACCGGCAAGGCGAAGCCTGGGTCATGCGCCGGCGTACGCAAGCCGAAATGGATCAGCTGGTCCAGGAAGCCGGATTTGCCAAGATCGACCAGCGGATCGACGAGTGGGGCATCTTCACCGTCTCACTGGCGCAGCGCCAGATGCAGAGGCAGGAGGGCAGGAGCCCGCGCGAATGAAGGACGCATCGACGTTGGCATCGAAGCATGCATCGACATCGCGCCCGTGGAAGCGCGCAGCCGTCTGGCTGGCGCTGCTGGGGCCACTGTTCTATGCGAGCTACGGTTTTGCCAACTGGTGGGCCGGCACGCGCGGGCATGTGCCCTCGCTGGCCTTCGATTGGGAACGCCGCATCCCGTTCTGGCCTTGGACGATCTTTCCGTACTGGACCATCAATGTCTTCTACGCGCTGTCGCTGTTCCTGACGCGCACGCCGCACCAGGTCGACCGACACGCCGCGCGTCTCATCACAGCGACGGTGATCGCCGTCACCTGCTTCGTGCTGTGGCCGCTGCGCTTCAGCTTTGGCCAGCCGGCGGTCGAGGGCGCGCCGGCGTTTCTTTTCAACGCGCTGCGCAGCTTCGACCAACCCTTCAATCAGGCGCCATCGCTGCATATCGCATTGGCCGTCATCCTGTGGGACTGGTATCGCCGCCTGTTGCATGCGCGCTGGAGCCTCGTCGTTCTGCACGTCTGGGCCTTCGCCATCTGTGCCTCGGTCCTCACGACATGGCAGCATCACTTCATCGACATTCCCACCGGCGCACTGCTCGGGATTTTCTGCGTGTGGCTGTGGCCGCTCGAGCGCGTGGTGTCGTTGCCCGGCGGCTGGCGGCTGGCGCGCGATCCGCGGCGGTGGCGACTCGTGGGCATCTATGCCGCCGGCGCTGCCGCGTGCCTCGCCACGGCCGTGATTGCGGGCGGCGCCGCGCTCTGGCTCGGCTGGCCGGCTGCATCGCTGGCACTGGTGGCGCTGTGCTACGCCGGCCTCGGCGCACGCGGCTTTCAGATGGACGCGCACGGCCGCATGCGCTGGGCCGCACGTTGGTTGTTTGCGCCCTACCGCTTCGGCGCCGCTGTGAATGCGTGGGCCTGGACCCGAAAACTGCCGGCTTCTGTGCCGGTTGTGCCGGGCGTGCAGCTCGGGCGGCGGCCGACCGAGGCCGAATGGCAGCGCGCGGGACGACCGTGCGTGCTCAGCCTGTGCGCCGAACTGCCCTTGCCCAGGCTGCCCGCCTCGGCCTGCACGGCTTGTGTACCGATGCTCGATCTGGTGGCGCCCTCGGCGCACAGCCTGCGCCGTGCCGCGCTGGTGATCGAAGGTTGGCGTCGCAGCGAGCAGGCCGTGTGGGTCTGCTGCGCCCTCGGCTTTTCGCGCAGTGCCAGTGTTGTGATTGGTTGGTTGGCACTGCGCCAACGCGATTGCAACCTGGCGACAGCTGAAGCGGTCGTGCGCCAGGCGCGGCCGCAGATCGTCATGAAGCGGGCGTGGCGCGAGGCACTTGCGGGCGCGCTGACGACCGATCGATCGCATGGCGACTGACGATCGCACGGCCCCCGAAGATCGCATGGCGCCTGCCGACCGCGCCCTGTGCGCAGCCACCGCGAGCCTGTTGCACAGTTACGCCGCTGTGGCGGCGCTGGGCCTGCCGCTTTCCGCCGTCGCCCTGATCGCGCTCGCGTTGACCGCCGCATCGCTTTCCATCGTGACCGGTGCCGGCTATGGCGCAGTGGTGGCGCTCGGTGTCGTCGAACGCGGTTTCTGGCTGCGGCTTGGGTTCGATGCCGGCCTGTTCGGCGACATGGCCAGTGGCGCCATCGAATCGCCATCGACGCTCGACCGGACGCTGCATCGCTTGGGCTTGCGGGCGATGCCGCACGTGCCGCGCGATCTCGATGATCGTGTTGCCGGCACGCGCCGGCTGGTGCGATGGCACGCCCTTTTGGTGGTGGCGCAGTGCGCGATGATGATGCTGGCACTGACGATGGCAGCATGGCGGTGAAGACCCGTTGTTTGGAGAAGAAATCTTGAAGACGTTCCTGCGTAACGAAGGCGGCAAAGCCGCGGCCGTCGCGGCGGCCTGGTTGATCGTCGGATTTGCCCGGCTGCTCACCGGCGTACGTGCCATCTGGAGCGGCACCCAGCCCAAAGCCGAGCAAACTCTCTACTTCGCCAACCACACCAGCCACGCCGATTTCGTCTTGCTGTGGGCGACGCTGCCAGCGGACTTGCGCGCCCTGACCCGGCCGGTCGCCGGGCAGGACTACTGGCTGGCGTCGAAGCTGCGCCGCTTCATCGGCGAGCAGGTGTTCAACGCCTTGATGATCCGGCGCGATGGCGCTGGCGCAATGGGTGGTGCGATCGACGGCAGCGCGACGTCCGCTCTAGGACCGGTGCAGCCTACATCTGCGCAAGGCCCGGTGCAGCAGATGGCCGAGGCGCTCGAGGCGGGCGACTCACTCATCATGTTTCCTGAAGGCACACGCAATACCGGCGACGAGGTGCTGTTGCCATTGAAGAGCGGCCTCTACCATCTGGCGTGCGCCTGCCCGACCGTGCGCTTGGTACCGGTGTGGATCGAGAACCTCAAGCGCGTGTTGCCCAAGGGCGAGCTGCTGCCGATACCGCTGGCCTGCAGCGTTCGCTACGGCGCACCGATGGCACTGGCCGAGGGCGAAGACAAGGCCACCTTCATTACCCGCGCCCGCGCCGCCATGCTCGATTTGCGCCCTGAATACGACCGCATCGAAGGGGAAGTCGCATGAGCGCGCCGGGCCGCCCCAAGGGCGAATACGTTAGCGCGCAGCGCGAAGGTACTCCAGTGAGCGCGCCGGGCCGCTCCCAAGCGCTCATCTCGAAGCGCGCAGCGCGGAGGGCATTCCAGTGAACCCCTCAACCTCGACAGAGACCCCCTTCATGCTGTTCGGCGGCGTCGCCGCCGTGCTGATCCTGGCGTCGGGCATCGGCGCGCTGCTCAAGTGGCGGATCGCGCAAGGTCAGCCGCACGCCGTCATCGACAACCTCAATTCGCGCGTCAAGGCCTGGTGGGTAATGGTTGCGGCGATCGGCCTGGCCTTCGCCTTCGGCAAGGGCGGCGTGATCGTGCTGTTCTACCTGATCTCGTTCTATGCCCTGCGCGAATACATGAGCCTGGCCTATACACGGCGCGCCGACCATCACGCGATTGCTGCCGCGTTCTACATTGGCCTGCCGGCGCAGTACGTATTGATCTGGAACGATTGGTATGGCCTTTATTCCATTTTCATCCCGGTCTATGCGTTCCTGGTGTTGCCGATCCTGTCAACGGTCGGCGGCGACACCCAGCGCTTTCTCGAGCGGACGGCCAAGGTGCAGTGGGGGCTGATGGTCTGCGTGTTCTGCATCAGCCATGTGCCGGCGCTGCTGACATTGCAGATTCCGGGCTTCGAAGGGCGCAACCTGCTGCTGATCGCTTTCCTGGTGATCGTCGTGCAGTTCAGCGACGTCCTGCAATACGTCTGGGGCAAGCTGATCGGCAAGCACAAGGTGGCACCGAAGCTTTCACCATCGAAGACCTGGGAAGGCCTGGTCGGCGGCGTCGCCAGCGCCACGGCGCTTGGTGCGGCGCTCTACTGGGCGACGCCCTTCACGCCGTGGCAGGCCGCATTGATGGCCCTCACCATCTGCCTCATGGGCTTCTTCGGCGGCCTGGTGATGTCGGCGATCAAGCGCGATCGCGGCGTCAAGGATTGGGGTTCGATGATCGAGGGCCACGGCGGCATGCTCGACCGGCTCGACTCGGTGATCTTCGCCGCGCCGATCTTCTTCCATGCATTGCGTTACGGGTGGCTGCCTTGACGCAGCTTGGCCCTCACTTGGCCAGCGCCCGAAGCGCCAGGCGTATGCCTTCGCTCACGCTTGCGTCCTTTGGGAGAGCGCGGATCGCTGCGGCCGCTTCTTTGTCGCTATAGCCGAGCGCGACCAACGCTTGCAGAATGTCGCCCTGCGCATCGCTGGCCGGATGCAGCGGCGTCGCAATGTCGGCGCCGAGCTTGCCCTTTAGCTCGAGCAGCAATCGCTCGGCGGTCTTCTTGCCGATTCCGGGGATCTTCACCAATCGGCCACTGTCCTGCAAGGTCACCACCTGCGCCAGCTCGTTCACCGACAAACCCGACAGCACGCCCAGCGCCATCTTCGGCCCGACGCCGGAAATCTTGATCAGCAGACGAAAGGTGGAGCGCTCGCCGACAGTGCCGAAGCCGTACAGGATCTGCGCGTCTTCACGTACCACGAAGTGCGTCAGCAGCGACACGCGCTCGCCGTTGGCCGGCAGGTTGTAGAACGTGCTCATCGGCACGTCGACCTCATAGCCGACGCCGTTGCAGTCGACCACCACCTGGGGCGGGTTGCGCTCGATGAGGAGGCCGCTCAATTTGCCGATCATTGTTTTCGCGCCGTTCGTGCGTTGATGAAACGCCCGGATTTTGCGGCAGGGCGCGAGGTTCAACTCACGGCGACGTCCATGCTTCGTACACCGGACCTTCCAAGCTGTACTGCCGATAGCGGCCGACCACCATGTCGCGCTCGACCGCCGAGATCGTATAGAAGTGCGTGCTGGTGTCGGTGTTGTAGAAGCGATAGATCGGCGTCGAACCTTGTACCGGTGTGCGATCGGCGTACCAGCTGATACCCTCTTCAATGAACCAGGGATAGTTCTGCAGGACCTGCGCGCGCTCCTCGGGTCCCACGGTGTAGAAGTGCGCCCCGGTGCGGGAGTTGAAGAAGCGGAAGACCGGGCTGACACCACCGACCGATGAGCTGTAGGCGTAGAACACCGCGCCTTCGTACACATATTCCTTGAACGTGGCCAGCGTGTGGTCGCGCTCGCCGCCGCTCGCCGTATAGAAGTGCGTGCCGGTGCGGGTGTTGTAGAAGCGATAGATCGCGATGCGTTGCGAAGCTGCCGCACCGCCCGCGCCGCCCGCGCCGCTCGCACCGCCCGCACCGCCCGCGCCACTCGCACCGCCCGCGCCACTCGCACCGCCCGCACCGCCCGCGCTACCTGCACCACCCCCGCTTCCTGCTCCGGGCGCTCCGCCGGCGCCAGGCGGCGGTGCCGGATTCAGCCATTTCGACAGTGCCACGTTGTACGCCACATCGAAGCGCCCATACATGTCCGGATTGGTCGGCGCGCTGCAAGACGACGAGCCACCCGTCAACTGACCGACCAGGTAGCGCCCACCGTTGCTGGTCTCGAAGAGGCCCGACCCACTGCTACCGCCTTCGGTGACGCCGCCGCGCCAGCCGACCATGAGAAAGGTCGAGCTGCCAACGGTCGCGTTCTGGCAACTGAAGGTCGTGCCGCCGATCTGGCAGGTCAAATATCCCGTGGCGTTGCCGACGCTGTACTTCTGCAGGCCGCCCTGCGGATGATGCAGCCCGAGCAGGTCGGCGCCGAGGTCGACGGCACCGGCCTTGGTGCCGGCATAGACAGCGCCGGCGGGCGGCGTCGCATTGAGCCGCATGAACGAGGTGTCGGTGCTGCTGCTGGCGTAGAGCAACGTGGCACCACCGTTCAGATAGGTGCGGGCGCTATCTCCAAGGGTGCTGTTGCACGAGGCCGAACGGTAGAACCACAGGGTGGTCAAGGTCGATGCTTCGGTCTGCTTGCCGATGCAGTGGTTGGCGCTCAGAAAATACGGCGTGCCTGAGCCGATGCTGTCGTTCAGCAAGGTGCCGGTACAGGCATAGCTGTTGCCGTCTTCCTTGACGAACTGCATGCGCGCTACAGACTTGCTGTCCTGGTTGTACTCGGGCTTGCACGTGACGTCGAGGTTGCAGCTCGCGGCCTTGGTCGGCGCCACCAGGTCGTCCTTCAGGTTCGCACCATCGCCGAGCGCTTGCGCAGCCCCCGGCTCGTCATATACATGCGACAGGCGCGGCACCGATATCTTGAACGAATCTGCCGCTGCGCCCCGCGGCATCTCCAGTTCCATGGTGATCTCGTCACCTTGGAGATCGGGCGACCACCAGGTGTGCGCGATGTCACCGCTGGCACCGCCGTCGATGTTGCGCTGGATCGACGCAAGCACCTCGCTGGCAGATATCTCGAAGCCCTGGCTGTCGTCGCCGGCGTAGAAGCGCAGCACGCCGCCGAGTGGCAATTGCTCGATCAGCACGCCGAGCCTGACGCCGAGTGCCTGCGACGACTTGAAGTGCAAAGACGCGGTGCGGCCGCCGCCGGCCGCTTGTTCCCAGATCAGGCTGGCCCGCAAAACATCGGCGCTAGCGGTTTGGGGAAGCTGGCGCGCAACACCGATCTGCGTCGGCTGACCGGGGTCCGTGCTGGCGCTCTTTGCGCGCAGGGCGTTGCGTGTTTGCGCCCGCATCGGATCGAGCACCACCTCGAATGCCGCGCGCCTGCCGGCGCGACGGTAGGCGCGCAGCTGCGGGACGTCGCTGGCCATGGCGGTCGTACGCGTCATCGACTCGATCACGCCGGGTGCATGACCTGATGGGTGAGTGGATGCGTTGGGTTCTGCTGCTGGACCGGGCCCTGCAATCGCCGGTGAAGTCGATGCGCCGGCCGCATTGACGCCAGCGGCCAACGCGGCGGCAGAGTCGCTTGCGGCACCGGCGGCGTTCACGCCCGGATCCACGCTCACGTCACCTGCGCCAGCCTTGGCGCCAAGCAATGCCCCGGCACCGGCGCCATCACTGGCCCCTCCTCCACCGCAGGCGACCAGGAACGCGGCCGACAGTGCGGCCACGACTTTACATATATCCGACTTGACCATTGCGCATGCCCTCCAAGGCGATGCAATCAAGATCGGCCCGCGCGCCCGGCGCTTGAGTAAACCGAAAGAAGTCTTTCGTGCCGGTGCCGTGGCAAGCGTCACGTTCGCATCGCCCATGATCGGGCGTCGGTGCGAAAGACTGGACGGTTGACAGAGACCGGGCGGGAACTACTGCACACGGAGCGCAGTGGCTTCGTCAAGGCGCAGAACCATCACGAGATTTGGTTTTGCCCTCCGCGTCTTCTGCGTAACTTTGGCCTTCCTCCTGCGTCCGGTATTCCGAGCCCGCTTCGACCGCGCGCGAATATGATGCGGGCCCCTTCAGCGAAAGCGCGCTTGATCCTTCGCCACACCTTCGCACCGCCGGACAACATTCGCCTGGGTCATCTTTGCGGCCCGGTAGATGCGCACCTGCGACGCATCGAAGAGGCGATGGATGTGAAGATCGCCCGCCGTCATGAGCAGTTCAAGGTCGACGGGCCGAAAGCCCGCGCGACGCAGGCCATGGAAGTGCTGCAAGCGCTCTACGAGATTGCCGAACGCCCGATCGACCCTGCCGTCGTGCAGCTGACCCTGGCCGGCGACTCCGGCATGAACGACGACGGCACGCCGGGCCCGATGTTGGCCACACGTCGGCCGGATCTGCGCGCCCGCACGCCGACACAAGCGCGCTACCTCGAACACATTGCCTGCCACGACATCACCTTCGGCATCGGTCCTGCCGGCACCGGCAAGACCTACCTGGCGGTGGCCTGCGCGGTCGACGCGCTCGAGCGCGCTGCGGTGCAACGCATCGTGCTGACGCGTCCCGCCGTCGAGGCGGGCGAACGCCTGGGCTTCCTGCCGGGCGACCTGACGCAGAAGGTCGATCCCTATTTGCGTCCGCTCTACGATGCGCTGTACGACCTGATGGGCGTCGAGAAGGTGCAGAAAGCCTTCGAGCGAAACGCGCTGGAGATCGCACCTCTGGCCTTCATGCGCGGACGCACGCTCAACAATGCGTTCATCATCCTCGACGAGGCACAAAACACCACACCCGAGCAGATGAAGATGTTCCTGACGCGTATCGGCTTTGGTGCCAAGGCCGTGGTTACCGGCGACGTCAGCCAGATCGATCTGCCCAAGCAGCAACTGTCCGGGTTGATCGACGCCGAGCGTGTATTGAAGCGCGTCAAGGGCATCGCCATCACCCGCTTCACCAGCGCCGACGTGGTGCGCCATCCACTGGTGGCGCGCATCGTCGACGCCTATGACATGCAGCGCAGCCGCGGCGCGGTGCGTTGAGTCTCTGCCTGCCATGCTGCCGGCGCTGCGGCTGTCGCTCCAGTTCGCTCGGAGGGTGGGCGGCATCACAGACCGGGACAGCGCCGCGAGCCACCGCGCCACCCTGACCCGCCACTTCGTCGCCCGCTGCATCCGCCATGCGCTGGCTGCCGATGGCGAGATCACCGTACGCATCGTCGACAGAAACGAAGGCCGTCGCCTCAATCGTGAATTTCGCGCGAGCGATCATGCGACCAACGTCCTGACCTTCGACTACGCGCAGGAACCAACGGTCATGGCCGACCTGGTGCTGTGCGCCTCAGTGGTCGCTGCAGAAGCGCGAGCGCAGCAAAAGCGCCTGGCCGATCACTACGCACACCTGCTGGTGCACGGCACGCTGCATGCGCAAGGCTGGGATCACGAATCCGGCAAAGCCGATGCAGAGGCGATGGAAGCTCGCGAGATCAAGATCCTCGCCAAGCTGGGCATTGGCAATCCCTACAGTAGCGGACCGTGATTTGTTAGACGACGGAAACGCGTTCAACCGAACGCAGCAGACGCACAGGTTTCGCAGAAGACACAAAAGCGATCTCAAAAACTTTCCTGGTTTTCTTCTGCGACTTCCGCGTAACTTTGGTTTTCCTTCTGCATCTGGTAGTTGCAGTGGTTGTTGGAATCCGCCGCTCGAACAGCCTACGCACCGCCCTTTGATTCGCCCGCTACCCGTTGCGCCTCATGCGCCACCAGCGCATCCTGCTCGTCCTGGTCGGCTTGTGCGGCGCGTGCTTCCATGCCGAGCGGCAGCAACTGGATGGTGACGCGAAGTCCAGGCACTGCGTCCATCAGCGCCTGTTCCAACTGATCGCGCAGGCGCGCCGCGCGCTGCAGCGACCATTCCCCTGGTGCATGCATGTGCAGGTCGGCGAAGCGCCGGCGGCCGGCGCGGCGCGTCACCATGTCATCGAAGCGCAGGCGGTCGGCACCACCGGCACGTTTACCAAAGCCGTCAAGCGTCGACTGCAAAACGGCCATGGCATCGGGCTCCAGCGCCTCGTCCATCAAGCCCTGCGACGAACGCCACATCAACGCCACACCCTCGCGCAGGATGTTCAGCGCAACGCCGATCGCCAGCAGTGGGTCGAGCCAGAGCCAGCCGCTGTAATGGACGGCGACGAGGCCGACGACGACGCCGGCCGATGTCCAGACGTCAGTGACCAGATGGCGTGCGTCGGCTTCCAACGCGATCGAGCGATGTTGCCGAGCGCCACGAAACAGCATCCAGGCGAGTGCGCCATTAGCGATCGAGCTGA
>JBDSYU010000013.1:0-10663 GCA_039925525.1 Variovorax sp.
AGCGCCAGGGCCGGCACGCGGATGCGATGCAGATACGGTTTGGCCGAACCGCGCGCCCAGTAGTCGTCGGCGTCACGAAAGCCGTGCAGCGGGCCGGTGAAGAGGCTGTCGAAGGTATAGAGGTCGCGCACGCGCAGCATCGCCTCGCGTTCGAACAGGCCGGGAAACTGATCGAGCTTGGCCAGCGCCTTGGGCTTCATGGTCTTCAGGAACATGCGGGTGTAGGCGAGGCGATTGAAGCCCAGGCCGATGGCGACGCCGCCGGCGGCCAGATCGAGCGGCGCCGAGACCGAGGCAATGGCGCCAACGCAGCGCGCGGCCTCGACGCCCATCTCGCCAGCCCAGCGCATCAGCGCGTTGCCACCGAGTGAGACGCCGACGACCAGCAGGGGCACAACGGGTCGAGCGCCACCAATGCCACCCGCACCGCCCTCAGATGCATCGATTTGCGCACGCAGGCGCGCCAGGATCCAGCCGATCTCCTCGAAATCGCCCGAGTGGTACGCGCGCGGCGTTCGATTGAGCTCGCCACTGCATCCGCGAAAGTGCGGTACCGCGAAGCGCCAGCCGCGCGCTGCGGCGACAGCGGCGAAGGTCTCGGCGTAGTGGCTGTGCGACGAGCCTTCAAGCCCGTGAAACAGCACCAGCATCGGCCGCGCGGGCGAAGGGGGCGATGCGCCACCGGCATCGTCCTTCGTCGCGCGCTGCGGCTCGGCGAAATCGACGTCGATGAAGTCGCCATCGGGCGTGTCCCAGCGCTCGCGGCGATAGCGAGGCGGCGTACCGGGTCCGCGCCGCGCGTAGAGCGCCGCCCAGATCGTTTGCAGGTTGCCGCCCGGCAGCCACCAAGGCGCACGGTAGTTGGCAAAGCCATCGGCAAACCCGCGCGCCACAGCATCTGCCCGCTCTCCGTCCAGGTCCTTCAACACGCGAAAATTGGGCGCGGCCGCAAAGTCAGCGGACCGCCGAAGAAGCGGAACAAAAGGGGTTGGCAGTTATCGCGACGCACCTGGCGCGCATCCAGCCGTTCGCCTTCAATGCAGCACCTGCGGTGCCTGCGCGCCTTCGCCGGGCTCGCGCGCCGAGCCGGCGCTGGCGTGATGGGCCACCATGCGCCAGCCTTGCGGCGTCTTGTGATAGACGTTGGTGGCCAGCACGAAGGCGTGGCGCGGTCCTTCGGCCGTGGTGACTTCGACCCGCTCGATCAGGCTGTGCACGCTGCTGGCCAACGACTCGACCGTGCGCACGCGCTCGGCGTTGGCGCGGATGGGCCCGTTGCCGAACATCTGCTCGAAGGCCGAGCGAATTGCCCCGGCACCTATCAGGCGCGGCCCGCCAGGGTGAACGCAGACGACATCGTCCTCGTCAGCCCAGCAGGCCATCAGCGCCTCGATGTCGCCGCGCTGCAGCGCTTCATAGAAGGCGGCTTCGACATCTTCGGCGCTGCCGCCGATGGCAGCGGCGCGGTGGCTCGACTTGGGCATGTGCCAGATTTTGCCGTGTCGTGGCATGCGTTTGATTTCGGTCGCACGGCAGCCTCGCCGCGTTCGCCGGGAGGAGCCAGGCGCTGCGTTCGCGGCCGCTGCGCCGAGCGGATGAAGATCAATCGCTCGAAATCCATGGCGGCGTTGGCCTGTTGGCCGAGCCTGGCGAGGCCGCGTTTCAGCGCTTCGGGCATGCGTCCTGGTCGTGTGGCTGCGCCAACAGACCGAGGGTTCAGCACCATTCATCTGTGCTACCTTTACGCCCTTGCATTGGAGACTCTCATCATGTTCAGACGCTGGTTCATTGCCACATTCGCGGCGCTCGCCCTGCTCTCGCTTCCCGGCTGCGGCTACAACGACTTTCAGAAGCTCGACGAAGCCAGCAAGGCCGCCTGGAGCGAGGTGCTCAATCAATACCAGCGGCGCGCTGACCTGGTGCCGAACATCGTCGCCAGTGTCAAGGGTCAGGCCGATTTCGAGCAAGACACGCTGACCAAGGTGATCGAAGCACGCGCCAAGGCAACATCGATTCAGGCCACGCCCGAGACCATCAACAACCCCGAAGTCTTCAACAAGTTCCAGCAGGCGCAGGGCGAGTTGTCGTCGGCGCTGTCGCGCCTTTTGGTGACTGTGGAACGCTATCCTGAGTTGCAGGCCAATCAGGCGTTTCGTGATCTGCGCGTGACGCTCGAGGGCACGGAGAACCGCATCACGGTGGCGCGCAATCGCTACATCGAGACAGTGAACAACTACAACGTGCTCACGCGCAGCTTTCCCACCAATCTGACGGCGAAGGTCTTCAGCTACTCCCCCAAGCCGACCTTCACGGTGCAGAACGAAGCCGAGATCTCCAAGCCACCGGTCGTGGACTTCAAGAAGAAGTAGGCCTGCGTGATGATGGCGCCGGTACATACGCCACGCGTACTGCGCGCGCGCGCCGCATGGGCGACCGGATGGTTTTGCTCGACGCCTAGGCAAATGTCAGGCCTCGTGTTCGGCCTTGGCCTTTCTCTTTGCCTGTTTCTCTTCACCGGCCCGGTTTGGGCCCAGGCGCTGCAACAGGTGCCGACCCTGTCGGGGCGGGTCATCGACCAGACCGGCACGCTTGACGCCAAGCAGGCCGCGGCGCTTACGGCAAAACTCGCATCGATCGAGGAAAAGAAGGGCTCGCAGGTGGTGGTGTTGATGGTGCCGACGACAGCGCCCGAGGACATCGCCGCCTATGCCAATCGCGTCGGCAACGAATGGAAGATCGGCCGGCGCGAGGTCGGTGATGGCGTGCTGGTGATCGTCGCCAAGAACGATCGACAGATGCGCATCGAGGTGGCCAAGACGCTGGAAGGCGCTGTGCCCGATCTGGCCGCCTCGCGCATCATCGACGACCAGATGAAGCCGGCATTTCGCCAGAATGATTTTTACGGCGGTTTGAACGCCGCCGTGGACCAGCTCGCCGCGCGCATCAGCGGCGAGCCTCTGCCGGAAGTTGCGCGCAAAAGCGGCGGCGCTGACAGAGGCATCGAACTTGACCCCGGTTGGATCCCGACGCTGTTTTTCCTGATCATGGGCGTGACTGTGCTGGGGCGCGTGGCGCGTGGTGTGCTGGGCAAAGGGCTGGGCTCGGCAGCCACCGGTGCTGGCGCCAGCGTCGCGGTGATGGCATTCACCCAAAGCTGGCTCTTCTCGCTGGCTGCGGGTGCGATCGCCTTCCTGGCTGGCCTTTTCACGGCGCCGATGTTCGGCGGCGGCGGCGGCGGCCGGCGCGGGGGCTGGGGTTCGGGCTACGGTGGCGGCGGCTTCGGTTCAGGCGGCGGCGGTTTTGGTTCCGGAGGTGGTGGCTTCGGTTCGGGCGGCGGCGGCTTCAGCTCAGGCGGCGGCGGCAACTTCGGCGGTGGCGGCGCTTCCGGGGGCTGGTAGCGTGAGCAGGCTCTCGATTCGACTTGCCCGCCTGTGGCGCCATCGCTGGTTCGGCCGCGCCGACGTGCGAAAAGTGCTGCCGGAGGCATCGCTCAATCGGCTCGCGGGCCGTATCGCTGCCAGTGAGCAGCGGCACAGCGGCCAGATTCGCATTTGTGTCGAGGCGGCGCTGCCCGACTCGTACCTCTGGCGCAGTGCAACGCCCAGGCAACGCGCGCTCACGCTCTTCGGCAAGTTGCGTGTCTGGGACACCGAACATAACAACGGTGTGCTCATTTATCTGATGCTGGCCGACCGGGCGGTCGAGATCATCGCCGACCGCGGCATTGACCACCATGTGACAGATACCGACTGGGCGGTCATGACTGCGCGCATGTCCGACTCGTTCAAGGCCGGGCGTTTCGAAGATGGACTGACGCAGGCACTCGAAGAGGTGTCGGCACTCTTGATGACGCACTACGTACTCGACGCCGAGGCGCCGCGCGGACCGAACGAGTTGCCAGACGCGGTGGTGGTGCTTTGAGACTTTTCGCGCGTGCGGACTCGTTGCTCTCGGGAAGCGCTGGCTTGCGATTTGTTCCTACACCGGCGATCGCCATCCCGCGCCGCTCCCGTTGCGCGGCAACCTGATCAACCTGCGTCGATCCCATCATGAGCAAGTCACTCAAACCCGGCGACGCTGTCGAGTGGAAGACCTCGCAAGGCAAGACCAGCGGTACCGTGAAAAAGAAACTGATTGAGCCGATGGAGATCAAGGGCCATCACGTCGAGGCTTCCAAAAAAAACCCTGAATACCTGGTCGAGAGCGCCAAAAGCGGCAGGCCGGCTGCGCACAAGGCCGAGGCGTTGAACAAGACAAGCAAACCCGGCAAGTAAATACCGGCTGCGCCGTCTGGCACGAAGGCTGACGCGGTCAGACTCCGAGGACTGGAATCAGCTCCAGCAAATATCCGTCCGGGTCGTTTGATTAGGCCTGATGCCCGGCCACACTGAAGAACGACGTTGTTGCGCCAGCGCGAGGGCTGACAGGCCGACACTCAGATCAGAGGTTCCAGCAGCAGTTTGCGATTGACCGAATGCGCGGCGTCGAGTTCACGCTGCATCACGGCCAATTCGCGCTGCACTTCGGTGCCGACCTGGGACACCGTGCGCAATCGCCTGTTGGTATCGCGCAGCCGCTCCGACAGATTGCCGGAGATGGCCATCAGCAGGCGAGAGGCGATGGCCGGATGGTTCTCGATCAGATCGAGCAAGGCTTCGCGCGACAGAATGGCCAGCTTCAAATCGGTCAATGCCGTACACGAGGCCGAACGAGGCGCGCCGTCGATGAAGCCCATTTCGCCGAGCATGCTGCCAGCCCCCAGCACCGAGATCACGATGTCCTGGTCGGGGATGCCGATATTGGTGTCGGCTCGCACTTCGCCTTCGAGCACCAGTGCCATGTACCCGGTGTCTTCGCTTGCACCTTCCTGCATCAGCAGCGTTCCCGCGCGGACCCGCTGCGGGCGCATCGAATCAGTGACGACCAAGGCCTCGGGAAACGTCAGGTTGGCGGACTTGGCGTTTGCCATCAACATGCGCGCAGCGCGCTCGCGCATGTTCGGTGCTTCGATGGGACGAGCGGGTTGCGGCATATCGAGCGAACGTTACAGGCGCGAGGGCGAAGATGGAAGAGCGGGCAGGCGAGTTTATTAACTTACGAAGGAATATTCCACACGGATTCGCCGGCGATGCCCCAAAAGCGGCGATCGGCTGCAGCTTCGACCGGCCAACCCCCGGTGAATTCGCCAAACGCCGGCAGCCAGGCCTGCCGCGCCTCCGCAACAAAGCAGGGCATGCGCAAACTGTCCCGCCCTCTGCCATAGAGTCGGCAGACCGGGTGCAGGTGCCCGGCCAGGACGAAATGCGTCGGGTGCGTCTGCGGATGATGGCAGCAGGCGAAGGGTCCGACCAGCCATGGCTCGTCGACCACGTGGATGCCGAGCTCGGGTGGCGGGTCGCCGGCGTGATAGTCATGGTTGCCGCGCACCAGCGTCATGGATACCTGCGAGTGCCTGGCGCGCCAGCGTTCGACCAGCGCCATCCTCAGCGTCGTACGGGCCTGCGCCGAATGCAGAAAGTCGCCCAGAAAGACAATGCCTGCCGGTGTCAGCCGGGTGACCAACCGATCGAGCCGCCCAAGATTTTCTTGCGTCGTGCCCTCGGGCACCGGTTGCCCCAAGGCGCGATAGCTGCCGGCCTTGCCCAGATGCAGATCGGCGACGAACAACATCCGCTGCGACGGCCACCACAGCGCACGGTCGGCCAGCAGATGAAGCAACTCACCCGCCCAATGGACCTGACAAGCGGACGGGGTGGTGGCGACAAAAGACAATGTGGAACTCAAACGCGCAAGTGTCGCAAAAAACGCGGGCTCTTCGTGCCCGCAAGAACGGGGGGGATTTCGTTTCGTTCCCGCAGCGACGGCGTTCTTTTGCAGGAGCCGAGCTCCTCTTGATCGTCATCGACGCGCATACAAACAAATCGCTGCGCGAGGAGGGTTGTATCAGAGGCGGGGCAAGGGTCGTGATGCCTTGCGTTGGCGGCGCGCCCTCTTGTCGCTGGCTCCAGCCGCACCGGCAGTACCCGCAGTGCTGGCTCGTGGCAACGCATTGTCCTGCCCGAAAGCCAGTGTCTCGCGCACCTGCTCGCTCGTTTGCCCAGCATCGCCCGCGACCACGGCGCCGCCAGCTGCCATTTCGAGTTGCGCGACCATGCGCGCGATGCGCTCGGAGACGCTTTCGTTGCTGAGCTGTTCGCGGAATCGCTCGACCATCAGGGGAAAGGAAAACGGCGTCGGACGCGGCAAAAGTTTGAGCACCAGCGTCTGGCTTTCGATGCGCGCCAGACTGGTCGCCAAGCGCTTGATTTCTAGTTCCTGCGCGAGGAGTTCCTGCTCGGCCTGGGCGAGCAGCCGGTTCTCGGGATCGTATTTGCGGAACACCTCCCAGAACAACGAAGAAGAGGCTTGCAATTGCTTGTTGCTGCGCTTCTCGCCCGGATAGCCCTGAAAGATCAAGCCCGACACGCGAGCGATTTCGCGAAAGCGCCGCTGCGCCAGCTCACTGGCGTTGAGGCTGGCCAGCACTTCCAGCAGCAGTGCGTGCCGCGCAGCGTTCGGATCCGCCGCGCCCGTGCCGACACGCAGCACTTGCGGCAGCAACGCCGGCCAGTCGACTTCGGTGGCACACAAGAGTTCGAACCCATAGTCGTTCACGGCGATCGAGAACGTCCGCGGCTGCTGCTGCGCGACACGCCAGGCAATGAGGCTGGCCAGCCCGAGATGCACATGGCGTCCGGCAAAGGGATAGAGGAACAGGTGCCAACCTTCGCGCGTCTTCAACACTTCGGCCAACAGCGTTTGCGGTGTCGGCAAGGCCGACCAGCACTGCTGGATTTCGAGCAGCGGCCGCACGCATTGCAGTTCGGGCGTTTCGTAGCGGCCGTTGTCGGCAAGCTCGAGTTGCGTCACCACCGCGTCGGCCAGTGTCGTCGACAGCGGCATGCGGCCGCCGTTCCAGCGCGGCACCGCCGCCCGCTTGCCGCTGGCCCGGCGCACCCAGGCCGTCATCTCGCGAATGCGCACCAGCTCGAGCAGCCGACCGCCGAACAGAAAGCAATCGCCGGGCTTCATGCGTGCCGCAAAACTTTCCTCGACGCTGCCGATGCGCGCGCCGTTCACATACTGCACCGACATGCTGGCATCGCTGACGATGGTGCCGATGTTCATGCGGTGGCGCCGCCCCAGGCGCACATCGGGCACGCGCCAGATGCCGTCGGCGTCCGGCACTGCGCGGCGGTAATCGGGATAGGCGGCAAGTGAAGGGCCGCCCTGGCGCACGAAGGCCAGGCACCAATCCCAGGTGTCTTGCGACAGCCGTGCATAGGCCGCGGTGCTGCGCACTTCGGCCAGCAACGCTTCGGGCTCGAAGCCGCCGCCGAGTGCCACCGTGACCAGGTGCTGCACCAGCACGTCGAGCGGTTGCTCGGGTGAGGTGCGCGCCTCGATGTGGCCGGCGGCGATGGCGGCGCGGGCCGCGGCGCCTTCGACCATCTCGATGCTGTGCGTCGGCACCAGCGTGATGCGCGATGGCCGCCCGGGTGCGTGGCCGGAACGTCCGGCGCGCTGCAGAAGGCGGGCCACGCCCTTGGGCGATCCGATCTGCAGCACCCGTTCCACTGGCAGGAAATCGACGCCGAGATCCAGGCTCGAGGTGCAGACCACCGCGCGCAATTCGCCGCTCTTCAAGCCCGCCTCGACCCACTCGCGCACGCTACGGTCGAGCGAGCCATGGTGCAAGGCAATGAGGCCGGCCCATTCGGGTCTGGCTTCCAGGATCGCCTGGTACCAGATCTCGGACTGAGAGCGGGTATTGGTGAAGACCAGCGTCGTGCCGCTGGCGGCGATCTCCTCCACCACCTGGGGCAGCATGGTGAGACCCAGATGGCCAGCCCAGGGAAAACGCTCGGCGCGCCCGGGTAGCAACGAGTCGATGACCAGTTTCTTCGGTACCTGGCCCTGCACCAGCGTGCCGCCTTCACGGCCGAGCAAGGT
Source organism: Variovorax sp. (assembly GCA_039925525.1). GTDB lineage: Bacteria > Pseudomonadota > Gammaproteobacteria > Burkholderiales > Burkholderiaceae_C > Variovorax. The sequence goes on from JBDSYU010000013.1 coordinate 7,993, forward strand.
ATGCATTGCTTCATGCAGGTTGCCGAGCGTTGCCGACATGCCCCAGATGACAAGCGACGCGTTCCAGCGTTTGAGCCGCGCCAGTGCCAGTTGCACCTGTACGCCGCGCTTGTTGCCGAGCAGTTCGTGCCATTCGTCAACCACCACCATGCGCACGCTGCCGAGCGCCTCCTTGGCATCGGCGCGTGACAGCAACACCGACAGGCTTTCCGGTGTCGTCACCAGGACCGTCGGCAGCCGGCGGTTCTGGGCGCTGCGCTCGCCGGCCGGCGTGTCGCCGCTGCGCGCACCGGCGCTCCATGCGATGGTGCGCGGCCGGCCCTCATCGCCCGTGGCGGCGTTCAGGTGATCGAGCGGCACCTGCAATGCGCGCAAGGTGTCGGCGGCCAGCGCCCGCATCGGCGTGATCCACAGCACCGTAAGGGGTGCCGCCATTGAGCGATCTGACTTTGTTCCCTCTCGCTGATTTGATCCCTCTCCCCCCGGGAGAGCGCGGGGGTGAGGGCTTCGCAGCGACGCACGCGCCTTTGCTGTCGCCGCGAATGCCTGCAGCGCTCCCAACCACACCGCATAGGTCTTGCCGGCCCCGGTGGTGGCGTGCAGCAGTCCCGACTGGCCACCGGCGATCGCCTTCCATACCTCGCGCTGGAACTTGAACGGCGTCCAGTTGCGCTCTGAAAACCAGTTAGAAAAGATCGACGTCATCCGGCGCGAGCATTCTAGGAAATCATCGATTACCGATTGAATGACGAGGGCGGCGTGGCCAATGCTATGCGCGTATCGCGCGTATATCGGGTATCGCGAGCATCGCGGGCATCGCGAAGCGCTACCGGCGGTAGCGCTAGCACACGAGGTGTGAAACACCCTGACGTGCTCAGCGCCAACCGGGCCGACAGTGGCCCCCATGTCGGTGATTGCAATGCACGCATCTCCAGCCGTATTGCGATCGGCGCGGAAAGCTGTGCGAGCCGGCAAGGAGCTTGCGTCGCGTCGCTCGCGCACTCGACTGCTACGATTCATTCGATTACAGGGGCGGGAGGAATAAGAATGGAATGGTTTGCGCTTCTGGCGCTGGCGGTGCTCGCCGTGCCGATATTGCTGGTCGTGGCGTTGGTGTCGGTCAGCGGCCTCAAGCAACGTGTCGGTGCGCTGGAACGCGAACTGGCTCGCCTGCGTGCGGCGGCTTCGTCGTCAGCGCTGGCGCCTGCAACGGCAGTGGCCGAACCGCAGCCGATGGCAGCTGTGACGATTGCACCGTCGGCCGCGTCGGCCGCGTCGGCCGCGACGGACGCGAGCATGACGCAACCGATACCGCCCATTGCCGCCGGGTCGGGGCAACGCGCCGTGGCGCCCGCTGCGGCAGAGGAGCGCTACGGGGCAGCCGCAACCTCGGCCGCAGCCGAGCCCGCAATGGCACAGGCCACGACGCCGCAGCCCACCGCACCCGCAGCGCCCGCCGTGCCCTACCAGCCCAACATCCTCGACCGAGGCATCGGCTACATCAAGGATTGGTTCACCGTCGGCAACGTGCCGGTCAAGATCGGCATGCTGGTGCTGCTGGCGGGTGTGGCGGCGCTGCTCAAGTACGCGAGCGATCAGGGCTGGCTGCAGCTACCCATCGAACTGCGGCTCGCCGGCGTTGCCGCCGCGGCCCTGGCTGGCCTGGTGTTCGGCTGGCGCCAGCGTGTGCCTCGACGTGAATTCGCGCTGGCCTTGCAGGGAGGTGCGATCGGTCTGTTGCTGCTGACGGTATTTGCCGCGGCCAAGCTCTACGGGTTGATGCCGCTGGGCGCGGCCTTTGCACTCAGCGTGGTGCTGGTGGCTGGCCTTGGCTTGTTGGCTGTGCTGCAGGACGCGCGCTCGCTAGCGGTGCTGGGCATCCTGGCTGGCTTCCTGGCGCCGGTCTGGCTGTCCGATGGCAGCGGCAATCATGTCGCCCTGTTCTCCTATTACGCGCTGCTCAACGCCGCCATCTTCGCCATCGCCTGGGCGAAGGCCTGGCGCTCACTGAACCTGCTCGGCTTCGTCTTCACCTGGGGCATCGGCACGGCCTGGGGCGTGTTGCAGTACACGCCTTCAAAGTTCTGGAGCACCGAGCCGTTCCCGCTGCTGTTCTTCGCCTTCTACCTGCTGCTGCCGATCCTCTATGCGCGCCGACGCGCCGCGGTCGAAGGCGATCGCGTCGACAGCTGGTTGTTGTTCGGGACGCCGCTCGCGGCCTTCGCGCTGCAAGCGGGCCTGCTTCTGGCCAGCGATGCAGACGCCGGCCGTTTGCAACTGGCGTTCTGTGCGCTCGGCTTGGCCCTGATCTATACCGTGCTCGCCTGGTCGCTGCGCACCCGCGCCCGGTACGCGGTACTGGCGCAGGGCCATGCGCTGCTGGCGGTGGGTTTCGCCACGTTGGCGGTACCGCTGGCGTTCTCGGCGCGCGTCACGGCGAGCATCCTGGCGCTCGAGGGCGCGGCCATGCTGTGGCTCGGCCTGCGGCAAGAGCGTCCGCTGCCGCAGTGGGTCGGCCTGGGCTTGCAGCTTGCGGCGGCATTCGCCTTTGCCTTGGGCATCGTCCCGGATCTCGGCTCCCTGTTCGGGTGGGATGTCGGAGCAGAAGTGGTCCGTCCGCTGCTAGGCGTGCGGCCGGCATGGCCCGTCGGCAACGCAACGTTCATGGGGG
>JBDSYU010000014.1:0-20327 GCA_039925525.1 Variovorax sp.
CGAAGGGTTGGCTCTCCTGCCGGCGTCTGCTTTGTCGCGACGCTTGCAGGTAGAGGTACTACCTGCGGCGCGCCGCTTCGCGCATCCATCCGGCAGGAGAGCCAACGCATCTCCCGCTTTAGTGTGAACAGGCCCTAAGCTGTCCCTCGCGGCAGTTCGCTCGGCGTTAAGCTTCAAGTCATGTTCCGGCCCGGCGCCAACGGTGTTTCGCATTGCGTCGCAGCCTTGATCGACTCCCCGGACGACCGGCTGCAGCCAAACCCTGCCACTGGCAACACCTTGAACGAATCCTTCTTGTCGGATCGACCGCTGCCAACCCCGCCACAGGAGGCAGCGCAGGCAGTGCTGGCAGCCATCGGAGGCCGCTTGCAAGTGCGCGTTCTCGGCTGCTCCGGGGCCATTGCCAAAGGCTGCCGAACGACGTCCTTTCTTCTCGACTCTGATCTGCTGGTCGACGCTGGCACCGGCGTCGGCGAGCTGACGCTGGACGAGATGGCCGGCATCGACGACGTGCTGATCACCCACTCGCACCTGGACCATATCGCCGCGTTGCCGCTCATGCTCGACGCGGTAGCCAGCCGGCGTCGCTACCCGTTGCGCGTGCATGCGCTGGCACCCACGATCGACGCGCTGCGCCAACATGTCTTCAACAACGTCATCTGGCCGGATTTCTCCAGCCTGCCGGCCCTTCACGCGCCGCTGGTGAGCTTGCACACGTTGGCCGTGGGACAGACGTTGCAGCTGGGCAGCAGCCGGCAAAAACACGTCGAGGTGCTGCCGGCGGTGCATACCGTGCCGGCTTGCGGCTACGCCGTGAGGGCGGCCGCCAGCGGTGCTCGCCATTGGGTCTTCAGCGGCGACACCGGGCGCAACCCTGCCTTTTGGCAGCGTGTGAACCAGCTCGATGTCGGCCTCTTGGTGATCGAGACCGCCTTCAGCAATCGCGAGCAGTCGCTCGCTGCGCGCAGCCTGCACCTGTCGCCTTCCACGCTCGCCGATGAAGTGGCGCAGATCGGCCCGGGGCGGCGCTATCCGATCTACATCACCCACACCAAGCCCGCCGAAACCGAAGAAATCATGAGCCAGATCGACGCCCTGGGCAACGGCAGTGGCGAAAGCCGCAGCCCTCTGGACGTTCGCTGGCTCCGCGCCGATGCCCTGCTGAGCGTTTGACTTGTGGTCATCGGCCGCCGGCGACGGCTGTCCTGCGGCAGACTCGTCGTAGGCGTACCGATTTGGTCGCCATGGCATAAGACTGTCCTGACCCTGCCGGCGGCAAGCGCCAGCGAAGCCTGTTGGTGAAACACCGCGGAACCGGCTTTGCCGGGCCGCTGGTGTTGCCCCCGGAAGGGGGTTGGCGTAGGCGACACGCAGTGCGCCGCAGACTGGGGGTGAGCTTATATTCTCACCATGATCAACGTCTTCACACTCGCGCATGGCCGTCTGGTCCAGGAAGAAATCGAGTCGCTCGAAGACCTTGCGAAGTTTCATCCGATCTGGGTCGACCTGGAGGCCCCGACGATCGAGGAAAAGCATTGGATCCGTCAGTATTACGGCCTGATCATTCCCGAGGACGTGACCGACGACGACATCGAGGAGTCGGCCCGGTTCTACGAGGAGGACAACGGCGAACTGCACATCCGCAGCGACTTCCTGTTCGCCCACGAAGAAGATCCACGCTCAGTGCGCGTCGCCTTCATCCTCAACCTGTACAACGACAAACTGCGCAGCCACGGCGTCCTGTTCTCGATCCACGACGAAGACGTGCCGGTGTTCCGGCTGTTGCGCATGCGGGCGCGCCGAGCGCCCGGCCTGATCGAGGATGCCAAGGAGGTGCTGCTCAAGCTGTTCGACGCCGACGCCGAATATTCGGCCGACACGTTGGAGAGCATCTACGACGAGCTCGAAGCAGCCAGCCACAAGGTGCTGGCCGAGAACGTCACCGACGTACTGGCTGGCGAGATACTCGGCGCCATCGCCCGGCAGGAGGACCTGAACGGCCGCATCCGTCGCAATGTCATGGACACACGCCGTGCCGTGAGTTTTCTCATGCGCAGCAAGATGCTCAACGCCGAGCAGTTCGAGGAGTCGCGCCAGATCCTGCGCGACATCGAATCACTGGACAACCACACGGCGTTCCTCTTCGACAAGATCAACTTCCTGATGGACGCCACCGTCGGCTTCATCAACATCAACCAGAACAAGACGATCAAGATCTTTTCGGTGGCCAGCGTGGCGCTGTTGCCGCCAACGCTGATTGCCAGCGTCTACGGCATGAACTTCAAATTCATGCCCGAGCTCAACTGGTCCTATGGCTACGCCTATGTCATCGCGCTGATGATCGTCAGCGCCGTCGGACCGATGCTGTATTTCCGGCGCAAGGGCTGGTTATCTTGAGCATGCGCCCGATCACGCCGCGTGCAAAGGCACCTGCGACCTCTGCCAGAAACGCCGGAAAGTCCACGTGGGCCGCGTCGTCGGCGCGATCGGAGACCGTGCGCATGGCAGCGAATGGCACACCGTAGTCCCAGCACACCTGCGCCACCGCGGCGCTTTCCATGTCGACGGCCAGGGCGTCGGGCAACGCTTGACGCAACGCCGAGGATTCAGTGGCGCTGGCCACGAAGCGGTCGCCGGCGATGAGCAGGCCCCGGTGCGGCCGCGTCTGTTGTAGCGCGAAGCTCTCGACCACTTCGGCATCGATGGCGATCGGGACAGCCGGCATGGCCCGATCGACGCCGACCGCGCGAACTTCGGCGCACCACGCTTCGGCTGCGGCCGCCAGACGCGCCGTCAGCGCCGCATCGACCGGAAAGCGCGAGCGGCCGGTGTAGGGCACCTCAAAGCGCGGGAACAGCGGCGAGGCGTCGATATCGTGCTGCAGCAGCGCATCGGCGATGACGATGTCGCCGACCTTCACATGGCCGGCCAAGCCGCCGGCAACACCGGTGAAAACGATCGCCCGGACATCGAAGCGCTCGATCAGCAAGGTCGCTGTGGTCGCCGCAGACACCTTGCCGACGCCGGACAGCGCCAGCAACAATTCTTCGCCGCGCAGCTGGCCCGAGCAGAGGGCACGGCCGGCATGACGCGATGCTCGCGCGTTGTCGAGCAAATCGGCCAGGCCCTGCTGCTCCTCAGGCAGGGCGCTGAGAATGGCCATCGGCCCTGAGCGCGTTGACTTGTTTGCGGTCAAATTTTCTCAACGCACCGGCGCAATGCCACGCCGCTCGCGCATGGCCCGGCCAACCTGCGCCAGAGCATCGTCGGTGAGCAGACGCGCGGCCATGGGGATCAGTTCGGACTCCTCGCGCTCGATGTGTTGCCGGTAAGCTGCCGTGAATGCCTCCACGTCGCCGGCGTCGAGCTTGGCGCCAGTGCTGGTACCGTCGACAACGAGGGCCAGCGCCGGGTGCAAACGCCGCCACATGACCTCGATTTGACGGTGCTCGCCCGCCAATCCTTCGGACAACGCCCTGAGGCACACTGCGTCCGAGCCGGCCATCGATTCGATGAGCGCCGGAAACAGATCCACCTCCTCGTCCGCATGATGCAATGGCGCCGCCGTTTCGAAGTAGCGGATCACGGCGGCAGCGGCCGTACGCGCCTGGTCGTCGGGGCCGTGCCGCTCCAAGTGCCGTGCCAGGCGTTCGAGCGTCGCACACTGATGCTCTATACGACCATGGCACGCCGACAGCATTTCGAGCGGGACTTCGAAGCTGGCTTGCGGTGGCGAATGTCCGGGAATGTTCATGGAAGGTGTCGGTACGGCGTCCGGTACGGCTGGCGGTGGAGCTGGAGATAGTGATGGGAAGCGCGATGATCGTTCAAGGCGTGCCCTTGAGCAAGCGACGTGCCGCATGCCGCAACTGCGGCCGCAGTCGACCCAGCCCCTAGAATTTCTTCAGGATACAGCCGGAGGGAAATCATGCGAATCCTGATTGCCGAAGACGATCAAGTGCTGGCGGATGCGCTGCTGCGCAGCCTGCGAACGGCCGGCGCGGCGGTGGACCATGTAGCCACCGGCTCGCAAGCCGATGCCGCGCTGATGACCAACAGCGAGTTCGATCTGCTGATCCTCGACCTCGGTCTGCCCAAGCTGCACGGCCTGGAGATCCTGCGAAAACTGCGCGCGCGCGGCTCGACCATACCGGTGCTCGTGCTCACGGCCTCGGATACGGTGGAGGAGCGCGTCAAGGGCCTGGACCTTGGCGCCGACGACTACATGGCCAAACCGTTCAGCCTGCAGGAGCTTGAAGCGCGGGTGCGCGCGCTGACCCGGCGCGGCATGGGCGGCACCAGTAACGCCATCAAGCATGGACCGCTCACCTACGATCAGGCTGGGCGTACTGCCAGCATCGACGGGCGCATGGTCGAACTGTCGGCGCGCGAACTGGGCCTGCTCGAAGTGCTCTTGCAGCGGGCTGGTCGGCTGGTCAGCAAAGACCAGTTGGTCGAGCGCCTGTGCGAATGGGGCGAGGAAGTCAGCCTGAACGCCATCGAGGTTTATATCCACCGCCTGCGCAAGAAAATCGAGAAAGGCCCGATCCGTATCGCCACCGTGCGCGGGCTCGGCTACTGCCTCGAAAAGATCCCTGCCTGAAAAGGCATCAATAAATCTACTGCGCGGCCCGATCTTGCATCTGCGGTACTCGCGTACGGGAGTACGGCTGCGGTGCTCAACGCAACCTCGGGCCCTTGCACTTTCTTTACGTTTTTTGAAGCGTCGGCTCGCCGGAGCCGGACTTCAATAAAGTCCAAGCTCCTGCCCCTTCAGACGCGCCAAGCCGAGCAAGGCGTCGGTGAACGGCGTCGGCACCTGGGTCAACTGGCCCAATTCGCGCACTGCGGTGACCAGGGCGTCGAGCTCAATCACTCGTCCGGCTTCCACGTCTTGCAGCATCGACGTCTTGAAGGCGCCGAGCTTTCGCGTGATGACATGGCGGTCTTCCGGCGCTTCGGCGATCGGGATGCCGATCCGCTCACCCACCGCCTTTGCTTCCCGCATCACCGCCGATACAAAGCCAAGGACCAATTCGTCGCCGAGGATGCGATCGGTGGTGGCGCCGGTGAGCGCGCTGATCGGATTCACCGTCATGTTGCCCCACAACTTGTACCAGATGTCGCGCTGGATGCGCTCGGAGACTGGCGCCGTGAGGCCCGCGCCGGACAGCAGCGCGGCCAGCCGGCGCACGCGCGGCGTCGCTTCGCCCGAGGGTTCGCCGACGATGATGCTGTTGCCGAAATGATGGCGCACCACTCCGGGCGCGTCGAGCGAGCAGCTCGCATGCACGACGCCGCCGATCACCTGGTGCGCCGGGATCGCCGCGGCGATGGCGCCCTCAGGGTCGACGGCCTTGAGGCGGGTGCCGGCGAACGACCCGCCGAAGCCGCCTTCCAAAAACCACCATGGCACACCGTTCATCGCCACCAGCACCATCGTGTCGGGCCCGATCAACGGCGCGATGCGCTCGGCCACCGCTGTCAACGCCGGCGCCTTGACGGCCACGACGATCAGGTCTTGTGCTCCGAGCTCCTCTGGATCGGCCACCGCATGCACGGGCACCCGCAGCCGCTCGTCACGGCGCAGCAAGACAAGGCCGTTTTGTTGGAGCGCGGCCAGCGTCTTGCCGCGCGCAACCACGTTCAGCCGCTCGCCGCCCAACGCCAGATGCGCGCCGATCCAGCCGCCGATGGCGCCGGCACCGTAGATGCAGATTTTCATGATGGGTGGCTCAATTCAATGCCATATTTTGCCAACGCCCCATAAGGTGCCGACAATCGACTTGCCTCTTCACGACGCGCAGCAGCCCGTGACCCGGCCCGTCGCTCGCGCGCGAAGCTCCCGACTTGCTGCGTGGTGAAATCCAGTGCAGGAGTACGCTGGGCCACCCGGCAAATCCGTCTCGGTAATTCATATAGATGATATAGTTGAATTTGTGAACGCGGACCGATGTCGCCGACATCCACTTTTCTTCAACTTCAAAAGGAGACCTTCAATGATCCATTGCGTATTGCACGATCCCGACGACAGCGTGGCGGTAGTCGTCACCGAAGACGTCAAAGCGGGCGGCAAATTGACAGCGCTCATCCTCGACGAGGACCGCACCATCGAGATTCCCTGCAAGGCCGACATTCCGCTCGGCCACAAGGTTGCCATGAAGGACATGGCCGTTGGCGACACCGTCATCAAATATGGCGTCGATATCGGCAAGGTAGTGAAGGCGATCGCCACCGGCGAACACGCCCACGTACACAACATCAAGACCAAACGGTGGTAGCCATCATGAGCAAAAACATCCTTACCAAAGACACCACGTTCTGGGGCTTCAAGCGCGAGAACGGGCGTGTCGGTGTGCGCAATCACGTCATCATCCTGCCGCTGGACGATCTGTCGAACGCCGCATCCGAGGCGGTGGCGCACAACGTCAAGGGCTCGATGGCGATCCCGCATCCCTATGGCCGGCTGCAGTTCGGCGCCGACCTCGATTTGCACTTTGCCACGCTGATCGGCGCCGGCGCCAATCCCAATGTGGCCGCGGTCGTGGTCATCGGCATCGAGGAAAGCTGGACGCAAAAGGTGGTCGACGGCATCGCCAAGACCGGCAAGCCGGTCGTCGGCTTTGGCATCGAAGGCCACGGCGATCACGAGACCATCATGAAGGCATCGAAAGCAGCCAGGGAATATGTGCAGCTCGCCACCGAGCAGCATCGCGTCGAATGCCCGATCAGCGATCTGTGGGTCTCGACCAAGTGCGGCGAGTCGGACACCACTTCGGGTTGCGGCTCGAACCCGACGGTCGGCAACGCCTTCGACAAGCTGCACCCGCTCGGTACCACGCTGGTGTTCGGCGAAACCTCGGAGATCACCGGTGGCGAGAAGATCGTTGCGGCGCGTTGCGCCAACGACAAGGTGCGGGCCGATTTCATGAAAATGTTCGATCGCTATCAGGCAATGATCGAGCGCAACAAGACGACCGACCTGTCCGACTCGCAACCGACCAAGGGCAACATCGCCGGGGGCCTCACGACCATCGAAGAAAAGGCGCTGGGCAACATCCAGAAGATTGGCAAGAAGTGCACGGTCGACGGCGTCATCGACAAGGCCGAGGTGCCATCGCATCCCGGCCTGTGGTTCATGGATTCGTCTTCCGCCGCCGCCGAGATGGTGACGCTGTGCGCCGCCTCAGGCTTTGTCGTGCATTTCTTCCCGACCGGTCAGGGCAACGTCATCGGCAATGCGATCGTTCCAGTGATCAAGATTTGCGCCAACCCGCGCACCGTGCGCACCATGAGCGAGCATGTCGACGTCGACTGCTCGGGGTTGCTGCAACGCGAACGGACCATGGACGAGACCGGTGACCAGCTGCTAGAGATGATGATGCGCACCGTCAACGGTCGCTTCACCGCCGCCGAGGCGCTCGGGCATCGCGAGTTCGTGATGACGCGTCTCTTCGAGAGCGCGTGACCCTGCATGGCTCCTTCCCCCATCGGGGGAAGGCAGGGATGTGGGGCTGCGGCGATTGCCTGAGGGTGCTCCCATGCCCAGGCGCTGCAACCCCCACCCCTACCCTCCCCGGCGGGGAGGGAGCCAGAACCCTCCCCCGGCGGGGGAGGGAGCAACAAAATTTGTGCTCACCTTCATGAAAAAAATCGTCATCACCGAGTTCATGGATCTGCCGGCGGTCGAGGCGCTGAAGGCGAAGTTCGACGTGGTCTATGACCCGAAGCTGGTCGACGATGCAGGGCGCCTGGCGCGTGAAGTGGCCGATGCCGATGCGCTGATCGTGCGCAACCGCACGCAGGTGCGCGGGGATCTTCTTCGGGCTTGCAAGAAGGCAACCGTGATCGGCCGTCTCGGTGTCGGGCTCGACAACATCGACGTGCCGGCCTGCGAAGCGCGCGGCATGCGCGTGATTCCGGCCACGGGCGCCAATGCGCTGGCCGTGGCGGAGTACGTGATCGGCACGGCCATGTTGCTACTGCGCGGCGTCTATCAGTCGAGTGACAAAGTCGCCGACGGCAGTTGGCCGCGGCCGGCGTTGTCCAACGGCCGCGAAACCTCGGGCAAGACGCTCGGCCTGGTCGGCTTCGGCGGCATCGGGCAATTGACAGCGCGCCTGGCCAAGGGGCTCGGCATGAACGTCATTGCTGCCGACCCGATGCTGCCCGCCGACGCACCCGCCTGGAAGCAGGCCGGCGTCGCGTGCAAGCATCTGGATGGCTTGCTGGCCGAAGCCGACGTCATCAGCCTGCATGTGCCGCTGACGCCCGAGACGAAAAACCTGCTGTCAGCCGAACGCATCGGCCGCATGAAGCAGGGCGCCGTCGTCATCAACACGGCGCGCGGCGGCATCGCCGACGAAACGGCGTTGGCGGCGGCGATCAAGTCAGGCAGGCTCGGTGGCGCGGCCTTCGACGTGTTCGAGCCGGAGCCGCTCAAGGCGGGCAACGCCTGGGTCGGCTGCCCGAACGTGATCCTGACGCCGCATGTGGCGGGCGTGACGGCGGAGGCCAACGAGCGCGTATCGACGCTCATCGCAGCCGAGGTCGAGAAGGCGCTGGCGTGATCGGGTCGCTTGCGCGTTGGGCGAGTGCCCCCATCCCTGCCTACCCCCGACGGAGGAAGGAGCAATACGGGGACACTCAGAACCGAGGCGCTTCTGCGCCGCAAACTGGAACCCCATGCACACCCTTCAAGACCTCGAACAACTGACCCGACGCGCGCTGCAAGCAGCTGGCGCTTCGGTAGAGCAGGCCGCGCCGACGGCCGCCGCGCTCGTCGCCGCCGAAGCACAAGGGCTGGCGTCGCATGGCCTGTCGCGCGTGCCGATGTATGCATCGCACATCGGCGCCGGTCGGGTGATCGGCGTTGCTGTGCCGCGCATCGTCGCCGAGCGGGCCGCGGCGGTGCTGGTCGATGCCGGCAACGGCTTTGCCTTCCCGGCTTGCGCCATCGCGGTGCGCGAGGCCATCGCCCGGTCTCGCGCTTGCGGCATCGCCGTCGGCGCAGTCACCAACAGCCATCACTTCGGCGTTGCCGCCTACCACCTCGTTCCGGTGGCCGAGGCCGGGTTGGTTGGCTTGGCCTTCGGCAACTCACCGGCAGCCATGCCGGCGGCCGGTGGCAAGCGCGCCATCTTCGGCACCAACCCAATCGCCGCGGCGTTTCCGCGGGCGGCCGGTCGCGGCGAGTCGATCATGATCGACCTGTCGCTGTCAGAGGTGGCGCGCGGCAAGATCATGATCGCGGCCAAGAAGGGTGAATCGATTCCGAGCGGCTGGGCGCTCGACGCCCAAGGGCAGCCGACCACCGATGCCAAGGCAGCGCTCGCCGGCTCGATGTTGCCGATGGGCGGCACCAAGGGGGCGATGCTGGCACTGGTGGTCGAATTGCTGGTGACGGCGCTGACCGGCGCGCGCTTCGGCATGGAAGCCGATTCTTTTTTCGAGACCCAAGGCAATCAGCCGCGCATTGGCCAGCTCTTCATTGCCATCGACCCTGGCGCACTCGGCGGCAACGCCGTCTACGGCGAACGCGTCGAAGCGCTACTGGCGGCGATGCTGGCCGACGAAGGCGTGCGCGTGCCTGGCTACCGGCGCCATGCTCTGGCCGAGCAAGCGGCCGCGGCCGGCCTCGATGTGTCCGAGGCGACGTTGGCGCCCGTGCGGGCCTTGGCGGACACGCTCAAGGGCTGAGGCGGTCGCAGTTTTTGTGAGCGCTGGCGGGCAATGACGCTTTGTCCATGGATCAAGCGTCACCCGAACCGAACGCAAACCATTCAGGTTGAACTGCCGCCGCTTACTTCCAAACCGCTCGCAGCACGCGCATCACGTTGCCACCCAGCACCTTCCCGATGTCGTCGTCGCTGTAGCCATGGGCCACCAGCCAACGAAGCAGATTTTTCGAGCTTTCGCGTGGATTCTCGACGCCCTTGACATGGGTGACTCGAGGGAACTCGTCTGCGTTGCCGCGGGTCTCGCTGTTGGATAGGAACTTCGAGAACTGACGATGCAGACCGACGTGATCGCCCCAGTTCGTGTCCGTGCCAAAACAGACATGATCGATGCCGATCAAATTGGCGATGTACTCGAAGTGCTCCATCACCGAGTCGATGTCGTGCGTTCGGTGGTTGTAGGTAATGGTGGTGTGCGGTGCGGCTTCTACGCCAACGACGCCACCGGTTGCCGCAATGGCCTTGATCGCGTCATCGGTGGCCAATCGCTTGGAGTCCCACAGACTGCGCGCGCCCGTGTGCGACATGCAAATGGGTACGGTGGATGCTTCCGCCGCGTCGATTGCGGTCAAGGTGCTTCCGTGTGATACGTCGATAAGCATGCCGACCTTGTTCATGCGCTGCACCGCGCGTCGTCCAAATGCAGTCAGTCCACCGTCGCGGGTTTCTTTCAGGCCGGAACCCAGGGCGTTCGACTCGGAATAGGTCAGACCCAGCAAACGCACCCCCAGGCCATACATGATGTCGATGCGGTCGACCTCGTTCTCGATCGGCATTGCGCCTTCGATACATGCGACCCATGCAATCTTTCCGTTGGCACGGGCGTGCTCGATCTCGTCAACGGTGCGCACATGCATCAAAAAATCCTGATGCGCGACATCACAAAGGCGCATGCCCAGGTCGTGCACGATGTCGGTCCACTTCCAACCCGTGTGCGAGGTGATGCAGCACGAGCCATTCATCAAATTGTCGAAGGTGACGTCGAGGTATGACTCGGCCAATCCCTCATAGGCGCAGAACGAGCGGCCCCTCTGCCTTTGCAAGCCGTACTGGTTGAGTTCGAGTGGGTTGTAGACCGGATGCTCATGCATCGAAATCATGATCTTCTCTTCCACCAGCCGCAACGATCGCTCCTCCTGCTGCGCTGTGAGAGGGACCAGCCACTCCGGAATGCGGTCCTTGGAAGTCAGGACGAAATCCATATAGTCTTCGCCTGGCGTCAGGTAGTCGTAGGCCTTGTAGCCTTTGTATGCTTTTTTCAGTCCCATGATGTCGTGTCCTTTACTTGCTTGGTTTGAGATTGATCAACGAAGTCAGGCTGATGGCCCCGTTGTTGGAAGACGGATATGACAGATACCCGCCAAACTTTTTGTTGGCGACAAAGATCAGGTTGGGTACATACACCGCCAGCGTTGGGATCTGGTCGACGACCACTTTCTGCGCCTCGTCCATCGGCTTGATGCTGTCGGCGATCGTGGCCGATTCCTTGGCGTCCTTGGCCCATTTCTCAAGGTCGGCATTCTGGAATCCGGAGTAGTTGAGAAAGGCGTCCTTGCCGTACAGGTTGTAGAAGGAGTCGTAGATGACCACGATGGCGCCCCACTGCACGAACAGCAGCTCGTACTCCTTGGTCTTGGACTGGCGGTCCATGTAGACCTGGCGATCAATCGGTTCTAGGACCAGTTCGATGCCGGCTTTCCGTGCGTCTTCCTTGATGACGCGTACCGACTTGTCGTAATCGTTGCGTGAGCCTTCGTACATCATCTTCATGGACAGCTTCTTGCCGTTCTTCTCGACAATGCCGTCACCATCGCTATCCGCATACCCAGCATCCTTGAGCACCTTCTTGGCCGCGTCGATGCTGAAGGCGGGATAGTCGATCTTGGATTTGACGAAGTCCTTGTAGATCGGCGAAACCGATCCGTACATCGGGACGCCGTCGCCTTCGAGCGCCAGCTTGATGATCTTGGGCCGGTCGATGCAGTGGGCAACCGCTTTTCGCACTGCCAAGTCCGCGGCGAACTCGCTCTTCTTTCCGTTGAAGCCAATATATGCGTACCCCGGTGATGGGGGTTCGAATATCTGAAAGCCTTTGTTGTTTCGAAACTGTGCCGCCATCGAGGGCAGGAACTGCCGGCTGGTGGTGTCGATCTCGCCGGTGCGCAGGGCCAACACCAATGAGTTGTCATCTTTGTAGATGCGGTAGACGATGCGGCCGATCGCCGGGGTGCCGATGCTCGCGGGCCAATCCGGATTACGCTCGACGATGTAGTACTGGCCCTTTTTCCAATCGGTCAGCTTGAACGGTCCCAATCCAACGACGCCGCCCGCGTCGTCACTCAGCGACATCGGCTCGGAGATCTTCTCCCAGCGGTGCTTGGGCATGGGCGCCACCCAGAACATCATGACATCGGCGAATCCGACCTGCGGCGCCTTGAGCTTGTATTCGACCGTCATGTCGTCGAGCTTGCGCACCGACGCGACATTGCTGAAGCGCGTGTTCTGGAACATCTTGTGCTTGACCAGGTATTCGCCGGTGAACACTACGTCGTCGGCCGTGAACGGCATGCCGTCGTGCCATTTCACGCCAGGCGTCACATGCAGCACGAAAGTCTGAGCGTTGTCCTTGACCTCAATCTTCCGAATGAAGTGAGACTTGACGTTCCCGCTGGCGTCTATGTAGCCGTAGCGCGGCATGACCGATTCCTGAAGGACCGCAGCGTTGACGTCGTTGTTCGACCAGAAGTTCAGGTTCTGGATGTCGCCCAGCATGCCGACGGTCAGCACGGGACCCTTGGGCCCCGGCTTTTGCTGGGCCAGCGCGGTTGCGCCGGTCGCAAGGGCCGTGACTGCCAGCCCCATTTCCATGAAAGTACGTCTTGTTTTCATCGAATTTTCCCCATTGAAGTTAGTTGCCACCCATCAAAACCAAAACCCCCAACCGAACCACACTTGCCCCGCCGGCCTTTGTCAGCCCGCCAACGTGCCCGCTTCGAGTCCACGGTCGACCTGACGCATCCCTAGTCACGTTTCGGGCTGAGCGCCTCGTTGATGCCCAACCCCAAGAGATTGAACGAGACCACAAAGAACATGATCGCCAGTGAAGGAAACACGATCAGCCACCAGGCCTGAAACTGTTGACCAGCGCGAAACGCCGTCTGCAAAATGCCCCCCCAGGACCAGGCGTTAGGGTCTCCCAGGCCGAGGTAACTGAGTCCGGCTTCGGTCAGCACAGCGGTGGCCATGATGATGGTCAGGTCGACCAGCGCTGGACCCGCCGCGTTGAGCAGGATGTGTTTGAACATGATCGTGCGCCTGGGAATGCCAAGCACCACGGCCGCTTCGACATAAGGCAGGCTGGCCAATTTGAGCGTCGAGTTGCGCACCACCCGCGCCAGCGTCGGCCATGAAAACACGCCAATGACAACCGCGACGGTGCCGACGCTGGGGCCGGTTATTGCCGAGATCAGGATCATCAGCGGCAGGGTCGGAATCGTCATCGCAATTTCGATCACGCTGTCGATGAAGGCGCCCGCCCGGCCCTTGAAATACCCTGACACCAGGCCCAAGGGGACACCGATACAGGTCGCGACGGCAACTGCCGTAAGGGAAATGAACAGCGAGGTTCGCGCACCCCAGACGATTTCATCGACCAGATTCAGACCCAGGCCGTCGGTACCAAGCCAGTGTCCAGCAGACGGCGAAGCCAAGGGCGTCGCCTCGTTGTAGCCGACCGGATAGGTCACGACCATCGGTCCGATCGTGCCAATCAACACGATGATGACAATGCCCACCAACCCGATCATGCCGAGTCGGTGCGCTGCGAAAGACTCGACGAAACTCTTCTCTCTCACGCCGAACTCCCGCCATGAAGTTTGATTCGCGGATCGAGCCATGCGATGGCCAGGTCGGTGACCAAGGTCATCAAAATCACGCTGAAAGCCAGCACGATGAACGCACCTTGCAACAACGGAAAGTCCTGCTGCTGCACGGCTTCGTAAATCATCGAGCCGAGGCCGGGCCAGGAAAACACGGTTTCCGTCAACACGGCACCGGCGACCATCTTGCCCAACATGAGGCCGGTCACCGTGACGGTAGGAATCATGGCGTTGCGCAGCGCATGGCCCCAGGTCACGGAGCGGTCGTTGACTCCTTTGGCACGGGCCGTTCGGATGTAGTCTTCCTTGAGCACATCAAGCATGCTGCTGCGGGTGTAGAGCACGATCTGAGCGAGATTGACGATCACTAACGTCGCGGTCGGCAGCACCATGTGGCTGATGACATCACCAACGCGCTCAGAGTCATCGATGCCGGGGGTGTAAGCGCCGCCGACGGGCGTCAGTCCCAGCTCCAGGCTGAAAACGTACACCAGCAGGAAGGCGAGCAGAGGAATGAAGATCGAAATGCCCAGCACGATCAGGGTGCTGACCACCTGATCCAGCCACCGGCCTTTGTGCCTGGCGGTGTAGACCCCCAACGGAATGCCGATCAGCAGGGTGATGAGTAGCGAAGTGCCGATCAGCAACAGCGTCCAGGCGAGTCGCGGCGCGATGATCGCGCTGACCGCCTCCTTGTAAAAGAACGATTGGCCCAACTCCAGATGGGCCAGGTTGCGCAGAAAAAGCCAATATTGCTCAAGCAGCGATTTGTCCAGCCCGAGGAGGGTGTTGAGCGCCTGGACGTCCTGAGGTGTCATCGAGTCGCTGATGAACGCCGTGGTCGGGTCGCCTGGCATCAGCCGGACGATGAGGAACGTCACTGTCACTGCGGCCAGAAACGTCATTCCACCTTTGGTGATCCGCATCATCAGGTACTGAAACATGGATTGCCTGATCAGGAACCGTTGTCGTACAGATGGCAGCGCACATGGTGCCCCAACTCGATTTCGCGCAGTTCAGGTTGCGATTCTCGGCAGCGGTCCATCACCAGTGGGCAGCGAGTGTGAAAGCGGCACCCGGCCGGTGGATCGATGGCATTGGGTATCTCGCCCTGCAAGAGGATGCGCGCCTCGCGCGGCGCAGTCGAAGCGATTGGGGCGGCCGCGATCAACGCCTTGCTGTATGGATGCAGGCGGCGTGTGAAGAACGCCTCTCGCGGTGCGAGTTCGACCACCTGGCCGAGGTACATGACCATCACGCGGTCGGAGATATGGCGCACCACCGACAGATCGTGCGTGATGAACAGATAAGTCAGGCCCAGCTCGGTCTTGAGCTGGTTGAACAGATTCAGAATCTGCGACTGCACCGATACGTCGAGTGCAGACACGGCCTCGTCGCAGATCAGTATTTTGGGGTTGAGTGACAGCGCCCGAGCGATGCCGATACGTTGGCGTTGACCGCCGGAAAACGCAAATGGATACGAGGAAGCCATTTCCGGGCGCAGGCCAACCCTTTTGAGCAACTCGCCGACGGCATGTTTGGCGGCTCGTCGGTCCGGTGCCTTGTGGTGCACAAGCATGGGCTCTGCAATGGCGTGGCCAACGGTCAGGCGAGGGTTCAGCGAAGCGTACGGATCCTGAAACACCATCTGGATCTGCTGGCGGTATTCCTGAGCGCGCGCACCGCGCAGACTCCTGACATCCTGTCCCTGGTACCTGATGGTCCCTTCGGTCGGGTTTTCCAGCCGAACGACCGTGCGACCCAGCGTGGATTTGCCCGAACCCGACTCTCCGACCACGCTTAACGTCTCGCCTTCGCACAGGTCCAGATCGATGCCGTCAAGGGCGTGAACGTATTGGTGCGCCCTCTGGAACATCGGCCGCTTGAGGCCAAAGTATTTCTTCAGTCCCCGGATTTCAAGCAGGGCACTCATGCCTTTTTGCCCGCACCGGTAACCCAGCATGCCACCGCATGCCCGGTCGCGGTTTCGGTGAGGAGCGGCACGTCACGCGTACACGAATCGCGCCGCAGCTCGCACCGGGGAGCAAAGCGGCAACCGCGCTCAAAATTCTCGACCGAAGGCACCGAACCGGGGATTGAATACAGCTCTCCGGCGTCGCCGACCAGCGAGGGCAGAGAGGCCAGCAGACCCCGGGTGTAGGGGTGAGTAGGCCGGTCGAAAATATCCTCGATGGTGCCACTTTCAACCACTCGGCCCGCATACATGATGACCACTTCACTGCAGGTCTCGGCGACGACGCCCAGGTTGTGGGTGATCAACATGATCGACCCCTGGGTCTGCTCCTTGAGGTCTTGCATCAGAGCCAGCACTTGCGCCTGGATGGTGCCGTCAAGTGCCGTGGTCGGTTCGTCCGCCAACAGCAATTGAGGTCGGCACGCGACCGCCATTGCGATCATGATGCGTTGCCGCATGCCGCCCGAGAGCTGGTGTGCGTATTGGTCGCAGCGCTGGTCCGGATTGGCGATGCCAACCTCACGCAGCAAATCAATGGTGGCGGTGCGCCGTTCGTCGGCGCTCATTTCGGCACGGTGGATGCGAAAAACCTCGCCGATCTGGCGTCCGACCGTATGCACCGGGTTCAGCGACGTCATCGGCTCCTGGAACACCATCGAGATGTCGCGACCGCGGATCTGCTCCATGGCGCGCTCGGACTTGTCGAGCAGGTTTTCTCCGTTGAACAAGATCTCGCCGCCTTGCACAACGGCGGAGGGAGGCAACAACCGCAACACCGACAGGGCCGTCATGCTCTTGCCGCAACCCGATTCTCCGACGACCCCCAACACACTGCCCTTTCGCACCGAAAAGCTCAAATCGCTGATCAGGTCATGCACCCGCCCGTCGTCCTTGAAGCCCATCCGGTAGTTGCGAAACTCCAATATGGGTTGACTTGTGTTCAATCAGCCCCCGTTGACTCGCGAACACGCGCGCCAGTTTGCGAGCCGTGCCAGAACTCGCAACCGGGCTTGGCCGGCAGAGAATGATGTGACAACGCACTGAGCATCAGGATTGATGCTAGCGCCAGGCGCTACCATGTGTCCAATCGATGTAAGGCATATGCAATATGCCTGTTGCCCATGAATGATGGCCGATTCGACCTCAATCTGATCCGCGTACTGCTGGCTGTCGCCAAGCACCGCAGTGTCACAGCCGCGGGCATGGAGCTGGGCCTGACGCAGTCCACAGTGAGCCATTCATTGGCCAGGCTGCGCGAGTTGTGCAACGACCCGCTGTTTGTCCGCACCAGCGGCGGCATGTTGCCGACGCCTTCGGCACACGCAATGCTCGAGCCTCTCGAAGCAGCGTTGGCGATGATGCGAGCGTCGATCCTGGGTAGTAGCGAATTCGTTCCGTCGACAACAACACGTTGCTTCAACCTTCTCCTGTCAGACATCGGGCAGCTGATTTATCTGCCCATCATCAGCGACCACCTGACCCGCAACGCGCCGCGCCTGAGCCTCAAGGTACTGCACTTGCGAATCGATGCCTATCGCGATGCGCTGATCAACGGAGAAGCTGATTTTGCGATCGGCCATCTCCCCGGGCTGCAAGGCGGGTTTCGCCAGATCTCATTGTTCCAGGACCCGTACGTGTGCATGCTGCGCGCCGATCATCCGCACATCCACGAGAGCATCTCGATGGCGCAATACCTGGATGCGTTGCATATCGTGGTCGAGCCGCCCGGCAGAGGGCCTGGGCCGGTGGAGCAAGCCTTGGCGGGTAGCAAGGTGAGGCGCAAAGTCGCGCTGAGCCTGCCGCATTTTTTTGCGGCGCCGTTGATTTTGCGAAAGACCAACTACCTGTTGACCGCGCCTAATTTCGCGCGCTTTGCACTCAGCGATCTCCACAACATCCGCGCTGTTTCACTGCCCTTCCGAGTCAAGAGGCTGAGCATCAAGGTGTTGTGGCACGAGCGAATGCACCGAGACCCAGGCCATCGCTGGTTGCGCACCGCGATAGCCGAACTGTTGCCAAGATCGATCGCCAAGCTGACGAGCTGACATGCTTAGCGCAACGGCAAGTGCGCGTTGTTTCAGTTGTGCGTTTCATGGAAGGCGGATCCAGTCTCCCGGCAAGGTAGGTGTGTGCACCGGGGCGCGGCGCGCGCGGGTGTGATGCTCAAAGCTGAAGCCGAGACTCAGCAACTTGGCTTCGCTGAAAGCCAAACCAAGAAACGACATGCCGACCGGTAGACCGTCACCAGTGAAACCGGCTGGTACAACCAGATCTGGACAACCGGCCAGGCTGGCAATATTGGTTGCCGATCCCGGGCTCAGGCCGGATGGGCTCGGCACAGTGCCTGCGACCACCACAGGCCTGCGTGGCGCAGTGGGATAGACGATGGCATCAAGGCTCTGTGCCGCAAGAATCCCGTCGACGACGGCACGAATGAGCGGCAATCCGTGGTCGCGTACTGCGGTGTAGCGGTAGTCCTCCAACGTGCTGCTGTTCTCCTCCAGCTTGAACTGCGCCCATCGCCCCGGGTTGGTGCCGTGACCCTCGTCATCGGGTGAATGGATCAGCGCGGTTCGGGCTATCAACTCGCCGAGACTCTTGGGAAATCCGGCGCCGGTGGTGGCTAGGTAATTGGCGATCTGGGACTTGAATTCAGGCAGTCGGATTGCGTGGAACAAAGCGTCCTTGGCGTCAATCAGCCATTTTGGATAATGCACGTCGACAAGCGTTGCGCCGGCGCGCGCCATGGCTTCGTATCCGGCCTCGGCGATCCAGTCGACGTCAGAGTCGAGGCCCATGAAGTCACGCGCTACTCCGAGACGCGCGCCATTCAGCGCATTTGGATCCAGGTCGCTCGTGTAATCCATATGGTTTCTGCCGGCGCACTGTGCCGTTGCCGCATCACCAGGATCAACGCCAGCCATGATTCCCAGAGAAACCGCCAAGTCGTAGACATTGCGGGCCATGGGGCCGGGTGTGTCCAGGCTCAACGCCAGTGGCACGAGGCCGTCGCGGCTCAGCAGGCCAAGCGTCGGTTTGAGCGCGGCGATTCCGTTGGCAGCAGCGGGCCCGCGAATTGAGCCGCCGGTGTCGGTTCCAAGTCCGAGCGGCGCATATGTTGCGGCAATCGCAACCGCGGTGCCATTCGACGAGCCGGCGGGCGAACGAGCCAGGTCATGTGGATTGCGCGACTGCCCCAGAATTGAACTGAAGGTTCCTGCCGACGCAAACTCCGACATGTTCACCTTGGCCAAGATGACGGCACCTGCATCGCGCAGGCGTTTGACGATGAAGGCATCATCCGGCGGAACCGAACCTTTGAGCAATACCGACCCACACGTCGTTGCCATGTCGAAGGTATCGAGGTTGTCCTTCAGCACGACCGGAATTCCATGCAGAAGCGAACGTGGCCCACTGGTTCCGCGCTCGCGGTCGAGTTCACGAGCGGTTCGCAAGGCGCTTGCATTGAGTGTGATGATGGCGTTGAGCCTCGGTCCCTGCTTGTCATAAGCCTCGATACGCGCCAAGCACATCTGTACGAGTTGCTCGGAGCACAAACTGCCGGTTTTGAACGCGGCGTTTAGATCGGCGATGCTTGCGCGATCGAGATCGACCCAGTTACCGGCGGCGCTCGCCACTGCGGCCACAGGGGGCCATTGCGGTGTGGTCACAAGGTCCTCCGGAAGCGTGGATCTGTCATGCAGGTATCTTGATTGAAAGGCAGGGGCGAGGAGAGCAAACGCGGGCGACTGGCGCTTGCCGTCTCCGATGGTGAGCACCGCCTGCCGAGTTCCGACGCTGATACCAATGGCCTGGGCCGCCAGCCTCGGGCCCATCGCGGACTCGGCTCGTCACCAATTTTCCGACCTTCGAACGTCAGTCTGACATTCTTTTGGCTGTTCACTTGGGTGTTTCACTGCGAGTGCTGAAGCTTGGCAACTCCAGGCTCTCAGACTCTTCTGGGTGGACAGCCTATTGAAACATTACTTCTGGCCCGCGACTTTCGTGTCAGCATGCGGGCATGCCGCACGCAGCTGAATCCGAACGCCATTTCGATGCCGTGATCATCGGCGCCGGACCGGCGGGTGCCTCGGCGGCGATCCTGCTGGCGCGCGCCGGCTGGTCGGTTGCCTTGGTCGAGAAGCAGCGCTTTCCGCGTCGCAAGGTTTGCGGCGAGTGCATTGCAGCGAGCAACCTGCCGCTACTCGACGCGCTGGGCATCGGCGCGGCGTTCGAGGCCTCTGCCGGCCCTGAATTGCGGCACGTGGCGTTGATGCGCGGCAACGAGCAGGTGATGGCCGCGCTGCCGGCGGCCAGCGATGCGCGTTGGCGCTGGGGCCGCGCGCTCGGTCGCGAGACCCTGGACACCCTTCTGCTGGAGAGCGCGCGCGCCGCTGGCGCAACGGTGCTGCAACCCTGGTCGGTGCAGGCTATCAATGGCGGCGCCGGCGATTGGCGCTGTACGGCGCGCGCCGTCGATCAGGAGGACCTGCTGTCACTGCGTGCGCCCATCACCATCGCGGCGCATGGCTCCTGGGAGGTGTTGCCATCCGCGCGACCCGCCCAACGAGAAGCCCGGCACCCGGGACAACTGTTCGCCTTCAAAGCCAATTTCAGCGGCGCCTCATTGCCTGCAGGCTTGTTGCCGGTGCTGTCGTTCGACGGCGGCTACGGCGGCATGGTCGTGGCCGACCAGGGCATCACTACCGTGGCCTGCTGCATCCGCGCCGACCGGCT
>JBDSYU010000015.1:0-17533 GCA_039925525.1 Variovorax sp.
AGTAGCCGCCCTGGGCCATTAGCGTGTCGAGCGTGTCGCTGTGAGTACTCAACTTGATTTCAATACCGAGCGGCGCGGCGCGCGTGCGCAGCACGTCGATGGTCTGCGGATGACAATCGCCGGCCACCAGGAACACCGGGCTCTTGCTCTTGGAGCTCCGTCGCGCCAGCGTCATGGCTTCGGCCGCTGCCGTGGCTTCGTCGAGCATCGAGGCGTTGGCAACGGCCATGCCGGTCAGGTCGCAAACCATGGTCTGGAAGTTCAGCAGCGCTTCCAGCCGCCCCTGCGAAATCTCGGCCTGGTAGGGCGTATAGGCGGTGTACCAAGCCGGGTTCTGCAGCACGTTGCGCAGGATCACCGCCGGCGTGTGCGAGCCGTAGTAGCCCTGGCCAATGAAGTTGCGCGCGACCTGATTCATGCCCGCCATCGACCGCAGTTCGGACAGCGCATCGGCTTCGCTCAAAGGCGCCGGCAGATTCATCGCCTGCGTGCGCCGGATCGCCTTCGGCACCACCGCATCGATCAGCGCCGCACGCGTCGCAACGCTGACGACTGCCAGCATGCGTGCTTCGTCTTCGGGCGCTATCCCGATATGGCGCGCGACGAACTCGTCGGCGGTAGAGAGCGAGTTGGACGATTGAGTTGAACAAGACATGGGGCTACTTCTTAGACGATGAAAAAGCTACCGGACGCAGAAGTCGCAGACGTTTCGCAGAAGGCGCAAAAGATTCAAATAAAAATTTGGTTCTACTTCTGCGTCCTCTGCGTCCTCTGCGTCCTCTGCGAAACCTCTGCGAAACCTCTGCGCCTTCTGCGTTCGGTAGTCCGCTTTCGCGTTCCTATTTCTCTGCAGAGAACAGCTGATACTCCGGCGCCGCCATCAGCGCATCCAGTTGCGCCGCGTCGCTCGGCTTCACCCTGAAGAACCACCCAGTGCCGAGCGGATCGCTGTTGGCCAAGGACGGATCGGCGCGCAGCGCGTCGTTGACCTCGACCACTTCGCCGCTGATCGGCATCAGTACATCGGCCGCCGCCTTGACCGACTCGACCACGCCCGCCACTTCGCCTTGCTCGAAGCGCTTGCCGACCTCGGGCAGGTCGACAAAGACGATGTCGCCCAGCGCATCCTGCGCATGCGCGGTGATGCCGACGCCGGCGGGCGCATCGGCGCTGCCGGTGACTTCGACCCACTCGTGGTCTTTGGTGTATTTGACGTTCATGCGAACTCCTCGAGCGAAACAATGGTTGGGGGAGGGACAAAAGAAACCGAACTTAGGGGATCGGTCAATTCGGGTGTCTGAGCGGGTGAGTCATCAGATAGACGATCGGTCAGCGAGAGCCGCTGATGAAAGGGTGCGCCACATTCAGCCGCGGAAATAGTGCGTCGACACGAACGGCATGGCCGTGACTTCCATCGGCACCGGCTTGCCGCGCACCAGCGCTTGCACACGCGTCCCAGGCGCCGCGAACGCAGCAGCGACATAGCCCATGGCGATCGGCCGATCCGCAGTGGGCCCGAGCAGGCCGCTGGTCACGCTGCCGATGTCATGGCCCTCGAACGATTGCAGCAGGCTGCCGTCGCGAACTGGGACGCGCTCGAGCGCCACCAGGCCGACGCGTTTTCGAGTGAGCACTGTGTGGTCGATCGACGGCAAAGCAGAGGTCGCCACAGCGAGTTGCTTCAGGACCTTGTCGGCGCCCGGAAAGCCTCCGGCGCGCGCACCGCCCGTCCGCCGCACTTTCTGAACGGCCCAGGTGAGGGAGGCCTCCACCGGCGTGGTCGTGGCGTCGATGTCATGTCCGTAAAGACAGAGGCCAGCTTCCAGGCGCAGCGAGTTGCGGGCGCCCAAGCCGATCGGCAGCACGCCCGGTTGTGCGAGCAGCAGGCGCGCCAACGCTTGCGCGTCTTTCGCCGCCACGGAAATTTCGAAGCCATCTTCGCCGGTGTAGCCGCTGCGCGTGACGAAGGAGTCGATGCCGCCGATCACCACCGGGCCGCCGGTCATGAAGACGAACCGCGAGATGCCGGGCGACAGCGCCTCCAAAGTGGCAGCCGCCTGCGGTCCTTGCAGCGCCAAGAGCGCGCGCTCGGGCAGCGGTTCGATCTCGCAGCGTGAGCCGAGCATGGATGTGATGTGCGCGAGATCGGCAGCCTTGTAGGCACCGTTGACGATGACGAACAATCGATCGGTCGCTTCCTTGAAAAGCATCAGATCTTCGAGGATGCCGCCACCCTCGTTGAGGAGCAGCCCGTAGCGCTGCTTGCCGACAGGCAGGTCGATCACATCGACCGGCATCAGGCTCTCGAACGCCGCCGCGGCAGCGCTGCCGACAAGGCGCAACTGGCCCATGTGCGAGATATCGAACAGGCCGGCGGCCGCGCGCGTGTGGCGATGTTCGGCCATGAGGCCGGTGGGATATTGCACCGGCATCGAGTAGCCGGCGAACGGCACCATCCGCGCGCCAAGCTCGACATGCAACGCGTGCAGCGGCGTGTGTTGCAGGATTTGCGTTTCGTCGGATGAAGCGGACATCGAGCAACTCAGGTCGGGGGCAGTCGAAATCCATGACGCGAGTCATGGGCCACCCTCGCTGTCCTCGGTACCTGAGAGATTCACCGTCGCGATGGGCGGTTTGCTCCTTCGGCGGGCTGCGAATGACGCCGCCTCTCTCCAGCAAGGAAGCGCCTCAGCATGCAAGCGCCTCGTCAGTCCCTGGTACCTGAGCGTTCGGATGGTTCCTGCGCCTTCGGCGGCCCTGTCTGGCAGGGCGCTCTCCTGACTGCACGAGTGTAGTGGATCGGGGCGGCACGGCGCGTTGCGTTCGCGCCATCGCATTTGCCATAAGGCTTTCGCCGGAACCAGGGCCTTTCCACCAAGTCGTTCAGTCGTTGCGCATCTCCACAGCCGCCGAACGCGGCTGCGCTTGCCCCGCTCGCCGCGTTAGTTCGGCTGCAGCGACACAACGCTGTGGAGTGGGAACCGGACGCTGTCGACGAGATCGCCAGCCTGCATCAGCACGTCATCTCTCCGCCGCGCTGATCACAGATGCGCCCTCGACGCGCTGCGCGACTAATCCCCAAGCATCGCGTAGGTGGAGTTTTGCGCAAATGCGGTTCCGACATGCGTTGGCTCCCTACGCCCGATGAAAGAGCAGACCTACGTTCCGCGCAGGTAATCACCGTAACCTGCCGGCTGAACTCGCCGAAGTATGACGACCTCGACGTCGTTCTTGGTGGGACGTGTTCGACAGCGGACACAAAGTTAACCGCGCAGTCCTACACTGGCGCGGCGAGGTAGGCAGAGGTATCTTTTGGAAACTTCTTTAAGGGCACATCTATCAGCAGCAAAAAGCAGCAAGCGTATTTGAATCAGTTCCCGATTTTTGTAGATAAATCTTGACACTCAAGGAAACGAAATGAAAAAAGCAGTTTTGATCGCATCGATGATGCTGGCCGCCAGCGTCGCGTTCGCCCAGGAAATGAAGGACGGCGATGTGATGATGAAGGACGGCAAGATGATGATGGTGGACAAGGGCAAGGCCATGCCGATGACCAAGGAAATGATGATGTCGGACGGCAGCAAGGTGATGGCTGATGGCACCGTAATGAAAAAAGACGGCAGCAAGATGATGATGAAGGACGGCGAAACGATGCACAAAGACGGAATGATGATGAAGAAGTAAGCAAATCGAAGATTGCTTGACCAAGAGGGCGCGGGGCGCCCTTTTTTTGTGCCCGGCGCGGGCGTGATCTCGGAGGTGGCGACGTTCGCCAGGGAGTAGACTCATTAAGCGCACGCCATCCAATCACGGAGACACCCATGCTTTACCTGCGAATTTGCTTCGACAAACAAGGCGGAAGCGAACTGCGCGACGAGCTGCTTAAGGCGCATCGCGAATACATCGGCTCCCATGTCGGCGCCAAGAAGAACGGCGTGGCTGTGGTTCAAGGTGGGCCGATGTGCGCGGGCGATGACGTCAGCTCCAAACTCGGCAGCTTTCTGGTTGTTGAGGCCGATTCGCACAAGGATGCCCAGAGATTCAATGACGAAGATCCATTCACCCGAGCTGGTCTGTTCGACAACGCTCGCGTGGTTCGCTGGGATCGCCACATCGGCAATCCAGACCAGACCAGTTACGTGCCTTGAGATCTGACCGATGGGGATGCTCATAGAGGGGCGGTGGCTCGATGACGACGCACGGTACCGCGCCGATCTTTCGTTCTTGACGAGAGAGCAGGTATTCGACGCGCAGATCACTGCCGACGGCTCTTCTCGTTTCCCGGCTGCTCCCGGGCGTTATCACCTCTTCGTATCGGCGGGTTGCCCCTTTGCGCACCGGACGCTCATCGCGCGCAGGCTGAAAGGGCTGGAGGATATTGTCTCGGTGTCTTTTGCAGACTTGCCGACCCAGCGCAGTTGGGCATTTTCGAGCGGGATCGGCCGAGATCTCGAGCCCATCGATGGCGTTTTCGAACTCCACCGTGCCTATGTTCGCGCGATGCGGGACTACACCGGACGCGTCACTGTGCCCACCCTCTGGGACAAGGTGTCCTGGACCATCGTCAACAACGAGTCTTCGCAAATCATGCGGATGCTCAACGCGCAGTTCGATGAGTGGGCCAGCGGGTCGCTCGATTTGTACCCTGCTGCGTTGCGTGAGGAGATCGACCGCATCAATGCAAGAATCGTCCCGGATATAAATTTCGGCGTTTACGGCTGTGGCTTCGCCAAGTCGCAAGCGGCTTACGACGGTGCGTTTGCAAAGTTGTTCGCAGCGCTCGACTGGGTCGAGGACTTGCTGGACAAACGCCGGTATCTTTGTGGCGAGCTCATCACGGAAGCGGATTGGCGGCTGTTCACCACCTTGATCCGCTTCGACAGCGTTTACTACGCGCACTTCAAGTGCAATCGTCAGCACTTGCACGAGTTCCGCAATCTCTCAAATTACCTGCGCGAGCTTTATCAATGGCCCGGTATCGCCGAAACGGTCGACTTCGAGACCATCAAGCGGGTCTACTATTCAATGGCGCAGGTCAATCCCAGCGGCGTGGTTCCCGCCGGACCGATCGAACTGCATCTGCGCGGCAGTCACGACCGGGATCGGCTCCCGCGCAAGAGATCGTTGTAGGCCGAGCAGCGAGGTTCCGCCAGCAGCGGCTTGCCGGAGTTCGGCACTCCAGCACTTCGGCAACGCAGCGCAGATTTTTGTTCGCGCGCTTCGTCACTCGAGCTTGAACTTGCCATCGGCAAAGGT
Source organism: Variovorax sp. (assembly GCA_039925525.1). Lineage (GTDB taxonomy): Bacteria > Pseudomonadota > Gammaproteobacteria > Burkholderiales > Burkholderiaceae_C > Variovorax. Next base: position 5,257 of record JBDSYU010000015.1, read on the forward strand.
GACGCGCAGCGTGAAGCCACCTTCGTTGATCAACCAAGGCCGAACGGCGAACGAGCGCGCCCCCGCCTTGTGCATCGGATCGGCCGCAGCGATTTCCTTGGCATGGGCAAGCGATTTCGCGCGGATTACGAAAGTGCCATCGCCGAGCCATTCCTTTTCATCGTCGGTCCAGTGCGGGCCAGCGGCCAGCATGATCCCTTCCTGCTCCATCTTGCATTGGTGTTCCAGATGCGCCGGCAGGTTCTGCATGATCGGGCCAAGCCCGTTTGTTGCCGTCGAGTGCACCATGTAGAACTGCTTTTGCAGCATGCCTTTGCTGGCTTCGAGAATCTGCTCGCGGGTGACTTTGATGGGGGTGTCGCTCATGGGAATGCTCCTTGTGGTGGGTTGATTGGAACGGCCGGTTCGATGTCGATGTCCGAGCCCAGGTAAGCTCGCCGGATCTCCGGACGGCACTGCAGTTCGGCGGGCGTGCCGACCGTGACGACGCGGCCTTCTTCGAGCACCGCCGCGCGCTCTGCGATCGACAGCGCCATACCGATGTTCTGCTCGACCAGGAGGACGGCGATGCCTTCGGCGTGGACACGACGGATTGCATCGAACAGGTCGACGACGATCGTCGGTGCCAAGCCGAGCGATGGCTCGTCAAGCAGCAACAATCGCGGCCGTGCCATCAGCGCGCGGCCGATCGCGACCATCTGCTGCTGGCCGCCTGACAGCGATCCGGCAATTTGTTCCAGGCGTTCGGCGAGGATCGGAAATAGTGCGCAGACCTTGTCCATCGATTGCGCGCGATGTGGCCTCGCATGGCGGGCGTAGCTTCCGAGTTCGAGATTCTCACGCACGCTCATCTGCGTGAACAGCCGCCGTGATTCAGGTACCAGCGCGATGCCCTCGGCGCAGAGCCGATGCGGCGCCAGATGTGCCAGGTTCTTGCCGTCCAGGGTCAACGTGCCCGCGCTGACGCGGTTCAGGCCGGCCACGGTGTTGATCAATGTGCTCTTGCCGGCACTGTTCGGACCGACCACGCACAGCAACTCGCCGGGTGCCACCGTAAGCGATACGTCCCACAGTGCAACCGCCTGACCGTAGTTGACGCGGATCGATCGCAGTTCAAGCATGGGCGATCATTCCGGCGGCCTCGGGGCCTGGAGGCGCGGCGCGCTCGGCCGTCGCTTCGAGCGGCTTGCCCAGGTAAGCCTCGATCACGTCGGGCCGCGCGAAGACTTCGGCCCGAAGCCCGGTCGCCAGCACCTCTCCGCGGTTGAACACCACCACGCGATCGCACAACGCATTGACGGCACGCATCACGTGCTCGACGAAGACAATGGTCGTCCCACGCGCGCGGATGCGTTCGATCAATGCCACCGCGGCGTCGATCTCGGTCGGCGTCAGCCCTGAAAGCACCTCGTCGAGCATCAACAGCTTGGGCCGTGCGGCCAGCGCACGCGCGAACTCGAGGAACTTGCGCTGGTGCAGGTTAAGCGCGTCTGGCAAGGCGCCGGCGCGCGCGGTCAGTTCGGTGAACGCGAGCCATTGCCAGGCCTGGGCTTCGGCCTCGCGGCGGCTCAACCGTTCGGCGCCGAACATGGCCGGCAGGGCGACGTTTTCGAGCACCGACAAGCCCGCGAACGGACGCGGAATTTGATAGGTGCGGGCAATGCCGCTGCCGGCAACCCGGTGCGCGGGGAGGTGGGCGATATGCGTGCCCAGCAGGTCGACCGTGCCCCTGGTTGCCGCATAGTGGCCGCTGACGACGTTGATGAAGGTCGATTTGCCCGAGCCGTTCGGCCCCAACAGGCCAAGGATCTCGCCGCGCCGCACCTCGACGTCGACACCGGCGAGCGCGTTTACACCATTGAACGACTTGGCCAGCGCGCGCGTGCGCAGCAGAACGTCGGCGGGCATGGCGCCGGGCACATGGGCGGGTACGGCAATCGACGCGGCATGCGGTGACTGCTCGCTCTTGACGCTGGTGGCCGTCATAGTCGAAGTCGTCGTTGCAGTGCGCGGCGGCTTTGGGTGCGGGCGTCGCGCCCAGCGGCCCAGGATCCCTTGGGGCATGAAGAGAATGACGCCGATCAGCACCAGCCCCATCACGATCTTGCCGATGAGCGCGCTGTCGCCCGACGTGAACGAATAGAGCAGCGCCGTGATCGCACTAGCGCCGACCGCTGGCCCGAGCCAGTGCCGGGTGCCACCGAGCACCGCCATCAGCACGACGGTCAGCGGCAGCGTGACGCCGAAGGTGTCGGCGGTGGTCACGTAGGAAACGAAGAGCGCCTGGATGCCGCCGACGATGCCGGCCAGCCCGCTCGACAGTGCCAGTGCCGCGAGCTTGTAGCGGTAGGTTGGCACGCCCATCACTTCGGCGACGTCCTCGTCGTCGTGGATCGCGAACAAGCCGAGGCCGAAGCGTGATTGATACACGGTCAACGCGATGACGACCGAGACCAGCGCCACCGCCAGCGCCATGAGGTAGAACGTTCCTGACGGTCTCGGCGACAGCACCGGCACCGGGACAGCGCTCAGGTAAACGCCCGAGCCGCCGTCGATGGGCGTGTTGACGATGATGGTGGCGACGACGAAGGTGGCGGCCAGGGTCAACAGCGCGAACAACTCGCCACGTACCGAGCGCACGCGGAATGCGACGGCGCCAAGCGCGATCGCAAACAGCGCTGCAATCAGCGCCGCCGCCGGCAAGGTCCATAGAAACGGGACATCGAAGCGCGTCGTCAACGTCGCCGTCGTGTACATGCCGATGCCGAAGAACGCACCGTGGCCAAATGAAAAGTAGCCGGAATAACCCGACAGCAGGTTCCAAGACGTCGCCAGCGCGATCCAGTGGAAGACGAGATACATCAGCGATTCGTAATTGGCCGGCAAACCCAGGAACGGCGCGGCGCCCAGGACAATGCCGGCGGCAATGAGCCAGGTCAGAGGCACTTTCATGTCAGCACCGCGCGGCCGCCCGAATTGAGCGGGGGCTTGGTCATGCGCGTCCAGGCCGCGCCAACAAGACGATCAACAGCAGCGAAAACGACACCAGCGGTGCCCACGCCGGCGCCGTCACTGCCATGGTGATCGCCTCGACAACGCCAATGATGCAACCGGCGATGAGCGGGCCGAACGGGCGGCCCAGCCCGCCAAGCATCACGCAGGCGAAAACAACGCCGATCCAGGAATAGATCTGCGATGGCGCCAGGGTGTAGGTCAGCGCGATGCACACGCCGGCGGCTGCAGCGAGCGCAGCGCCGAGTCCCGCCAAGCCGAGCGCCAGCGCACCCTGGTTGATGCCGAATGCGACGGCGATCGGCGCGTCCTCGGCGGCCGCGCGCATCGCCTTGCCGATGTCGCTGCGCTTGAAAGCCAACCAGACGAGCGTCGCAGCAGTGACGCTGACGATGAGGGTCAGCATCTCCGGCAGCGGCAGGAAGACGCTGCCGACTTTGCCCTTGAGATCGGAATAGTGCGTCTCCAGACGCCGATAGTCGGCCGTCCAGATCCACTGGAGCAAGGCTTCGACGATGATCGTCAGACCGAAGGTGGCGAGCAGCGAATTGAAAGGCGTGACATGAAATTTCGCCGTCACCCATTGCACCCCGGCGCCGATGGCGAAGAATAGCAGCGGCATCAGTGCGAAGGCGAACAGTGGATCGACACCGCGCGTGCCCAATTCGTACGTCAGGTAGCCGCTCGCCATGGCGAACGCGAAGTGCGACAGATTGATTTGCCCGAGCAGACCCCAGGACAGGCTCAGGCCGAGGCCAAGCAGGCCGTACAGCGAGCCGGTGAACAAACCGCTGGCGATCGCTTGCGCCAGCAGCGTGCCGCTCGGCCAGTTCATCGAACCGGCGTCGTCACGGCGTCATGAGCTTGGCGTTTGGCGCTGCGCGCTTGGCGGGCCACACAACAACCCATTTGCCGTTCTGCACCTGCTTGATGTTTTGCAGGTCGTCGCCGAAGTTGCCGGCCTCGTCGAACCGAAGGGTGCCGACGATGGTGTCGATCCGATTCTTGCGCAGCCATTCGGCCATCTTCTTGTCGTCAAGCGACTTCGTGGCGTTGACGGCGGCCTCGATGATCTGCCAGGCGGCAAACGAAGTGGCGGCCTGGGTCTCGACGTCGGTGTCCGGCAGGTTTGCCTTGGCAGCGCGTTCCTTGAAGGTCTTGACCAAGTTCGCGGCCAGCGGACTGTCGGTGAACGGTGCATGGTTCTCGAAAACGGCCACCGACAAGGCGCCTTTGCCTTCCGCTGCGTTGGCCAGAGGACCCGGCGCCGGGTACAGATAAAACTGCCAGCGCGGCTGATAGTCGATCTTCTTCATGGCATCGAGCAACTGTGTCGGCTCGAGCCCGAGCGACCCGGCGAAGATCAGATCGGGGTTCGCCTCTTTCAGCCGGCCCGCGATGGGACCGTAGTCGCGATTGCCGAAATCCCATTCGAGCGCCAGCACCTCTTTCAGACCGCGCTTTTTCAGTTCTTCGCGTGCGCCGTTGGCGACGAACTGCACCGACGGAAACTTGCTGCTGACGACGGCAAACGTCTTCGGTGCCTGCCCCGATGCCTCCAGCGCGTCGAGCAGCATATTCGGCACGGTGACTTGCGGCTTGATGCCCATCGGCCACGATAAAAACTGCTGCTCGTACTTGGCCAGGCTTGGAATGCCGAACGTGTGGTGCACCAGCGTCTTGCTGTAGCGTTGCGCGACACCCATCGCCGACAAGATGTTGCCCGTGCCATAGGGGCCAATAAGGAGGTCGACCTTGTCGCCGGTGATCAGTTGCTCGTAGAGGGTGCGTGCCAGATCCGGTTTCGACTGATCGTCTTTCAAAACCCATTCGACCGGCCGGCCGAGCAGGCCGCCGCGCTTGTTCAGATCGTCGACATAAATCTCACCGACCAGCTTGTGGATGAGGCCGGTGGCCGACAGCGGACCGGTCAGAGGCAATGAGCCGCCGATCTTGATGGGATCGCCTTTGGGCGCTACCTGCGCTTGCGCGGGCGAAAGGGCGATGGCAGCCATGCTGAGGAGCAGACCGGAGACGAAGGTGCGTCGATGTGTCATATGGTTCTCGAATGATGGATGGCGAATGGGGACGGCATGTCGGTCTTGACAACCTCCTGCGCGCGCAGCCGGATCACGCTAAAGCGCAGGGTCGATCGCATGGCTTTGTCTCTGCGCCTTTGTCTCTGCGATGGCCTGAGCCGCGCATTTTGTTGGTGCACGCGTGATTGCGCACGGGATCCCCAGCCAGTCATCATCATCAGGCATCGAGTCCCGGCGGGCATCGCGGAAAACCACTACTGCTGCGTGTGCTTCGGCGCAGACTGTGCGCAGGACGGGAGAGGCAACGCGAGGCCCAGGCGGGCACGCGAGTCGCAAGCGCAGTCCGCTCGCAGCGAAGGCGGCGTCGCGACGATTGGCTCAGTTGGCCGGATCCAGCAGCGCCATGTTTTCGAAGACTTGCTTCAGGCCGTCGCGCAGCGCGCGGCTTTGCTCGGCGTTGAAGTTCGCGAGCGCGATGCGCTCGTAGAGCTGCGCAAGCGGTATCACCCGCTGTGCGAGCTCGCTCCCTTCGGCCGTCAGGCTCAGCGCAAGGGCTCGCCCGTCGGCATTCGAGCGGCCGCGGATCAAAAGGTGGCGGCGCAGCAACCCGTCGACAGTGCGCGACAGCGTCGATGGGTCGGTCGAGGTGTGCATTGCCAGGTCCGCCAAGCGTTGCTGCGGCTCATGGAACAACGCAACGCACACACGCCATTCGGTCAAAGTCAATTCAAACTGCTTCAGTTCTTGAGTGAAGGCCTGGCCCATGCGCATACCTGCGCGCGCAAGTAAATAAGGGACGGAATCTTCCAGATCGTGGTCGGCAATCTTGCGGGCCTTGCTGGATCGCTGGAGCCTGACGGAAACGTTGCCACTAGCTGCTATCAGCTTAACTTTTGGCTCAGGACGCACTTTACTCATAGTGGTCATGAGTGTAGCAGTCGCTCTGCTGCTGTCGTGGATCGTCTTAGGGAAAACCCCCGATTTATTAGTTGCGAATGCAAATAATAATCGCATAGATTGGCAGCATGTGGTGTAGCGCCCATACCATCCCCCGTCACTTTTCCGTCAACCAGGAGCCTCTGATGCACAACGACACCGCCAGCGCTGAGCGCCGTCACGCTTTCTCCCCGCCGGCACCGGGCCGCACGAGTCCGGTCATCGACGCGCCGCCGCTCTCGTCGCTCATCGACGCAGCACGCGCGATGGTTCCCTACCTGCACCAAAAGGCGCAGGCGACCGAGCAGGCACGTCGCGTCTCCGAAGAAGCCACCTACAAGTTTCGTGAGGCCGGCTTTTTTCGCCTGATGCAGCCGGCCCGCTATGGCGGCTACGAGTACGGCTTCACCGCGTTCTATGACATCGTCAGCGAACTCGGCCGCGGCTGCACCGCATCGTCATGGGGCTGTTCGCTCGGCGCCATCCACCAGTGGATGCTCGGCACGTTCCCGGCAGAGGCGCAAGACGACGTCTGGCAAAGCGATCCCGGCGCCATCTGCGCCGCGTCGTATGCGCCGGTGGTGATGGCCGAGACTGTGGGGGGCGGCTTCACGATTCAGGGAAGGTGGCTCTTTGCCTCGAACGTCGACAACGCGCAATGGGGCATCGTCGGCGTGCAGTTCCCGTCGGCGGAGAAGGGCGGTGCGCCGAGCGCCGGCTTCGTCCTCGTGCCGCGCAGCGAATGGTCGATCGAAGACAACTGGCATGTCGCCGGTCAGGCCGGCACTGGATCAAAAACGATCGTCATGGACAAACCGACTTTTGTTCCCCTGCACCGTCGGCTGACCTTTGCTGAAGCTTCGTCGAACGCCCCTCCGGGCTCAGCCGTAAATTCAAACCCGATCTATCGCATCCCGTTCCTGTCGGCGGTGCCGGTGTGCCTGGTGGCGCCGCTCCTGGGTACGGCGCAGGGTGCTGTCGAAGCTTTCATCGACCTCTGCGGGACGCGCGTGACGCGTGGTGCGGTGGCCGGCGGCGGCAATCGTCTGAGCCAGTTCTTTCCGGTGCAGTCGCGCCTTGCCGAGGCGGCTGCCGCGGTAGACGCCGCGAAGCTGCTGATCGACCGTGATACCACCGAAGTCGAGCAAATCGCAGCGAGCGGCGAGATCATCAGCGTTGACAAGCGCATCCGCAATCGCCGCAACCATGCCTATGCCACGAAGCTGGCGCAAGGCGCCGTGGAAACCTTGTTTGCCGCTGTCGGTGGCAACGGTCTGGCGCTGGATCAGCCGCTGCAGCGGATGTGGCGCGACTCGAACGCCATCGCTCGCCACATCAGCCTCAACTGGGACGCGGTCTCCTCCATGGTCGGCCAGCATATGCTCGGGCTGGAACCCAAGGGCCAATACTGAGACCGAGACCGAGACTGACACCGAGACGGAGACTGGCCCATGTATTCATGGACGCTGATTACTGGCGACGCGCCGCACACGCATGACGCGCGGCGCTTCCGGCAGGCGCTCGGCGCTTTCCCGACGGGGGTGTGCCTGGTGACGACCGTCGGTGAAGACGGCAAACGCGAGGGCGTGACGATCAACTCATTCGCCTCTGTCTCGCTGACTCCGCCACTGATCCTGTGGAGCATCCGCGACGACGCTCGTAGCGCAGAGGTGTTCGTGGCGGCGCGTTCGTTCATCCTCTCTGTCATGAGCGTCGAGCAGAAAGCCCTGGCCAGCCACTTCGCGCGCCCGACAGCCGACAAGTTTGCGGCGCATGAAGAACACTTCGATACCGGTCTCGACGGCTGTCCGCGCCTACGCGGCAGCGTCGCCACGTTCGAGTGCACGACATACTCTCGCTATCAAGAGGGCGACCATACGATCCTCGTCGGCAAAGTCGATGCGTTCGACAGCACGCAGGCCGCGCCGCTGATGTTTCATGCGGGGCAGATGGGATCGGCGCGCGAGTTGTCGCAGGCGCTCGACAACGCTGGCGAGCCAGCCATGCCGGCGGCGTAATGCTACGCACGCGTCGGATTTATCCACTGACGATTACGGAGCCGTAAGCTTCCGTGGGCCGTCCATCAAGGAATTGGCGATGAAGTACGTGAGGAATGCGTGGTATGTGGCGTGCTGGGCAAACGCGGTCAAGGAGGGCGAACTGTTCGCACGCACGATTCTCGAAAGCCCGATCGTTTTTTTCCGGAGGAGCGACGGCCTGCCTGCTGCACTTCAGGATCGGTGCCCACATCGATTCATCCCGTTGCACATGGGCAAAATCAAAGGCGACGTGATCGAATGCGCCTACCACGGCTTGCAGTTCGATTGCAGCGGTGCTTGCGCCCACAACCCCCATGGAGACGGCAAGGTGCCGGCTGCGATGCGGGTGCGCGCTTATCCGGTCGAGGAGCGCCATGGCTTCGTGTGGATCTGGATGGGCGAGGAGAAGGCTGATCCGTCATCGATCCCCGACTACGGTGTTCTTGAGCGTCCTGAAGAGTTCAAGACCACGCGTGGAAACATCGTGATCAACGCCAACTACGAACTGATGGGCGAAAACCTGGTCGATCTCAGTCACACGCCATTCCTGCATGAAGGGTTGCTGGCGACCAGAGGCATGACGGCCGCGTCGCCCGAAGTCAGAGAAGAGAGCGGCGCACTGCATGTCGATCGATGGACGCCGAACGTCGAAGTGCCGCAGGTCTTTGACATGCTGTTCAAACAGGACGGAAAAAACGTCGATGCGTGGATGAATATTGCCTGGTATCCGCCGGCCTGCTTCCTGCTCGACGTGGGGGTTCATGCGCCTGGCGGCCAGCGCGAGTCGCGCGGATGGATCTACGGAATTCACATCCTTACGCCGGAAACCGATCGCACCACGCACTACCACTTCGCCTCAGCCAGCCCGCGCGGTGCGGCCGAACTGGACGAAGCCAGCAACAAGCGCCTGGGCGAGTTGCGCCGAATCGCATTCGAGGACCAGGACAAACCGATCCTGGACGCTCAGCAGCAAGCACTTGCCGGCTCCGATTTCTGGTCGCAGAAGCCGGTACTATTTTCGATCGACGTGGGAGCGGTCCGCTTTCGTCGCAAGTTGGAGCAAATGGCGGCGGCCGAAGAAAGCCGTCGCGTCACGACGCAACGGGAGAGTGCAAAGGTTTAGCCAACCAACGAAGCAACGTCCGCGGCACCGACCTCCCGGCAACCCTATGAGAACCCGAGTCGACTTAAGAGCGGCTCGACAGCCGCGCATGAGCAGCATGCGACGTCACCGGAGCCTCCATGAAACTTCATTCGATCGACCTGAACCTGTTCCCCGTCTTTCAGGCGATCTACCTGACGCGCAGCATCACGCTCGCCGGCCAGCGTGTCGACATGACGCAATCGGCCGTCAGCAATGCGCTCAAGCGCATGCGTGAGCGCTTTGACGATCCTCTGTTCGTTCGGACCACCGACGGCATGATGCCGACGCCACTCGCCGACGGGTTGATAGGCCCGGTCGAAGCGGCGATCGAGCAGCTGTCGCAGGCGGCGGACCAACGCAGTCACTTCGATCCCGGCGCCTCCAGTCGGGTCTTTCGTCTGGCCCTGAACGATATTGGCCAGCTGGTGATGATTCCGGCGTTGCTGCAGGCCGTGCGTGGACGTGCGCCGGGTGTGCGCTTCGAGACGGTCGATGCTTCGCTGTCGCACGGCCGACAAATGATGCTCGCCGGACAGGTCGATCTGGCAGTTGGCAGCTGGGAGGCCATGGGGCCGACCTTCTTCCAGCAACGACTTTTCGACGAAACCTTCGTTGTCCTGATGAGTGCTTCGAATCCGCTGGCGTCATGCCGCGGCCGCATGAGCGCGGAGGGTTACCTGGCTGCTGAACATGTGGGCTATCGCCCCAGTGGCAGCACCGACCTGGAGTTGCAGAATGCCTTGCGACGCGCCAACATCGTCGGCCAACGAAACGTCGTGCTGACTGCAGCGCACTCGCTCGGCCTTTCGGCGATTGTGGCGACCTCGAATCTGCTGCTGACCGCTCCGAGGCGGCTCGCAAAAGCCATGGCCCTGGCGCGGCCGGATCTGCACATTGCTGCCGCGCCATTCGACGTCCGGCCTTTTCCAATCCGCCAGCAATGGCACGAACGCTTTCACCAAGACAGCGGCAATCGCTGGTTGCGTGAGCTTTTCTTCAGCTTGTTCCATGAGACTGCCGGGCCGCCAGTCAGGCTCGACTTGGTAGCCGCGCCGCGAAAACAAGTCGCGAAATCGCCAACCGGCGCAGCGCAGAAGGTGCCCCTTGTCAGCGTCGCCAGGCGGAGCGCTTGATCGGCGTTGTGCCAGCCGCGGACCGTGCGTCTTGCGCCTTTGGAAGGCGCCATTCATAAAACGACTTCTGCAAGTGCGATCTGCGCATTGGCATCGGCTTTCTCAAGCCTCTACACTGCCTGACACGAGGCCCCTCGAGACCGCTTAAAGCTCCGCCTCACGCTGTCGCTGAAGCGGCGGGCCGAATAAAAAGACGACAAACCACGAAGGAGACCATGCCTTACACGGTGACTTTGAGCCCAAGTGGCCACAGCTATGCCTGTGATTCGACAGTCGAGGTCTTGAAGGCGGGTCTCGACGCTGGCATGTTCATGCCCTACAGCTGCCGCTCGGGCCTGTGCAATACCTGTCGCGGCAAGATCGTCGAGGGCAAGGTCGATTACGGCGACATTCACGATGCGTACCTGAGCGAACAAGACCGTGCGCAAGGCTACGCGCTTTTGTGCCAGGCCAAGCCGCTGTCCGACCTGACGATCGAAGTCGACGAGATCGACGCGGGCGAGGCGATCCGGCCCAAGTACATGCCGGCGCGCATCCTCGATTTGAAGCGCGCGGCCAACGACGTGATGATCGTCAAGCTGGGTATGCCGATGAACGAGCCAACTCTTTTTCGCGCCGGGCAGTATGTCGACTTCGTGCGGCCGGACGGCGTGCGGCGCAGCTATTCGATTGCCTCAACGCCGACCAACGACGGGCTGCGCAGCCTGGAGCTGCACATGCGACACCTTCCGGGCGGGCGCTTTACCGATCGGGTGTTCGGCGCGATGAAAGTGCGCGAGATGCACAAGATCGAAGCGCCGCTCGGATCGTTCTTCCTGCGCGACAAGAGCGACAAGCCGATGGTGATGGTCGCTTCCGGCACTGGCTTCGCGCCCATCAAGTCGATGATCAACGACAGCCTGCAGCGCGGCTTCACGCGCCCCATCACTTTGTATTGGGGCGGACGCCGACGCGAAGACCTTTACATGATGGCGTCGTGCGAAGCCTGGGCCAAGCAGCATTCACACATCCGGTTCGTGCCGGTGGTAAGCGAGGCAACGCCGCAATGCGCCTGGACTGGTCGCACTGGCTTCGTGCATCGCGTGGTGATGGAGGATTTTCCGGATCTGTCCGGCCATCAGGTTTACGCGTGCGGCGCACCGGTGATGGTCGATTCGGCGCGGCAGGACTTCAGCGCGATGTGTGGCTTGCCCGCAGAAGAATTTTTTGCCGACGCGTTCTTGACCGAAAAGGAGAAATCGGCCGCTTGACCGACTTCCGTCCTGACCAACCCGCTTCCTCGCTTCCCCATAGACAGGAGATTCCCCATGCTTCCAGACAATTGCCGCACTGAGACACGCACCGAAGGCTCGATCGTGAAGCCGTTCTGCCTGAGCCACGGCACGCTCGAGTGCTACAACCTGATCGAGACGCGACGCTTCTACGAAGAATTTCTGGGCCTCGATTGCGTGCGGCACGCGCCGCCGGCCATGGCCATTCGTTCGGGCATGCGTTTCCACGTGATTTGCGTCGAGGTCGGCGACAGCCTCAAACCCGTGAACCTGCTGAACCACTGGGGCGTCGATGTGTCGACCCGCGCCGAGGTCGACGAGGCGCACGCCAACGCGTTGAAGTACCAGGACAAGTACAAGATCCGCCAGATTCAGAAGACCAAGGACATGCACGGCGTGTACTCGTTCTACTTGTGCGATCTCGACCATAACTGGTGGGAGATTCAGCACTACGAGAACGGCTTCCTGCACGATGACTATTTCGATTTCGGCGATCGATTTGCGGCCGAGGACAAGCGCAATTTCTCGCGTGAAGAAGACGTGAAGATTCGGGTGGAGATGGCATGAAGGCGTAAAACCATGACTGAACCCTCCAGCGCTGCGCAGCAACTGCGCGACCTGACCGCGTCGGCGGCAAACTTTCCCCTGTTCGCGATGCTGCGCACGACGGCTCAGCTCGAATTGATGAAGCCCGAGCTCATCG
>JBDSYU010000016.1:0-21470 GCA_039925525.1 Variovorax sp.
GGCGCTGGTGCGGGCGTCGGTGCCGGCGCAGGAATTGGTGCAGGTGCAGGTGCAGGTGCAGGGACTGGCGCGGCTGCTGGCTGCGCTTGCGCTGTCATTTGGCGCGCAGGAAGCACAACTGCATCGGTGGCCGCGCCGGTCGAACCGGCCAACTCAGGCGCGGCGGCTACGCGTTCGTTCTCCGGCGGCATCGACGCCGCAGCGACTTCGCGCAGGGCGCGCAGCAACTGCGCATCGGGCTCCTTCAGGAATCCGGCGGCGAACTGGTGCAGCAGGCGCCGCAGTTCATTGGCCGCGGCGGCCAGGATCGCTGCCTGCGGCGCGGTCCCCGATCCCAGAATGCGCAGGTGTTGCAAAGCCGTTTCGACGAGCCGCGCCAACCCCGACAAATTGTCGAAGCCGACCGTAGCCGAACTGCCGGCCAGGGAATGCGCCAGCGCGACGGTGCTGTCCGGCAGCGCCGTATTCGGCTCGATCTGCCATTCACCGACTTCGAGAACCAGCTGACGCGACCATTCGTCCGCCTCGTTGAGGTAGACGTTGTAGAGGGCCTGACCGATGCGCAACGTGCCGATCACTTTGACCGCTTCGTCGCTGGACATCGAATCGACCACGGCGTCGGGCGCTGCAGGTGATTCGCTCGGCGCTTGGCCCAGCACCAGCGCTGGCGTCTGCGCCGTCGTGGTGGCCGGGTGGGGCGAGCCGATCGATGGATCCGGTTCGGCCAAGGGTCGGATAACGCGCGCCGCGACGTGGTCGGGCCTCGGCGCCTGCCTGTCGTCATCGCTGGAGGGCCGCAGACCGCCCGTCGTGAGGTGTGCGATGTCGATGGCTTGCAGTGCGCCATCGGCCAGGTCCGAATCCTCGTCCGCGTCTTCCTCCAGATCTGCCACCAGATCGAGCTCGAAATCGGCGCTGGACGTGCGCGCCTGCGGCACCGCCGCCACACTTGAGGGTGCGGGTGCGGGTGCGGGTGCGGTCGCAGGTTCGGCGGGTGCGAGTGCGGGTGCGGTCGCAGGTGCGGCGGGTGCGGGATTTTGGGCTGGCACCGGTGCTGATGTCTTGGCCAGACCAGCGGGCGTGCGCATACCGAGCACAACCGGCTTCGCCGCTGCGGCTGGCATCGGAGCCGGCGCGCCGGCAGGGCGAGCCGCCGCAGGTACGATCTCAGGCGCCGGCGTTCGTGCCACCTCGGTCCGCGCTTCGCGCGCGCGCGGCGGCGTGCCGGTGGCGGCGCGCAGCGCCTGCTCCCAGGGCGCCAAATCACTGTCGGAGGACTCGGGCTGCGCGGACGCAGGGACGTCGGGCGGCAGGGCCGGCCGCGCGAACTCTGTGAAGCTCGTCTCAGGTGCAAGCGGCGCGCGTTCGGTGGACAGATCGGCGAGCGGCGACCAACTTGTCGCCAGTTGGGTATCGGGCCAACGCTGGCCCGCCCGGGCCTCCGGCGCCATGTGGTCAAGGTCGATCTGCTGCGTCTCCAGCCAGCGCTGGTCCGCAAACGCCGTCTCGGGCAGGAGCGTGGAGCGGTTCACCTGTTCGGTGTCGGCCCAGCCTGCGCGCGTCGGCCCGCCGTCGTGCGATGACAAACCATTTGTCGGCCGGCTCTCGCGCCAGCGTTCGTCCATGGCCGCGGTGTCCAGACCGGCACTATCGCTAAAGGTGGTCGAGGGAAAAGTCGTCGAGGCAAAAGTCGAATCTGCGCTATCAGGCAGCGGCGCAGGCGCTGCTCGTGCTGACGCTGGCGCTGGCGCTGGCGCTGGCGTCGGCGTCGGCGTTGATGCTGGTACTGGTTCTGGTACTGGTACTGGTACTGGTACTGGTACTGGTACTGGTACTGGTACTGGTACTGGTGCTGGTGCTGGTGCTGGTGCTGGTGCTGGTGCGGGCGCACGAGCCGGTGCCGCGGCGCGGGCCGGCGCTGGCGCTGGCGCTGGCGCCGGCACAGCTACTGCTGCCGTCGGCTTTGCAAGCGCGGCAGCGAGGACTGGGGCTGCCTGTGCAGGGGCGCGCGCAGGCGCCGACGCTGGTGCAGTGGTGGGAGCCGGGGCCTTCGCAGTGACGGGAACGGTGGTCGCCTGCGCCGTGGAGCCGCGGGGCGCGGGTGTTGCCGCGATCTGCCGCGCAACCACAGCCAGTGCCTGCGGGTCGGACAGGCGCGCCGGTTCAGCCCTGGGCGCACCGGTGCGCAGGGCATCGGCAGCGCGCTGGAAAGGCAAGGCCTGCCATTGCTCAGCCTTGCCGACGGCAATCGCCTGCACCCAATGACCAAGGTCGGTGAGCGCCTTGCCGGTGACAGCGAGGAAACCGGGCGTCGCCGGCTTCTGGTCAGCCAGCCAGGTATTGAGCAGCTGCTCGAGCGACCAGGCGGCATCACCGAATGCGCCAAGCCCGACCATGCGCGAGCTGCCCTTCAGCGTGTGAAAGGCGCGCCGAAGCACCGTCAGCTGGCTGGCGTCGCTGGCGTCGCGCGCAAGCGCCTGCAGCGCGCTCATGGCAGCGAGAACCACTTCCCTGGCTTCGGCCAAGAAGATGCCTTGCAGGTCGTCTTCGTCCAGTTCGACGACTTCGGTGTCAGGCAGTGATTCGAGCGGCGTCGGGCCGGCGATCTTGGCGCTCCAGCTTTCAGTGGCTCGGCTGAACTCCTCGATGGAGGCCGCAGCGTCAAAGGGCTCCTCGGCCGGCTGCACCGAAATGACGTCGGGCGGCGTGCTCGCCAGTGCCACACCTGCCGCGCTGCCTGCCGGCGTTCGATCGGCATCGCTGCTGCCGGAGCGACGCAGCGGTGAGCGCCCGGCGCCCGCGTCGCCCAGGTCGGCCTGCCGACCCATCAACGGCTTGAGTTCGCCAACGGCGTCGTCGAAGACAAAGAGCCGCTTGGCCAGCGTCGGCTGGTAGCCCAGCATGTCGACCAAAAAGCCCAGGGCGCCCAGGTTGTTGCCGAGCATTTCGAACACGGGGATGGGCGACGCTGACGCATCACCGATCATCAAGGCCTCGACCTTGTCTCGCATGGTGATGACGGTGCGCGCCGCCTGGTCCAGGCCGAGCACCGAAAAGACGCCGCGCATCTGCATCAGTTGGGCCGGCACTGTCGTCAGCAGCGTCATGTCGCGAGGTCGGCGGAAATAGCGGTCGAGAGATTTCTCCAGCTCCGACAGATAACCGCGCAATTCGCTCACCACGGTGCCGATGGTCTGACGATCGCTGACGCGCCGGTACAGCTCCTCCATCCACGGCTCGAGCGGTTCGGACTTGCCTCCGGCTCGGGCGCGTTCGATACGGGCGGCCAGTTGCGCGGTGCGTGCCGCCAGCTGCTCGTCGGCCGGGTCGAGGTCTTCGAATGCGGCCTCCAGGTACAACACCGATGTCGCGACTTCCATCGCCAACTCGGTGGAAGGGGGTTGGTTGCTGCGCTTGCTGACTTCGATCACCTGCTGCAGCGCCCGCACCATCGGCAGGCTCGAGGGATAAATTTTTTGCAACGACTCGTACAGCATCGACGCCGCCTCGGCGGCCTTGTCGGCCTGGCGCACATCGCCGCCGGCCAGCGTCGACCACGCTTCCTTCGTGGTTTCGATGCGCTTGCGTGCGGTGACCAGCAGTTGCGGATCAAAACGCCCGAAATGCGCGCGGGTGTAGTCGACCGGTTGCGCTTCGGCGATGTCCCAGGCGGCGCGCGTGGCGCGCAGCGAAGGCGCTGCGTCACCCTGCTCGGGAGCCGCCTGCGCGCAGTAAAACAACAGGTCGTGCGCCAGCAGCTCGGAGGCCGCCACGTCGCCCCGCGCCATGGCGACGTACTGCAGCAGCACACGCAGGGCAGCGCGTTTGACATAGGCGTCGATGTCGATCAGCTCGAGCGCCAGCGCCTCGAAGAATGCCGACGCCAGACTCCAGAAACTCTGCGCGCTCTGCTCGGCCGCCCCCTGCGCGAGGCCGGTGCACAAGTCGTGCAATTCGCGCGCCGCCGTGCGACTGCCCGAGCGCACCAGCTTGAGCAGCTCGCGATCGAACTTGGCGCGCACGGCCGGGTCGTAGACCAGCGAGCGCCGAGACGGCGGCACAGGCACGTCGGCCCAACGCCAGGAGCGGCCCCACAGATCGGCCGGGTGCATGCGGTCGTTGCCGGCAAACTCCAGCACTTCGCGGTATTGCACGAACAGCGCCACCGGCGAAACCGTCTTGCCGGCGAGCTTGGCCTGAAGAAAATCGACCAAGGCGAAGCCGGCGCGCTCGATGCGCCCGGCGCCCTCGTCGGTCAGGCGCTCGGGTTGCAGGACCAACTGCTGCGCCGCAAACTCCACCGCGCCAAGGACCCGCGCCGCGCCGGGCTGGCCGACCATCTCG
This sequence comes from Variovorax sp., assembly GCA_039925525.1. Classification (GTDB taxonomy): domain Bacteria; phylum Pseudomonadota; class Gammaproteobacteria; order Burkholderiales; family Burkholderiaceae_C; genus Variovorax. The sequence continues at coordinate 4,345 of JBDSYU010000016.1, forward strand.
AGCGCACCGACGGCGTGGTGCAGGTTCTGCCGCGCGCCGCGCAGCGCTGTCAGGTCGGCCTCGTGCGGCACTCCGCCGTCGCGCACCTGCCGGTGCAACACCTTGACGGCGCCGTCGATGGACTTTTTGACTTCGTCGAAGACCCAGGCCAGCGGCCCGAGGTCGATCGGCGCCGCCGTACCGGGTGCTTCGGCGGCCAGGCTCGATCCGAAAGCGGTCACCGCAACAGACGTTGACATGGAGTACTCCAGCGCGGCGCGCTCAGGCGATCTTGAACCGCGACACCGACTGGCGCAGTTCGTCGGCAATGTGCGAGAGTTCGCGCACTTGCTGCGCGGTAGTTCGCGTGCCTTCGCTGGTCTGCTCGGTCACGGCAAAGATGTGCTGGATGTTGGCGGCCACGACATTGGCCGAACGCGCTTCGCTCGACGCGGCGTTCGAGATCTGCTCGATCAGCTCGGCCAGACGCCGGGACACCTGGTCGATCTCTGAAAGCGCCGTGCCCGCGTTGTCCGACAGGCGCGCGCCTTCGACCACACCCTGCGTGCTGCGCTCCATGGCGCCGACGGCGTCCTGGGTGTCGGTCTGAATGGCCTTCACCAGCGCCGAGATCTGCCGCGTCGCGTCGGCAGAACGCTCGGCCAGCCGCTGCACTTCCTCAGCCACCACCGAGAAACCGCGGCCGGCATCGCCGGCGGAGGCGGCCTGAATGGCGGCGTTGAGCGCCAGCACGTTGGTCTGTTCGGTAATGTCGGAAATCAGTTCGGTGATCTCGCCGATCTCCTGCGACGATTCGCCCAGCCGCTTGATGCGCTTCGCCGTTTCCTGGATCTGGTCGCGAATTGCGTTCATGCCGCCGATCGCGTTCTGCACGGCCTTGAGGCCGGACGACGCGGCCTGCACAGATTGCCGCGCCACCGTCGCCGACTCGTTGGCTTGTGTCGATACGCCGTTGATGCGCTCGGCCATGGTCAGCACCGAGCGACCGGTTTCGCGAATCTCGCGCAGTTGCTCGGTCGATGCGGCCAGCAGCTCGGTCGAGGTGTTCTCGACCTGCGATGTCGTCTTCGTCACACGGCTGGCCGTCTGCTGCACGTTGCCCACGAGCAGACGCAATTCCTCGACCGTGTAGTTGACGGAATCGGCAATGGCGCCGGTGATGTCCTCGGTCACGGTGGCTTGTTGCGTCAGGTCACCTTCGGCCACCGTCTGCAGCTCGTTCATCAACCGCAAGATGGCCGCCTGGTTGGCGCTGTTGGTTCGCCCGACCTGCTCCCGGTCGCGCTCGGCATCGCCGCGTTGCGTTTGCGCGGCCTGCGCCACCTCGCGTCCGCGCTGGCTTTGCGCATAGCCAATGGCCAGCGCGATGGCCAGCGCAGCCAGCGAAAACAGCACCAACATGCCCAGCGTACTGGCGCCAAGCCCCGAGTTTTCGACCAGCCGCTCTTGCAGTTGCAACAAGGTCAGGCGCAAAGGCTCGCTGTCCTTGGCCAGGTTGGCCTCCGCTTCGCGCGCCGTGGCCAAGGCACCGCCTTCCGCTGCTTCCAGCGCCGAGCGGTCGGCGGCATTCGCCGCGGTACCGAGCCGCACCAGCACGTCCTGCTGCGCCAGCAAGGCTTTGGCGTTCTTGTCGGTGCGATCCAGGAGTGGCCGCAACTTGGCCAATTCGGCGTCGTACATCTCACCGACGCGCTCCATGTGCATGTCGTCGTCGCCTTCGATCAGGGCCCGGCTGCGCCGCTTAAGCTCATCGGCACTGGCTTTGAGTTCACCAAAGGCCGCCACGTTGCCGGAGAGTGCGGCCGCGCCGGACTTGGCCACGCGTTGCGCGCTGGTCATGGCCTGCCCGACGGTCGACACCTGCTGTGCAATCCGGTCGACACGCAGGATGGCGGAGATCGAGGTCAGCAGCAGCAGCAGCACCATCAACGCCATGGCAATACCCAGCACCATCGGCCAGCGAATCGAGCCGCTGGCTTCGTCGCCCGCAGCCGAGCCGCCTGCCCCAGCCGGCAGGCCAAGCGTATGGCTCGGCTGGAAGTCCACCTGATAGGCGCCGACGCTCTCGCTCGAGCGCAAGGCCGTGGCGGTGTCGCCTATTGCCTGCGCGCGTGCCTGCGCCTCGACCGCCGATCGCGCAGTGTTGCTCCCCGGACGCCCCGGCGCCTCGGTCTGCGGGCTGTCTGTGTCGGTGCCCGTGCCCGTGTCGGCGAAAGTAGTGGTACCGCGCGCGACGCGCAAGGTGACCTCATGGCTTTGCGGATTCACGTTCCGGAATCGTTCGGCGATGGTGTTCAAGGTCGTTCCTTTGCGTCTGGCGCGAGGTACAGGAGATTCGGGTTGCGAAGATTCGCAGGTGGATCGGCAAGCGGTGCGTGTCGGTGCGGGATCAATCGCCGATAGCGAGAAACTGCGCTTGCTGCGACAGCGCCTGCAGGTTCAGTTCCTGCCAATGACCGCCTTCGGCGTCGGTATAGGCGTGGCCAAACCAAGCCGGCGCATCGACATCGGGCGCTTTGGATTTTGCGAAGGCATCGACGCTACGCAGGCCGATCAGGCGATCGATCTGCAAAGCGCAATTGACTTCCAGCGCCTCGTTCAGGGCCAGCAGGCGGGCTGCGCTGATGCTCTTGTCGCCGCCTTCGCTCGCCATGCCGGGGGCCACGAAACCCGACAGGTCGATGACACCGAAGACGCCGCCACGCAGGTTGGCGACACCGAGAAACCAAGGCTGGGTGTAGGGCACCGGCTGCGGCGCCGTGTACGGGAATATTTCCCCGGCATGCGCCAGGGGGATGAGGTAATTGGCATCGGCCGCCTTGACGGCAAGCCAGGATGCATTGAGGCCGGTGGTCTGCGCCTGGCGCAGCCGTTCGGACAGGCGCGCCTGAAAGTCTCTGAGGGCTTCTCGTTGTCGGGCCATGACAGCATCAACCGAGTGCGTTGATCTTGGCCATCAGCTCGGCGGCGTTGACCGGTTTGACGATGTAGTCACGCGCCCCCTGGCGCATGCCCCAGACCCGGTCGGTCTCCTGGTTCTTGCTGGTGCACAGGATCACTGGCACTTGGGCATAGGCCGGATTGCGGACGATCGAGCGCGTGAGCTGGAAACCATTCTGGCCCGGCATCACCACGTCCATCAGGATCAGGTCGGGCCGCTCCTCGGCCAGCCGCCGCATCGCTTCTTCGGCGTTTTCGGCGGTCTTGACGGAAAACCCTTCGCTGCGCAGCATGTCGCCGATGGCCATCAACTCGGTCTTCGAATCGTCAACCACCAGCACTTTGTGAATCGCCATGGGTCAGCTCTCTTGGGGAATGACGCCAAACCGCTCGACGGCCTGAAGCAACTGGTCTTTGGTAAACGGTTTGGTGAGGTAGTCCTGCGAGCCGACCATGCGGCCCCGCGCCTTGTCGAAGACGCCGTCCTTGGATGAAAGCATCACCACCGGCACTTTGGCGAAACGGGCGTTGCGCTTGATGATGGCGCAGGTCTGGTAGCCATCGAGTCGCGGCATCAGGATGTCGCAAAAAATCAGATGCGGACTGTGGTCGTTGACTTTCGACAAGGCGTCGAACCCATCCTCGGCGAGCAGCACTTCGTGGCCGCCTTGCTTCAGGAAGATTTCGGCGCTGCGCCTGATGGTGTTGCTGTCATCGATGACCAACACTTTGAATCCGGACCCGCTGGTGCTCATCGGCACTCGCTCCTCGACTTGGTTTGACCCCCGACTCACCTGATGCGCAGTCCGGGTGCCGCCAAGCGCAGCGCCTCAGATGGCAACCATCTCGAAGTCTTCCTTGCGCGCGCCGCACTCCGGGCAGGTCCAGTTCATCGGGACCTCGCTCCACAACGTCGCGGGTGCGATGCCATGCTCGGGTGCGCCCGCCGCTTCGTCGTAGATCCATCCACAGATCAGACACATCCAGGTTTTCGGGTCAGTCACAGCTTAAGGGGGGCATCCATAGAATGCAACGATTGTATCGAGACGCTTCGTCGTTCTCGTGAGAAGCGTCGCACATCTGCCACCATGATGAAGGTCGTTCTGCCACTCATGAAGACTTCTTCCTTACCAGATCAGAAGCGGGCGTCGGCTGCGACGTTCGATGACGACAACGCTGCCGATAGCACTCTGGTCATCGACGCTGACGAAGCCGACGAAGAGGGCGTGTTGCCCTGCGTCCTGTCTTTCAACGCCAACGATCCGAGCGGCGCTGGCGGCCTCGCCGCCGACGCGCTGGCGGTGGCCTCGTGCGGCGCGCATCTCGTTGCCGTCGTCACCGGCGCCTACGCCCGTGACACGTCGGAAATCTTCGATCACTTCGCGTTCGACGAGCACGCTGTCGACGAACAAGCCCGGGCGATCCTGCAGGATGTGCCGGTGCAAGTGATCAAGGTCGGCTTCGTCGGCAATCCCGAACTGCTCGGACGCGTCGCCGAAGCCTGCAGCGACTATGCGCAACTGCCGGTGGTCGCTTACATGCCCGACCTCTCCTGGTGGAACGAAGACGACATCGATGCCTACCTCGATGCCTTTCGCGATCTGTTGTTGCCACAGACCACCATCCTGGTGGGCAACCACGCCACCCTGCGACGCTGGCTGCTGCCCGACTGGCAGGGCGAACGTGGCCCGAGCGCGCGCGACATCGCCGTGGCTGCCGGCGCCTTCGACGTGCCCTATGCGCTGGTCACCGGGCTGGCGCAAGGCGATACGCATTTCGAGAACGTCCTCGCCTCGCCCAACAGCGTCATCTGCCGCGAAAAATTCGAGCGGCTACCGGCGGCATTCGCTGGCGCCGGTGACACGTTGTCGGCGGCTTTGGCGGCCCTGATCGCCGGCGGCGCCGACCTGGCCGCCGCGGCCAGCGAAGCGCTGTCTTATACCGATCGCTGTCTCGAAGCCGGCTACCGACCTGGCATGGGCCAGTTGCTGCCCAACCGGTTATTCTGGGCCGCGTCCGAAGATGAAGCTGATGCTGGTGGCGATACATCTACCACCGCAGCGGCGGCGAGCGCCGATGACTTCGCCCTGCCACCCCACCAAACGCGCCACTGATGCTGCCCACCACCGATCGCAACCTGGCGCTCTTCGAGCGCGCCTGCGCCGTCATTCCCGGCGGTGTCAATTCGCCGGTACGCGCCTTCAGAGCCGTCGGCGGCACGCCGCGCTTCGTAGAGCGGGCGCAAGGCGCCTACTTCTGGGACGCCGACAAACAGCGCTATATCGACTACATCGGCTCCTGGGGTCCGATGATCCTCGGCCACGGCCATCCCGCCGTGCTGGAAGCGGTCCAGCGCGCTGCAGTGGACGGCTTCTCGTTCGGCTGCCCGACCGAGCGCGAGATCGAATTGGCCGAAGCCATGCTGGCACTCGTCCCATCGATGGAGATGGTGCGCTTGGTGAGCTCGGGGACCGAGGCGGCGATGAGTGCGCTGCGCCTGGCGCGCGGCGCCACCGGGCGCAAACACATCGTCAAGTTCGAAGGCTGCTATCACGGCCACGCCGACGCGCTTCTTGTAAAGGCCGGCTCGGGCCTCGCCACCTTTCGCAATCCGACATCCGCCGGTGTGCCGCCCGAAGTGGTGCAGCACACATTAGTGCTCGAGTACAACAACATCGAACAACTCGAAGAGGCCTTCGCCCAGTACGGCGCCGACATCGCGTGCCTGATGATCGAAGCGATCGCCGGCAACATGAATTTCGTGCGCGCCACGCCGGCGTTCGCCAAGCGTTGTCGCGAGCTGTGCACGCAACATGGCGCGCTGCTGGCGTACGACGAAGTCATGACCGGCTTTCGCGTCGGCTTGCATGGCGCGCAGGGGGTACTTGCCGGCCAGGTCGACGGCGGCGCCGATGCCGTCGCCCCGGACATCACGATCCTCGGCAAGGTGATCGGTGGCGGCATGCCGCTGGCAGCGTTTGGTGGGTCGCGCGCCGTGATGGAGCAACTCGCGCCGATCGGCCCGGTCTATCAGGCCGGCACTCTTTCGGGCAACCCGGTCGCAACCGCCTGCGGCCTGGCGACCTTGAAAGAGGTCGCCAAGCCCGGCTTCTACGAAACGCTCTCGAAGACCACGCGTGCCCTGGTCGACGGTCTCAAGGCCGCAGCCGAGGCCGAAGGCGTTCCCTTCAGCGTTGACAGCGAAGGCGGCATGTTTGGCTTCTTCCTTTTGGACGCACTGCCGCAGAACTACGCCATGGTGATGCGCAGCGACGGGGCGCGCTTCAACAGCCTCTTCCACGGCCTGCTCGAGCGCGGCATCTACATCGCGCCGGCCCTGTACGAAGCGGGCTTCGTCAGCGCTGCGCATAGCGAGGCGGACATCGCTGAGACGGTAGAGGCGGCTCGGGAGGTGTTCAAGCGTCTTTGACGTGGCAATCGGGGCGCACTACCGGACGTGAAAGGGGCGATGGTTTCACGACGGACGCGAAAGAAGACAGACAAAATTTACTGAAAGGCTCGTTCCTTCCACGCGCCCACCCTCGTTCCTTTTGACTTCTCTTTCGCGCCTTTCGCGAAGCCTTCGCGTTCTTCGTGTCCGGCATTGCGCTCCCGTTTTCGCGGTCGTCTCCAACGTACCTATCGTCAATGCCTGAAGTGCCGCACGCCGGTCAGCACCATCACCACGCCATGCGCGTCGGCGGCAGCGATCACTTCGGGGTCACGCATCGATCCACCGGGCTGGATCACCGACGTGGCACCGGCCTCGACCACTGCGTCGAGGCCATCGCGGAAAGGGAAGAAGGCGTCGCTCGCCACAGCTGAGCCTTGCAACGACAGGCCGGCATGTCCGGCCTTGATGCAGGCGATGCGCGCCGAATCGAGGCGGCTCATCTGACCGGCGCCGACGCCGAGCGTCTTGCCACCGGCGCAGAACACGATGGCGTTGCTCTTGACAAATTTGGCGACCTTCCACGCGAACATCAGGTCAGCCAACTGTTCCGAGGTCGGCTGCTTCTGGCTCACGACCTTGAGTTCATCGATCGACAACTCGTGGTTGTCGGCGGTTTGCATCAACAGGCCCGAGCCGATGCGCTTCACATCCATGGCGTTGCGACCATTGTCCCAATCGCTGGCAGTGCGACGCTCCATGAGCGATGCCGCGGCCGCAGGCAACGCGATCTCGAGCACGCGCACGTTCGGCTTGGCCTTGAGCAATTCAAGCGCTTCGGGCGCGTAGCCCGGCGCGATCAGCACCTCGACAAACTGCTTGCCGACAGCTGTTGCGGCCTCGGCATCGAGAGGTTGGTTGAACGCGATGATGCCGCCGAAGGCGGAGTCCGGATCGGTCTTGAACGCCTTGGCATAAGCTTCCAGCGCGCTTGTGCCGAGCGCCACGCCGCAGGGGTTGGCGTGTTTGACGATGACGCAAGCTGCGCTGCCCGATTGCCTTTCGAAATTCGTGAAGCTCTTGACGCATTCCCATGCCGCGTCAGCATCGGCGATGTTGTTGTAGCTGAGTTCCTTGCCTTGCAACTGGCGCGCCATGACCAGCGAGCCGGGTGCCGGATACAGATCGCGATAAAACGCTGCGCGCTGATGCGGGTTCTCGCCATAGCGCAGGTCTTGCAACTTGACAAAGCGTCCGTTGCTCTGCGCCGGGAACAAGGCACGAGTCGGAATCCGTCCGGCATCCCTGAGCCCCTGCGCGCTGCCATCCACATCCGGTTCGACGCGCGACAGGTAGTCGCTGATCGCGCCGTCGTACTGGGCGATGCGGTTGAATGCCGCGACTGCGAAGGCAAAGCGTGTCTTGTCGCTGAGACGGCCGCCGTCCTGCAGCTCGGCCAGCGCCAGCGGATATTGGGCGGCGTCGGTGAGCACACCCACGTCTTTCCAGTTCTTCGCGGCGCTGCGCACCATCGCCGGGCCGCCGATATCGATGTTCTCGATCGCCTCTTCCAGCGTGCAGTCCGGCCTGCCCACCGCGGCTTCAAACGGATAGAGATTGACCACCAGCAGATCGATGGTGTCGATGCCGTGCTGCGCCAGCGCCGACATGTGTTGCGCCACATCACGGCGCGCCAACAGGCCGCCATGGATCTTCGGATGCAGTGTCTTGACGCGCCCTTCGAGCATCTCCGCAAAGCCCGTGTACTCGGCCACTTCGGTCACCGGCAGCCCGGCATCGGCGAGTAGGCGGGCGGTACCGCCCGTCGAGAGCAGGCGCACCCCGAGCGCATGCAAGCCCGTGGCGAGCTCGACGAGGCCGGTCTTGTCGGAGACGGATAGGAGAGCTTGCATCGATGTCTGTGGCTGTATTTGGCGCGGTGCTCGCTCGAAGGTGCGGAAGACGGATGCGGGGCGGATGCGGACTATCGGACGCAGAAGAAAGACATGAGTTACGCAGAAGGCGCAGAAGAGACAAAAGCCATTTGCTATTTTTCTGCGCCCCGCGAATCCTCTGCGCTCTCTTCGTCCGGTAGTCCGATTTCGCTAGGCCGATCCAGCTATTTCAGCAGTCGATGCTCGACCAGCTTCTTGCGCAGCGTGTTGCGATTGAGTCCGAGCCACTGCGCAGCGCGCGACTGGTTGCCTTCGGCGCGAGCCATGACGACGTCGAGCAACGGTTTTTCCACGGCGCGCACCAGCATGTCGTACATGCCACCGGGCTGGGTTCCGCGCAAGTCGCGGAAGTAGCTGTCCAGGCTGCTGCGCACGCACTCTTCGATCGGGCTCTTGCTCATTCCTGTCCCCCTCGTTCTTTTATCTACGCTACCTGCAACGTCGCAGGCGAGCAAGCCTCGGCGCACGCACCGGTCAATGGCTTCGGCATGCGATCCGTCCGGCCCGCCAGGATGTCGAAGAATTCGGCGACAGCACGAAGCTGTGCATCGCAGTCGTCGATGGCATTCATCCGTTGCCGGAACGCTTGGGCGTCGGGCAACGATTGCAGATACCAGCCAATGTGCTTGCGTGCCGTGCGAACACCGGCGTACTCGCCGTACAACCGGTGGTGCGCCTGCAGATGATCGATCAGCAAACGACGCACTTCGACCACCAGCGGCGGCGCCAGTTCGGCGCCGGTCGCCAGAAAGTGCCCGATCTCCCGAAAGATCCAGGGGCGCCCCTGCGCCGCACGGCCGATCATCAAGGCATCGGCGCCGGTGACGGCAAACACCTCGCGCGCCTTTTGCGGCGAATCGATATCGCCATTGGCCACCACCGGCACACGCACCGACGCCTTGACGGCGGCAATGGTCTGATACTCGGCCAGCCCGCGGTAGCCCTGCTCTCGGGTGCGTCCGTGCACGGTGAGCATCTGGATGCCGGCGCCCTCGAAGGCCCGCGCCAGCGGCACCGCATTGCGCTCGTGCTCGCTCCAACCGGTGCGCATTTTCAAGGTGACCGGCACGCCGCGCGGCGCCGCGGCGGCGACCACCGCTTCGGCGATCTCGAGGGCCAGCGGCGCGTCGCGCATCAGCGCCGAGCCAGCCCATTTGCTGCAGACCTTCTTGGCTGGGCAACCCATGTTGATGTCGATGATCTGGGCGCCGCGATCGATGTTGTAGCGCGCCGCCTCGGCCATCATGACGGCATCGGTGCCGGCGATCTGCACGGCGATGGGACCGGCCTCGCCGCTGTGATCCATCCGGCGCGACGTCTTGAGGGACTGCCACAGATCCCTGCGCGAAGTGACCATCTCGCTCACGGCATAGCCGGCGCCGAGGGCGCGGCAAAGCGAACGGAAGGGCCGGTCGGTCACCCCTGCCATGGGCGCGACGAACAGGCAATTCTCGAGCAGGATGGCGCCAATCTGCATGAAAGAAGCTATGAAGAAGAGGGCGCGCGATTGGCTGCGAGAAAGTCAGGCGCGATTGTAGCGACGCGCGATTTCGTCTTGCATGGCATTGCGCATTTGTCAGCGCATTCATCGGCTGCCATGCCCTATGCTTTCCGACTTTCGTATCTTCATGCAAGCCTGGCTCGATTCCCTCATCGCGATGTTGGCGTTGCCCGAATACGGGTTGTCGACGCTGTTCGTCGTTGCTTTCATCTCGGCCACTCTGCTGCCTCTGGGCTCTGAGCCCGCGCTGTTCGGCCTGCTCAAACTCAACCCCGACCTGTTCTGGCCCGCGATGTTGGTCGCCACGGCCGGCAACACGCTGGGCGGCGCGGTCGACTGGTGGATGGGTTACGGCGCCCATCGCGTGGCCGACAAGTACGCGCATTCGAAACATCATCTGCGCGTTCTCGACTGGCTCGAACGTCTTGGCCCGAAGGCCTGCCTGCTGGCGTGGCTGCCGCTCTTCGGCGACCCCTTGTGCGCGGTCGCCGGCTGGCTGAAGCTGCCGTTCTGGCCCTGCGTGGGCTATATGGCCATTGGCAAGTTCGCGCGCTATGTGACGATGACCGTGGCGTTGCTGTATCTGTGGCCGAACTAGGAGGCCACAGATACGCTTCCAGATGCCGTCCGCTGCTGGACGACAGATCGCGGCACGCTGAGATCAATACAGCTCGCTGCTGGAAAGAGGGACGCCGGGGCTGCTCTGGCCACCAGCGATGAGCACGTCCCCGGTGAGCAGCAAGGTCGCCGTGTGATACGACATCGGCGTGAGGCGTCGTTGCAGCCGAGGTGCCGGTGGCCAGGTCGTAGAGTTCGTTGGATGCCAGGGGCGATCGTGACGATCTGGACTGGAGGATAGGTCAAACCAGAAATCACTCAGACGCGGCCGAATCCAGACTGGTGCGATGGGCGGCGAATCTCCGTCTGCCGCTCACTTCACAAAATCGTACGGCCCGCCCCGCTCCAACGCCCGCCGATACGCTGGCCGCCCATGAATGCGCTCCAGCCAGGCCGTCGATCGCGGCCGGCTGTTGTCGAGACCGGCACGGGCAACGGCGGCTTCGAGCGGAAAGCTCATCTGAATGTCGGCGCCGCTGAAGGCATCACCGGCAAACCATTCATTCTTGCCCAACTCGGCCTCGATGAAATCGAGATGCGTCTTCAGATTCGGCGAGATGAACGCCGCCTTGGCCTTGCCCGAGATCGCCTTGGCGATGGGACGCACAAAGAAAGGCATCTTGCTCGACTCGACCTTGTCGAAGATGAGCTTGAGCAGCAGGATCGGCATGACCGAGCCCCCGGCGTAATGCAGCCAGTAGCGGTAGCGCACGGCTTGCGGCGACCCCGCCGCGGGCGCGAGCTTGCCGTCGCCCTCGCGCTCGATCAAAGTTTCGATGATTGCGCCGGACTCGGCCAGCACCGTGCCGTCATCCAACGTCACCACCGGCGACTTGCCGAGCGGATGCACCTTGCGCAACGCCGCGGGTGCCAGCATGGTGTCCGCATCGCGCTCGTAGCGCACGACTTCGTAGGGCAACGCCAGCTCCTCGAGCAACCACAGGATGCGTTGCGAACGGGAATTGTTGAGGTGGTGGACAGCGATCATCGAACGTTCTTCCGTGGGTGCAAAAAACTAAAAAGCGCCGCTCATGATCGCTTGCGCCAGGAGCGCCGGCGTCAGCCCGCTGATCGTTGACTCTGCCGCCTTGCGGCCGGCCTTGAGCACCACCACGCGATCGGCCACGGAGACCACGTCTTCCATGCTGTGGCTGACCAGGAGCACCGCGGCGCCCGATTCGCGCAGCCGGCGTACGAGGGTCAACACTTCGGCGGTTTCCTTGACGCCGAGCGCGGCCGTCGGCTCGTCCATGATGACCACACGCGCCTGCCACAACAACGCACGACTGATGGCCACGGCCTGGCGCTGGCCACCCGACAGCTGGCTGACGCTGCAGTCGATGTCGGGAATCGTCTGGTTCAGGCCCTGCAGCAGCTCAGCCGCACGCGAGCGCATGGCGCGCTTGTCCAGAATGCGCAGTCCGGGCAGCAACGAACGTGTGAGCTCGGCGCCCATGAAGACGTTCTGCCAGATGTTGAGTTCCGGAGCGATCGCCAGATCCTGGTAGATGGTGGCGATGCCCTGCGCCAACGCGTCGTGCGGCGACGTGAACGTGACGGCCTTGCCGAAGAGCGCGATGCGCCCGGCGCTTGCTTCGTGCGCGCCCGACAGCACGCGCACCAGGCTCGACTTGCCCGCGCCGTTGTCGCCGCACAGCGCCAGCACCTCGCCGCTTCGCAGCGCCAGATCGACACCGCGCAGGGCCTTCACAGCGCCATAGTTCTTGACCATGCCATCGACCTGCAAAGCGGGCGCGGACTCGTTCATTGGCCCGTGTCAGGCGCTGCGCAAAGTGCCGAGCGGGCCGACCGAAACGCGAATCCGTTCAAGGCTTGCCGAGGTATTGCGCCACGTTGGTCTTGTCAACCAGCTCGCTCTGCAGATAAATGTACGGCCCGGCGTTGATCGCCGCAGGTGCTTCCTTCTTGATCGCCAGCCGCTCCATGATGGCCACGGCTTCGGTCCCCATGCGCTCGAATGGAATGGTCACGGTGGCCTCGAGGAACGACTTCGGATCGGCGATGCGGCGATAGGTCTCGGCACCGCCGTCAACGCTGACCAACGCCGGCTTGCCGCGCTTGGCGTCGCCCGCCTGCTGCAGCAGGTCGTCGATGACATACGCCTGCCCATCGAAACTGGCCCAGATGCCATCGATCTGGCCCTGGTTGCGCAGCAGCAAGGCGCTCATGCCCGAGCGTACGTCGTCACGCCAACTGGCGGTGCGCGCCATGGTGTGGCTGCCCAGCACCTTGATGGCGCTGTTCTCACTCAGCACCGCATCGAGCACCTTGCCGCGGATGCGGGTGGCAGTGTTGCCCTCGAAGCGCTGCACGAGGATGTTGCCACGGTAGTTGATCTGGTCCATCAGGTAGATGGCGGCGCGCGAGCCGACGGCGTATTCGTTGACGGCGATGTCGAAGGCCGCATGCGGGCTGGAACCGCTCATCACGGTGATGACCGGGATGCCGGCTTCCTTGGCCTGCTTGAACTGCGCGTCGGCCTCCACCGGCTTGCCCATGGCGACGATGATGCCGCCGACCTTGGCCTGGATGAGGGTGTCGAACTGGCTGGTGTTGGCCGCCAGATCGCCGCGGCTGTTCAGCACCTGCACCGACCAACCCTTGGCCTTGGCTGCGGCCTCGGCGGCGTTGGCGACGCGCGCATGGGTCTCGCTGGACATCTGGAAGCCGATGATGCCGAGTGTCAGCGGTGATGGCGCCTGCGCCCGCGCACCGAGCGCCGACAACGCTGCGGCGGCGCCGGCGGTTTGGATGAATTCACGACGATTGTTCATGCGGGTTCCTTTGATGGTTGAGATTGAAAGTTGCGAAACGGCAGTCAGAGCATCAGCCTACGCGCCGCACATGGCGTCGGGGGTGGCGCCAGCACATCGTCATAGCCTGAGCCCGGCATTTTTCAGAAAGGACGACGACACCGCGACCGAGGCGACGATGATCACGCCGAGAGCGATGTCCTGCACATAGTATTGCGCGCCCATCAGCACCAGGCCGTTGCCGAGCATGCCGATGATCAGCGCCCCGCTCAACGTGCCGGGCACGTTGGGGCGTCCGGGCTCGAACATGGTCATGCCGAGCAGCACGGCGGCGATCGCCGTCAGCATGAAATCGCCGGCGGAATTGGGCGCTGCCGAAGCCAGGTTCGATGTGAGCAAGACCGCGGCGATGCCCGCCGCCAAGCCCGACAGCGCCAGCCCCAGCAGCTTGATGCGCCGCACCGGGATGCCGGCCAGGCGCGCTGCCTCTGCGGCTTGTCCGACGGTGAGCATGCGCAGGCCGGTTGGGGTGGCCTTGACGAGGAACAGCGCCGCCAATGCCAGTGCCGCCAACCAGACGATCAGGTTCGGCAACCCGGCGATGCTGCCGCGGCCGATCCACAGGAACGTCGGATTCCAGTTGCCGACGAAGGCCACGCCGTTGGTGATCATGAAAGAGAAGCCATTGGCAATGGCCGCGGTGGCCAATGTGGCGATCAAGGACGGCACCTTGACCCACGTGACCAGGATACCGTTGAGCACTCCGGCCGCCAAGCCGACGCCGATGCCGGTGGCAACGGCCGCCCATAGCGGGTATTGGTTGTGCACCATCCAGCCGGTGCCCACGGCCGCGACGCTGCAGACGTTGGCAAACGACAGATCGAGTTCGGCCACCGTGAGGGCCAGTGAAAACCCGAGCGCCAGCACCGCCAGGAAGCTGATGTGCTTGACGATGTTGATGAGGTTTGCCGGCGCCAGGAAATTGGGTGCGAACAGCGCAAAGACCAGGAACAACAGGCAGCCGGCCAGGAAGGTGCCGTAGCGGATCAGCAAGGGCTTCATGTGAGCAGCGATTGTCCTTGGGCCGACTCGAGGCGCGCGCCTGTCGCAGGACCGGGGTCGGTCACGATGCGCTCATCTCTAGAAAGTACGGGCGCAGCTTTTGCTCGGTATCACGCAGGCGGGCCACCACCGCCGTGTCTGGCCCGATGACGCGATAGGTCGGGGCCATGGCGTCTTGCGCCGCAGCCAACGATGGTTGCCGGCCGATGGCGCAAAACGCCGCCATGGCGCAACCGACGAGGCTCGGTTCGGCCGCCTCACAGACATCGACTGGGCGCCCGAACATCGCCGCTTTCAGCTCCTGCCAGCCGCGCAGCGATATTGCGCCACCGCTCAGGTGCAGGGTCTGTGCATCCGCGCACAACAGGCCGACCAGGTGACGTTGAAAGGCAAACAAGCCGTCGACCAACGCCCGCGCGAATTCGGGCTTGCCATGCGTGCTGCGCACCCCGAGAAACTGGGCCGAAAGATCGCCGCGCCAGAACGGCATGCGCTCGCCAGATACGAACGGCAGGCACAACGGCGTGTCGTCGCCGGCTGCCGCCGCGCAGTCGAGCACGCCCTGCGGATCGGCGTCGTCCAGGAAGCTGCGACCGAACCAGGCCAGCGTACCGAGCCCCGTCAAACACGGCCCGCCCAGGTGGAAAAGCTCGGGCGTCCAACGCAGGCTGCCGATGCCCGACATCGGCCGGTCGTCACGGCTGAAGCTGCCGAACACTTCCGTCGTGCCCGACACGTTGTAGACGTGGCGTTCGCGCACGCACCCCATGCCAAGGCTGGCGCACCAGGCATCGAAGCCGCATTGCACCACCGGCACCCCGACGAGCCATGGCGCCGGCAGATGCCGGGCATCGGCCGTCTCGCGCACTGTGCCGATGATGCGGCCCGGCTCGAGCGACGATGGGCAGAGTTCGGGCCGTAGCGCCAGGCGTTGCAGGACGGTTTCGAAAGACACATGCCGCGGTTGGTCGCGCCCCTCGGTCACGGCATCGATGGCGGCGACACCGGTCAGTTGCAGGTTGAGCCAATCCTTGAGTTCGAGCTGCCAGCGCGTATGCGCGTAAAGGATCGGCTGCGTTTTCTCCAGGTCGACCAGGCGCGCCAACGGATGGAATGCGCCGAGGCCGCGCCGTTCGGGCTCGCCGTAGGCTCGTTGCAGGTCGACCTCGAAAGAGGCACCGCGTGCGTCGTCGAGCTTGACGATGGCATCGAGCGCCTGCCCCTCGCCGCTCGTCAACACATGCGTACGCGTTGCGCCAGTGATGGCCAAGGCGGCTGGCGGAACACCGGCGCAGACTGCATCGCTGGCCGCGAGCACGGCCTGCAACACGTCGCTCGCCTGCGGCGCCGCCGCGTGCAGTGGTGAATCGCCGGCGAAGGTGTGGAGAAGCGCGCCATCGGGTGCAACCAGCGCTGCCTTCAGCCGCGTACTGCCCACATCGATGGCCAAAATCGCGCCGTGCATCGCACCTTGCATCTGGCGTGTCGACCGATGCCGTCAGCTGCTGAAAAGAAAGTTCATGACGTCGCCGTCCTTGACGACGTACTCCTTGCCCTCGGCGCGCATCTTGCCCGCATCCTTGGCCCCCTGCTCGCCCTTGAAAGCGATGAAATCGTCGAAGCCGATGGTCTGGGCGCGGATATAGCCCTTCTCGAAATCGGTGTGGATGACACCGGCGGCCTGCGGGCCGGTGTCGCCACTGTGGATGGTCCAGGCCCGCACTTCCTTGGGGCCGGCCGTGAAGTAGGTCTGCAGGCCGAGCAGCTTGAAGGCGGCGCGGACGAGGCGATTAAGGCCCGGCTCGTCCTGGCCGATCTCGGCTAGAAACAGGGTGCGATCGGCCTCGTCCATCTCGGCCAGTTCGGCCTCGATCTTGGCGCAGATGGCGACGACCGGCGCCTTCTGGCCGTCGGCATAGGCGCGCAGCCGATCGAGATGCGGATTGTTGTCGAAACCGTGCTCGGCCACGTTGGCGACGAACATCGCCGGCTTGGCCGTGATCAGGCTGAACTGACGCACCAGCAGCGCATCTTCCTTGCTGAATTCGAGTGCCCGCACCGGAATGTTCTCGTTCAACGCGGCCTGGATCTTCTCGAGCAGGCCGACCAGCCGCGCCGCCTCCTTGTCACCCGATCGCGAAGTCTTGGTATGGCGATGCACGGCCTTCTCGACCGTCGCCAGATCGGCCAGGCACAACTCGGTCTGGATCACTTCGATGTCGGAAATGGGATCGACCTTGCCGGCGACATGGATCACGTTGTCGTCGTCGAAGCAGCGCACCACGTTCACCGTGGCATCGGTCTCGCGGATGTGCGCCAGGAACTGGTTACCCAAACCTTCGCCCTTGCTGGCACCAGCGACCAGGCCGGCAATGTCGACGAATTCGACGATGGCGGGAACCACCCGCTCGGGTTCGACGATGGCTGCGAGTTGCGCCAGGCGCCCATCGGGCACCTCGACCACGCCGACGTTGGGCTCGATGGTGCAGAACGGATAGTTCTCGGCGGCAATGCCGGCCTTGGTCAAGGCATTGAACAGGGTGGATTTACCGACGTTGGGCAGGCCGACGATGCCGCACTTCAAACTCATGGAGGTCCTTGCAAAGCGAGCCGAAGATTCTAGGGTCTGAGGGGCGATCCGATCGCCCAACACTGAGACAATGCAACCCCCGCGTCAGGGCGAATCGTCAGCTGGCGTCGCCCGCCCGCTGCCTCCTGCGTCCTGCCTCCTGCGTCCTGCCTCCTATTTCCTGCCTGCAATGAAACGTACCTGGCTGCTGTTCGCCCAAACCGTCACCATCCTGCTGGCGACGTACTTCATCGTTGCCACCTTGAAGCCCGAATGGCTGCAGCGTCGCGCATCGCTCGGCGGGGTGGTGTCGGTG
>JBDSYU010000017.1:0-9086 GCA_039925525.1 Variovorax sp.
TCGGCGCGACCGGTTTTCGAGGCGGCTGCACCGCCCGCACCCGCCGTTGCGGCTGTTGCCGCCGCCAAGGCGGCATCGTTGCTTGGGTTGATTTTCATGACTGACTCCAGCGCCCCCGAAAGCGGAAGCATTGTGCAAATGATTTCGACCGGATGGCCGAGAACTTTAGGGTCGGGTGCGTACGTGACATTCTTCTCGGTCCCGTAATTTCGTGATTTTGTTCACAGTGCAAGCCGCACCGTGCGCTCGTCGACGACGATGCCGGTGGTGATGCGGCCGCTCTCGGTGCGCAGTCGCACGCTCTGACCGACCACACCGGCAGCCAGCGCTTGGGCGTCGGAGCTGATCTGGAAACCCTGTCCCTGCGCCACCACGCGCACCTGAGTGCCAGCCGGAAATGCCTGCGCCATCCTGACCATCGATCGTCGCAGCGGCTGCCCGCCGACCAGGGAATAAGTGGCGATCTGGCCGAGCCATTGGGTCTGGTCGGCCACCACCGGTGACGTCTCGGCGGCCCAGTCGGCTTCGGTTTCGGCGGCGTCGGCGGCCGTCAGCACCGCGCCGGCGACGACGTTGTTGTTGAGCACCCAGGCCGGACCGAAGGCCTTGATGGTCACCGGCAGGAAAACGTTCCAGCGAGCACCGCCTTCGACACAGCGCAGGCCGAGCCGGGTCTTGCCCCACAGTCGCAACCCGGCCGGAATGTAGGGCTCGATGCGCGAGCACGGCGCGAGACGCAGTCGGGTGTCGAGCTGGCCCAGGCTGACTTCCATGCGCAGTGGCGAGGTCGTCGCGCTCTGCGCCTTGCTGACCGCGTCGTCGAGCCAGCGCTGGGTGCTGGCAACGAATTGGGCATCCACAGCCGCGCCACTGGAGGCCAATGCCTGCGTTGGAGGGTGTGCCTGTTCTGGTGCCTGCGTCTGTGCGCCGGCGCCGACCGCACAGGCGCCAGCAACGAGCGCCGCCATCGCTCTGCGCAGGTGACGCAACAGGCCAGCGGGAGGACCGGCAGAAAGGTGCATGAAAAGCGACTCCTTGATGGTTGAGCACAGACGCCCTTGGCGACGGGTCAGGCACCGACTGTAGACAGGCGCACGCCGCCCGAAGCCCGAAACAGACAAGCAAACCTGCCTTTCATCGGCGCTTCCGACGAAAACTTGAATCTGACAATCTGCCCTCGCCTCGATACAGCACCTCATCCGATTGCCATTCACCTCGCTGCGCTCCCACCCCGGCCGACCACCATGCTCGACAAACTGACGAACACGCTGGACTTCCATTCGAAGGCGCTGATGCTGCGCGCCGAGCGCCAGCGCAACATCGCCAGCAACATCGCCAATGCCGACACGCCGAACTACGCGGCGCGCGACTTCGACTTTGCCGGCGCGCTGGCCGATGCCGTGAAGCCACACGCCTCGCAGGCACCAGGCCAGCCGGCCTGGATCGCTGCCGCGCAGGGCGCCCGTGTGAGCGATGGCAGCCGCGACGGCCGCACCGATCTTCGGCATATCGCACTCAGCCCCGTGCACTTCGACAGTTCGGATGGCTCGCGTGCCGGCTACGCGGCGCAGACGCAACCGGCGCTCGACGGCAACAGCGTCGACCTCGACCGCGAGCGCGCGGCCTTTGTCGACAACGCGGTGCGCTACGAAGCGACGCTGCGCTTCATCAACGGCCACGGCAAGACCCTGCTGGCGGCGATCCAGGGGCAATAGCCATGTCGATGTTCTCCATCTTCGGCATCTCGGGCAGTGCCGTGAGCGCCCAGGCGCAGCGCCTGAACGTGGTGGCGAGCAACTTGGCCAACGCCGACGCTGTGGCTGGACCCGACGGCAAGCCGTACAAGGCGCGCCAGATCGCTTTCCAGACGCTGCCGATGGGCCCCGAGGGGAGCAGCATCGGCGCCGGTGTGCGCATCGATGCCATCACCGAAAGTCAGACCCCGGGACGCAAGGTGCACGAGCCGGCCAATCCGATGGCCGACGCCGACGGCTATGTCACGCATTCCAACGTGAACGCAGTGGAAGAGATGGTCAACATGATCTCGGCCTCGCGCTCCTACCAAAACAACGTCGAGGTCATGAACACGGCCAAGACACTGCTGCTGAAAACGCTGCAGCTCGGCCAGTAATGAACGAAAGAAAAGGATTCTCCAGATGATCACTGCCGTCGCCCCTCCCGTTGTCGACCTCGGCACCGCCGTCGCTGCGAAAGTCGGTGCTGGCGCCAATGGCGCCAACGAAGCGCAAGACCGCTTCCTCAAACTGCTGGTGGCACAACTGACCAATCAGGATCCGACCAATCCGATGGACAACGCGCAGATGACCTCGCAGATCGCGCAGATCAACACCGTCACTGGCATCCAGCAGCTCAACGAAACCATGAAGGGCATGGCCGCACAGGCGACCGCCTCGCAGATGCTGAGCGCCAGCAGTCTGGTCGGCCATCGGGTGCTGGTGCCGGGCGACCGGCTGTCGATCGAAGCCGATGGCAGCGGCACAGGCGCCCTCGAATTGTCGGCACCTGCCTCAAACGTTCAAATCGAGGTGCGCACCGCCGGTGGGCGCCTGATCGACACCCTGACGCTGGGCTCCTTTGCCGCGGGCCAGCATGGCTTCTCGGTCGACACCAGCGCCTACCCCGCGGACACGCAATTGCACTTTGCAGTCATCGCCGCCAATGGCAGCGTGCCAGTGGAATCAACAGCGCTGATGCGCGATCAGGTGGTTGCCATCGGCAGCAACGCCGACGGACTCTTGCTCACGCTGCTGAACTCGGGCAGCAAGCCTTACAGCGGTGTACGCGCCATTCTTTAGCCTTTACTTTCACCACCCACAGGAATATTCCCATGAGCTTTCAGCAAGGCCTCTCCGGACTCAGCGCCGCCGCCCGTAGTCTCGACATCATCGGGCACAACATCGCCAATGCCAGCACCGTCGGCATGAAGTCAGGCCGTGCGGAGTTTGGCGAAGTCTATGCCGGCTCGGTCGGCAGCATCGGCGGCGTCGCCATCGGGCTGGGCGTCGAGGTTGCCGCCGTCTCGCAGCAGTTTTCCCAAGGCGGCCTGACCATCACCGGCAACAACCTGGATGTTGCCATCAACGGCGGCGGATTCTTCCAGGTCAGGTCGACCAGTGGCTCCTCCCAATACACGCGCGCCGGCAACTTCAAGCTTGACAAGGACGGCGCCGTCGTCACCAATTCAAATGCCCAGGTGATGGGCTACGCCACCGACGTCAAAGGGGTGCGTTTGAGCACCGAGCTGGTGCCGCTGCGCCTGCCCACCGGTACACCCATTGCCGCGAAGCAGACCACGACCATCAACGGAGAGATCACGCTCGACGCCAAAGCCGTGATCGCCAGCAGCGTGACGCCGCCGACGCCGCTTACAGCGTATGGCACCGCCTTGTCCGCCTTCGATCCGCAAGGGCTCGAGGTGCCCGTTGCGCTGTACTTCACAAAAACCGCCAACAACACGTGGGACGTGTACACCAGCGTCAACGGCAGCGATCCCGCTACGGCCACGCCGTTCACCTTGAACTTCACGACGGACGGCGCGCTGGATCCCGCGACCGTGATCCCGCCGCTGACCCTCTCTTCGCCCAACGATCCGGCGCAGACCTTTACCGTCAATCTGGACTTGAGCCGTATGACGCAGGTCAACGCCCGGTTCTCGGTTTCGGATCTGACTCAGGACGGCTACACGGCCGGACAGCTCACGGGTCTGCGCATCGAGAACAACGGCGTTCTGACGGCGAGCTATTCGAACGGCCAGACGCAGGCCGCCGGGCAAGTGGCGCTGGCCAACTTTCGCAACGTGCAGGGCTTGGCGCCGGTCGGCGGCGGCTACTGGACCGAGACGGCCGGTTCGGGTCAACCGGTTCGCGGGGCGCCCCTGGAAGGCACGTTCGGCCAGTTGCGCGCCGGCGCCCTGGAGGAATCCAACGTCGACCTGACGGCCGAGTTGGTCAACATGATGACGACCCAACGCTCGTATCAGGCCAACGCGCAGACCGTGAAGACGCAGGACCAGATCCTGTCGACGCTGGTCAACCTGCGCTGATCGAACCCGTCTTGATATTGACTGACCCGGCGCTGCGATGGACCACCTGATCTATACCGCGATGAGCGGCGCCAACGCCACTGCCGCACGACAGGCGGTGCTGGCCAACAACCTGGCCAACGCTTCGACGCAGGGCTTTCGCGCCGAGTTGTCGAATTTTCGCGCCGTGCCTGTGAACGGCGATGGCGCCAGCACGCGGGTGTTTGCGCTCGAAACCACCACCAGCCACGACGAGCGGCCCGGCGCTATCCAGCGCACCGGGCGCGAACTCGACATGGCGGCGCAGGGCGCGAGCTGGTTCGCCGTGCAAGGGCTCGACGGTGTCGAGGCCTATACCCGCAGCGGCGCCTTCCAGGTTTCACCGCAGGGCTCGCTCGTCACCTCGACCGGCCTGGCCGTGTTGTCCGACGGTGGCGCACCGATCGACGTGCCGCCGGGCGCTCAACTCACGGTCGGCAGCGATGGCACGCTGAGCGCCAAAACCGGCGACGCACCACCGGCCCTGATCGGGCGCATCAAGCTGGCAACGCCGGCCGAGGGCGATCCGCTCAAGCGCAGCGAAGATGGCCTGTTTCGCACGTCGTCGCAGGACCCTGTTCCTTCCGACACCGCCGCACGACTCGATACCGGCGCGCTGGAGGGTTCCAACGTCAACCCCGTTCAGACCATGGTCGGGATGATCGCTGCGGCGCGCCAGTTCGAGCAACAAATGCGGCTGCTGCAGATGGCCGAGAGCGTCGACAAGTCGTCGGCGCAACTGCTGTCAGTCCAGGGCTGATCGGCACCGAGACCGGCACCGATTCCGACCAATACCCCACACGAACCCGCTTGCAAGAAGACAGCTCATGATCAATTCACTGTTCATTTCGAAGACCGGCATGGAGGCCCAGCAGACGCAGCTGGACGTGATCTCCAACAACTTGGCCAACGTGTCGACCACCGGCTTCAAACGCGCCAACGCGGTGTTCAACGACCTGATGTACCAGAACATGCGTCAGGTCGGCGCCAACAGCACCGAGCAGTCGCAACTGCCCACCGGCCTGCAACTTGGCCTGGGCGTGCGCACGGTGGCCACCAGCCGTTCGTTTGCGCAAGGCGGCCTGCAGCAGTCATCCAACCAGTTCGACCTGGCGATCAAAGGCAACGGCTTCTTCCAGGTGACGCTGCCCGACGGAACCAATGGCTACACCCGTGATGGTTCGTTTCAGGTCGACGCGCAGGGGCGTCTGGTCACCTCGGGCGGCCTGCCGGTGGCCAACGGCATCACGGTGCCGGCCAATGCCACCAGCGTCAGCGTCTCCGGCGACGGCACCGTTTCGGCGACGCTCACGGGCAACCCGACGCCGCAGAACATCGGCGCCATTGCCCTGGCCAACTTCATCAATCCGGCCGGGCTGGAGCCGCGCGGCGACAACCTCTACGCCGAAACGGCGGCCTCGGGTCAGCCACAGGGCGGCAGCGCCGGCGCCAACGGCCTGGGCGTCATCGCGCAAGGTTTCCTCGAAACGTCAAACGTCAATGTCGTGCAGGAACTGGTATCGATGATCCAAACCCAGCGTGCTTATGAGATGAATTCCAAGGCGATCCAGACCAGCGACCAGATGCTGCAGAAATTGGGGCAGCTGTGAATCAACAGCTGGTCTCTTTCGTGCGCCTGGCGCTGGCACTCGCCGCAGCTGCGGCCGCCACTGGCTGCAGCATCCTGGCGCAGACACCGCAGGTCGACATGCCGCCGACGACGCCGATCGTCATTGCCCCGCCGGCGGTGCCCTTGAGCGCCGCGCCACGGCCGATCACCGGCAGCCTGTTTCAGAGCGTCAGCTACCGGCCGCTGTTCGAGGATCGCCGAGCCCGCATGGTCGGCGACCACGTGACCATCAACATCATCGAAAACGTCAGCGCCAGCCAGAAATCGACATCGACGATCGACAAGAAGGCCGACCTCGGCGCTGGTATCACGGCGTTGCCGTTCCTGTCGGCCAACTCGTTCAAGCGCGCCAGCGCTGCGGCCAACTCGAACCACGATTTCTCCGGCAAGGGCGGCACCGAGAGCGCGAACACCTTCCGCGGCTCGATCACCGCCACTGTCATCGAGCTGTTGCCCAACGGCCATATGGTGGTCACCGGCGAAAAGCAGATCGGCGTCAATCAGAACGTCGACGTGCTGCGATTCTCCGGCACCATCGATCCGCGTGCATTGCAGGCGGGCAGCTCCGTCAACTCGACGCAGGTGGCCAACGTGCGCATCGAGTCACGCGGCCGCGGTGCGCAAAGCGAGGCGCAGGTGATGCCGTGGGTTGGGCGCTTCTTCATGAACGTGTTGCCGTTCTGATGAATATGCTCGCCCCCCATTCTGCGGCCCACTTCATGTGGCCTACGCCAAACGAGTCGCTGCCTGACGCAGCGGCCCTTCGATACCGTCCAAGCCTGCGCAGGCAGGCTTGGAGCCGCGACTCTCAGCCCCTGACCGGGGGGCAACACCAGCGGCCTGGCAAAGCCAGTTCCGCGGTGTTCCGCCAACGGGCTTCGCTTCGCTTGCCTAGAACGGTAGGAGTCGGTGCGAGGCCAAGGAATGTCTCCTTCCCCCTCTGGGGGAAGGTGGGATGGGGGCTGCTCGCTTCGGCGCTGCTCCTCGCCACATCGTTCCCCGCTCACGCGTTGCGCATCAAGGAAGTGGCCGCGGTTCAGGGCGTGCGCAGCAACCAGCTGACCGGTTACGGCCTGGTCGTCGGCCTCGACGGCACCGGCGACCAGACGACGCAGATGCCCTACACGACGCAGAGCGTTGCCAACTATCTGCAGCAGCTCGGCATCACCCTGCCGGACAACCGCGCCTCGCAATTGCAATTGAAGAACGTGGCGGCGGTGATCATCACGGCGCAATTGCCGGCGTTCGCCCAGCCGGGGCAGACGCTCGACCTGAATGTTTCGTCGATGGGCAACGCTAAGTCGCTCAAGGGCGGCACGCTGGTGGCGACGCCGTTGCGCGGTGCCGACGGCGAGATCTATGCACTGGCGCAAGGCAACGTGGTGATCGCCGGTGCCGGCGCGGCGGCCGGCGGCAGCAAGGTGCAGATCAACCATTTGAGCGCCGGCCGCATTCCCGGTGGCGGGCAGGTGGAGCGCACCGTCGACTCGCCGCTGCTCGAAGGCGACACCATCAACCTGGGCCTCAACGCAGCGGACTTTCAGACCGCACGCCACGTCGCGCAAGCCATCGATCGCAAGCTCGGCGCCGGTACCGCCCGTGCCCTCGACGGCCGCACGGTGCAGGTCAATGCACCGACCGATCCGAACGCCAGAGTCAACTTCATCGCCGAACTGGAAGAGCTGACGCTCGAGCAATCGGCACCGGCGGCCAAGGTGGTGATCAACGCCCGCACCGGCTCGATCGTGTTGAACCAGGCGGTGACACTCGGCCCTTGCGCCATCGCCCACGGCAATCTGTCGGTGACCATCAATTCGACGCCGGTGGTGAGCCAGCCGGCGCCACTCTCCAACGGCCAGACCGTGGTTGCTGAGCAGGCGTCGATCCAGATCAAGCAGGAGCCCGGCGTGCTGATCCAGGTGCCTAACGCCCCCCTGTTGGCCGACGTCGTGCGCGCCCTCAACGCCCTGGGCGCCACGCCGCAGGATCTGCTGGCGATCCTGCAGGCGATCAAGGCTTCGGGTGCACTGAACGCCGAGCTGGAGGTGATCTGATGCAGACCGGCATGGCGATGTCTTCTTCCGCCAACTCGGCGCTCTCCGCGCTGTCGGCGCCTCGAGCCAGCAGTCAAGGTCTGGCAGCCGATGCGCGTTCGCTCGATTCGCTCAAGCTGGCCGCCGCCGGCAACGACCCAAAGGCGGTGCGGGAGGCCGCCAAGCAATTCGAGTCGCTGTTCATGCGCGAACTGATCAAGAGCATGCGTGAGGCGACGATGAAGTCCGGCCTCCTGGACAGTGAGGGCGAAAAGCTCGGCGCCGACCTGCTCGACCAGCAGTTCGCGGTGCAACTGGCTGGCATGCCCGGCGGCCTGTCGGACGCCATCACGCGCCAGTTGACGCAGCAAATGACTGGCGCCAGCGCGTCGGCCGGCGGCGGCGGCGCGACGCGCCCCGGCGCCGCGAGCACCCTCGGCGGCGTCTTGCGCGGCGTCATCGGCACGGCCTTGAACGTCTCTGCGGCGGGCGATGCGGGTGCCGCCAACCCCACGTCGAACCAGGCGGGGTTCGTCGCCCAACACAGTGCGGCGGCCGAGCGCGTGGCCAAGGAAAGCGGCATCCCTTCGAGCCTGATGATCGGTCAGGCCGGCCACGAAACCGGCTGGGGGCGCAGCGAGATTCGCCATGCCGACGGCAGCAATGCGTTCAACCTGTTCGGCATCAAGGCCGGAGGCTCCTGGAACGGCAAGGTTGCGGAGATCACCACCACCGAATACGTCGATGGCGAGCCGCGCAAAACTGTCGCCAAGTTCCGTGCCTACGATTCCTACGAAGAGTCGTTCCGCGACTACGCCCGGCTGA
The DNA here is from genome assembly GCA_039925525.1 of Variovorax sp. GTDB lineage: Bacteria > Pseudomonadota > Gammaproteobacteria > Burkholderiales > Burkholderiaceae_C > Variovorax. The sequence continues at coordinate 8,570 of JBDSYU010000017.1, forward strand.
TCGGCGAGAGTCCGCGCTACGAGCGCGCCCGCGCCAGTGTCGGTTCGGCCAGCGCCTATGCAAGCGAGCTGCAGCGCGCCGGGTACGCGACCGATCCGGCTTACGCCAGCAAGTTGAGTCGCGCCATCAATAGCGCGCTGCGCCTGCAAGACGTGCAACTTGCGCGAGGCTCGTAGCGGCCATGAGCTCACTCCTTAACGTCGGCGCGCGGGCGCTGCTGGCCAATCAGATCGGCCTGGCCACGACCGGCCACAACATTGCCAACGTCGGCACCATCGGCTATTCACGCCAGAGCGCCGTGCAGGCGCAGGTGGCCGGCCAGATCTCAGGCGTTGGCTACATCGGCAAAGGCGTCGAGATCATCGGCATCGAACGCGCGCACAGCACATTTCTGACGCGCCAGGCGGCGCTGGCCCAGTCCGTCCAGTCGATGGACGCCACGCGCTCCAACCGACTCGCCGGCCTGACCGACATCTTCGCAGGCGGGCCGAGCGGCCTGGGCGCCGCTGTCAACGAT
>JBDSYU010000018.1:0-27076 GCA_039925525.1 Variovorax sp.
CGCGCCATCAATAGCGCGCTGCGCCTGCAAGACGTGCAACTTGCGCGAGGCTCGTAGCGGCCATGAGCTCACTCCTTAACGTCGGCGCGCGGGCGCTGCTGGCCAACCAGATTGGACTGGCCACCACGGGCCACAACATTGCCAACGTCGGTACCGTCGGTTACTCACGGCAAAACGCCGTGCAGGCGCAGGTGGCTGGCCAGTTCACCGGCGGGGGCTACATCGGCAAGGGCGTCGAGATCATCGGCATCGAGCGCTCGCACGACACATTTCTTACGCGGCAGGCGGCGCTGGCCCAGTCCGTCCAGTCGATGGACGCCACGCGCTCCAACCGACTCGCCGGCCTGACCGACATCTTCGCAGGCGGGCCGAGCGGCCTGGGCGCCGCTGTCAACGATCTGGTCAACTCCTTCTCCGACGTGCAGAGCGTGCCCACCGACGTGACGGCACGCAGCGTTGTAATAGCGCGCGGCGACGAGCTGGCTGCCCGCTTTCGCGAAAACCAGTCGCGCCTGGACGATCTCCAACGCTCCGGCAGCGCCGAACTCGCCGGCTCGGTGAAGCAGATCAACGTGCTTGGCGCGCGGATCGCCTCGCTCAACGAACAGATTGCCGGCGCTCTCGGCGGCGGTCAGAGCCCCAACGATCTGCTCGATCAACGCGACCAGGCCCTGCGCGACCTGAATCAGCACGTGCAGGCCACCTCGATCGCGGCTTCCGACGGCACCGTGAGCGTATTCGTTGGCAGCCAGGCGCTGGTGCTGGGCAATTCGACTGCCACTGTCGGTCTGGTCATAGCGCCGGACGGCGGCAGCAAGATCACCCTCACGCGCGGGACACTCGTCAGCAGCGTCGATGAAGCATCACTCGGCGGCGGCAGCGTGGCCGGCTTGATGCGTTTTCAGAATCACGATCTGCCCGAGGCGCGAGATGGCCTCGGTCGGATGGCCTTGGCCATTGCGAACGAGGTCAATGCCCAACATCGATTGGGCATCGATCTGGACAACCAGGCAGGCGGCGATTTTTTCGCACCGATTGCCATTCCGGCAGCACAGCCCGACCTGGCGAACACCGGCACTGCCAGCGTCGGCGCCAGTGTCAGCGACGCGTCGGCGCTCGTCGCCAGCTCCTACGCCATCCGCTTCGGGGCCGGCGGAAGCGTCGATGTGCAAAGGTTGTCCGACGGCAAGACGCAGAGCTTTGCCGGGCCGATGCCGATCCAGATCGACGGCCTGACGCTCAACGTGGCGTCCGGCGCCGCAGCCGCGGGGGACGGCTTCGTGCTTCGCCCCTACGCGGGGGCTGCCGGCAGTATGCAGACGGCCATCACGTCACCGCGCGAACTGGCCGCGGCCAGCGCAGTGGAAGCACGCATCGACCCGGCCAACAAAGGCAGCGTTGCCGTGCGATCGGTTGTCGCCACCCAGGCCGATCCGAACCTCAGCGCCACTGTAACGCTGACCTTCACCGGCGCCGGGACCTACGATGTCTCCGGGCCGGGCACCGGCAATCCGACCGGACTCGTCTACACCCCGGGCCAAGCCATCAGCTTCAATGGCTGGACGCTGACGCCCACCGGCGTGCCCCAGCCCGGCGACACACTCACGGTACAAGCAGCGACACCGAGCTTCACACGGCTGAACGGTGGCAACGCTGGCGCCCTGCTCGGCTTGCGCGACAAGGCCCTGTTCGACGGCGCGCCGCTTGCCGACGGCTATGCCGGGCTGATGGCACAGGTCGGGACGCGCGCCCAGAGCGCGCAATACGCCGCACAGATTTCGGACTCGATCGCCACCGGCCTTGAAAGCGAACGCACGAGCGTCTCGGGCGTCAACCTCGACGAGGAAGCCGCCAAGCTTTTGCAGTACCAGCAGGCCTACCAGGCCTCGGCCAAGATGATCCAGATCGCCCAGAACATTTTCGACACCCTGCTGCAGGGTATTCGCTGAACGCGCCGGCTCCTGCTGCCCATTCGACCATGTCCATCACCAACCGTCTCGCCACCGGCTACGTCTACGAGAATGCCGTCGCCCATCTGGCCACGCGCCAGGCGGGCCTTTCCCGCCTGCAGGACCAACTGAGCGCCAGCAAGAAAATCCTGCGCCCGAGCGACGATCCAACCGGTGCCGCGCAGGCCGAGCGCGCCACGACGCGCATGGCCCGCGTCGCCACCGACCAGCGGGGTCTGGAACTGGCGCGCAACGCAGTGATCGATGTCGAGTCGACGCTGGGCGACGCCGTCCGCGCCGTGCAGGACTTTCGTACGCTGGTCGTGCAGGCGGGCAACGGCGGCCTCTCCGGCACCGACCGCGCCAGCCTTGCACAGCAACTTGTTTCGCTGCGCAACGAACTCTTCGCGCACGCCAACCGCGTCGACAGCAACGGCCAGCCATTGTTCGGCGGCCTGGGCAGCAGCAGCATGCCGTTCATCGACGCCAGCGGCGGTGTGGTGTTCGATGGCATTGCCGGTCAAGTCGCCAACGGCGCCGCGTCGGTCGCGCCCGTGGCCGACGGCAACGCCACCTGGATGCAGGTACCGACCGGCAACGGCGTGTTCACGGTGGCACAGGACGCAGGAACCGCCGCGGTCTGGAGCGATGTCGGCCAGGTGAGCGACCCGAGCCTGGTCACTGGCCATGCTTACCGCATCGAGTTCAACCTCGTCGGCAACGCCATGACTTACGACGTTGTCGACACCACCACCAGCACGACGCTGCAAGCGGCGCAGCCGTACACCGACGGCCAGGCGATCGCCTTCGACGGGTTGCGCCTTGCCGTGCACGGGCAGCCGGCAACGGGCAATGCGTTGGTGCTGGCGCCGAGCACGCGCACCAGCCTGTTCGGCGTGCTCGACCAGGCGATCGCCGACGTGCGCAGCGCCGGCACCGGTGCCGAGCTGGCGCAGAACATCGGCCGGGCATTGGTGCAGATCGACGCCGGCGCACAACGTCTGTCTTCGTCGCGTGCCCACGCCGGCGACCTGCTCAACCAGGCCGACAACATCACCAGCCGGCAAGAGACACGCAGCATGCAACTCGAAGCCGACCGCTCGCGCGCCGAAGACCTCGACGTGGTCAAGGCCATCTCGGATTTTCAGAACCAGCAAACTGCCTATTCGGCGGCGCTGGCCTCCTACGCGCAGATACAGAAGCTGTCGCTGTTCAACTTCATCAACTAGATTTCGTACCGTGGCCCAGTCCGTCCTCGGCAGTCTCACCCTGGGCTATCGCCCATTGTGGAATCGCGGCCGATCGTTGGCCGGCGTGCAGTTGTTCGTGCACGAGGACGACGAAAGCACCGACGGCGCTCACCTGCTGCGCGCCTTGGGCGAGACCTGGGCGGGCGAGTCCCCGCCGCTTCTGGTGTCGCCTCAATCACGGTCACTGCTGCTCGACCTGGTGGCACACGCCGACGCGTCGACGCCGATGATCGAGGTGCCGCTACCGTGGCTGCTCGACCACTCGCTGCACGAAGGTGTGCACCAGGCGCGTCGCCGCGGCGCGCGGCTGGTTGCCAGCGGCACGCCGCAGCAGCCCGTCGGTGGAGACACTGCGGGCCATGCAAACAGCGCCGCTGGACGCCCCTGGTTCAGCCGGCGTGCCGTCCACCTGGCGGCCGCCGACGCTGCCCTTGCGCTCAGCAGTGCCTTGAAAACCCAACGCGCCGTCGCCGCCGGTCAGATGGGTGGACGCGCCGAATCGAGCCCGGTGCCAGCCGATGCGGTGGTCAGCGGTGTCGCCAGCCGCGCGCTCGCCGACCATGCACTCGACCAGCAAGGTGCCTGGGCGGTGGCGGGCTGGCCGGCCGAGGACGTGGTCTACCGCTACCGTGGCCACGCGACGCCGCCGACGCGCCAGGGCATCCAGCGCATCTTGCTGGCCCTCGAGCGCGAGCCGTCGCTCGACCGGGTCGATCACCTGTTCGGACAGGAACCGGCGCTTGCCTATCACCTGCTGGTGCACCTGAACTCCGCCGGGCTCGGCATTGCCACCGGCGTCGCATCGCTGCGCCACGGCTTCATGATGCTCGGCTTCGCCAAGGTGGCGCAGTGGCTGGCCCAGCAGCTGCCGTTGGCCAGCGACGATGCCGACTTGAAGCCGGTCAACGCGGCCATGGTGCTGCGTGCCAACCTCACCGGCCACCTGATGGATGCCGGGGCCGAAGACGAACTGGCGCGCGAGATCTATCTGTGCGGGCTTTTTGCGCAGCTCGATCTGTTGCTGGACGAGCCGCTGCGTTCAAGTCTCACGCGCATCCCGCTGCCGCAGCGCCTGGTGGCGGCCGCGCTGGCGCAGGATGGGCCGTACGCGCCCGCCTTGTGCATTGCCTGTGCGCTGGAAACAGACGATCCGGAGCCGGTGCGCCGGCTGCGAGTCGAACACGAAATGAGCGCCGAAGAAATCAACCGGGCGCTGCTGCGCTCGCTGGCCGTTGGACTCCAATGACTTCACCCGCTTCACCTTCAAGGCAACCCATGCAACCCAATAGTTTTAGTGCCTGCGCCGCACATCCAGATCGCCGGAATTTGTTGGCAATTTGGTCCGGCCCGACCTCAAGTCGCCATCGGCGCTGCCGAAGAAACTTGCATCAACAGAGGCCGCGCCACATGCATCCGCAGGAACATTCATGCAAAACGCTTCAAATGCCATGATCGCCGATACATCCGCCGTGCGCGCCCCGCGCGAAAACCCCGCCATCGCCAGGCAGGCGATCGTCGACGACAAACGCGCTGTCGTCGGCTACAAGTTCTTCGAAGGCCCGGGCAAGGCCGCGAACGAAGATTCGATCCTGATCGACGCGCTGGCCGACGCCGGCACCGACGTGCTGGCCGGCAAAAAGACCGTGTTCATTCGCTGCGCCTTCAACGATCTGGCCAATGGCCATCTCGATCTGCTCGACGCCAGCAAGGTGGTACTGGAAATCCCGACGCTGCCGACGAAACCCTCTGCTGATTTCACCACCGAGCGCCTGTTGCTCGACCTGGCGCGGGAGAACGGCTTCCGTTTAGCCTTCGACCAGTCGGTGCTGCAGCCTGGTTTCGAATCGTGGCTGCCACTGGCCTCGTTCATCAAGATCGACATGGAAGGCATGAAGGCCGACGGGGCCAAAGCAGCTGTCAAGTCGGCTCAGGGCAACAGCAAGGCCCAGGTGGTGGCCGACCAGATCAAATCTGCCGAGCAATACGAACTGATGAAAAGCTTCGGTGTGAAGTTGTTCCAGGGCAACTGGTTTTCCAAGCCGGCGGCGGTGGCCAACAAGTCGATCCATCCGGCGCAAGCCTCGGTGATCCAGTTGATCAACCTGGTGCGCGAAGAGGCCGACGTCGGCGAAATCGAACAGTTGCTCAAGAGGGATCCGACGCTGGCCTTCAAGCTGCTGCGCTTCATCAATTCGGCCGGTTTCGGCCTCTCCACCGAAGTGACATCGTTTCGCCACGCCGTGATGATCCTGGGCCTGTCGAAATTGTTTCGCTGGGCCACCCTGCTGATGACTGTCGCGAAGGCAGGCAACGTGGCACCTGCAGCGGGTACGACGGCGGTGGTGCGTGGTCGCCTCATGGAACTGCTGGCCGCCGAGCTGATGCCGCGCGACGAGTGCGACAACGCCTTCGTGGTTGGTGTCTTCTCCCTGCTCGAAACGCTCGTCGGGGTGCCCTTGGAAAAGGTGCTCAAGGAGATCAACCTGCCGCAGAGTGTCGCCAAGGCACTGCTGGCGAACGAAGGCTCCCTGGCCACCTTCCTGGCGTTGACCAAGGCTTGCGAGAGTGGCGACGAGGCCGCCTTCATAAGCGCCGCGCAGGCGCTGCAGCTGTCCAACCATCAGGTCAACTGGGCGCACCTGCAGGCGCTGATGTGGGCTGATCAGCTGGAGGGTTGAGCGGAACGCAAGCGCGGCGACAACGCCGATTCGGCCCCAATGAAAAAGCCGCCTCGAGGCGGCTTTTTCATCGGGCCGGCCTGCTCTGATGAACCGGCGCGAGCTGACGAGCAGCAAGGCGCCGTCGTTGCCAAAGTGGCGTCTTTGCCGAAGTCATTGCGCCTCCTCGAAGGGCATCCCGGCGTACTGCTCGGCAGCATTGGCGTGGGCATGCACCGAACTCGACAACTGCGCCAGTTCGCACTCCTGCACCCGCTGGTCGAACTCACTCATCCCGGGGAAGCGATGCGTCAGGTTGGTCAACCACCACGAAAAGCGAACGCTGGCCCAGACCCGACGCAGTGCCATGTCGCTGTAGCTGTCGATCAAACCACTCGAGCCGTGGTTGTAGAACGAAGCCAGCGCGCGCGACAGATAGAACACATCGGACACCGCCAGGTTCAGACCCTTGGCGCCGGTGGGCGGCACGATGTGGGCGGCATCGCCGGCCAGGAACAGGCGGCCGTGGCGCATCGGCTCGGCGACGAAGCTGCGCAACGGCGCGATCGACTTCTCGATAGACGGCCCGGTCTCGATGGCCTTGGCCATATCGCTTGGATAGCGTGCTTTCAGTTCCTTCCAGAATCGGTCGTCGGGCCAGTCTTCAACCCGCTCGTCGAGCCCCACCTGAATGTAGTAGCGGCTCAGCGTCGGGCTGCGCATCGATGCCAGCGCAAAGCCGCGAGGGTGGTTGGCATAGGTCAGGTGCTCGATCGGCGGCGTGTTGGACAGCACGCCCAGCCAGCCGAAGGGATAGACCTTCTCATAGCACTTCAAGGCTGCCGCAGGCACCACCCTGCGCGACACGCCGTGGAAACCGTCGCAGCCGGCGATGAAGTCGCATTCCAGCCGCATCGCTTCGCCGCGATGGCGGAAGGTGACAAAGGGCCGAGCGCTGTCGATGCCCTGCGGCCGCGCGTCTGCCACTTCGTCCAACACCATGGCGTGGCGGCGGTCGGCCGCAGCGAACAGATCCTCCTGGAGCTGCGTCTGGCCGTAGGTGGTGAAACGTTTGCCGGCCTGCTTCCAGCAGTCGATGAAGAAACTGTCACGGCCGGCCCAGACCAGTTGCGCGCCGTCGTGTGGATGGCCGTCCCGCTGCAGCCGCTCGCCCAACCCGTTGGCGCACAGCACGTTCACCGTCCCCTGCTCGAGCACGCCGGCGCGGATGCGCCCCTGCACGTAGGCGCGACTGCGCTGCTCGAGCACGACGCTCGCGACACCGGCGCGATGCAGCAGTTCAGACAGCAGCAAGCCGGCCGGGCCGGCGCCGATGATTGCGACCTGGGTTTTCATGCGGCCTCCGTCATCTGCGGCGATGGTAAGCCGAGCTTGGCTACCAGTGGAATACCGGAAGTCCGAGGAGATCGGCTCCGCCTCCGTTCACAAGGATTCGCACACTGATGGCCACGCTGGCGGCGCCAGCAAGTTTCGATGGCGTCAGAAACGACAAAGCCCGCACGCTGCGGGCCCTGTCTACTTTTTCTACTTTTGTAATTCTGGTTGCGCGAGCAAGATTTGAACTTGCGACCTTTGGGTTATGAGCCCAACGAGCTACCAGGCTGCTCCATCGCGCGGTAAGGACAAGATTATAACTGAAACATGATCAATCGAGACGCCGCCATCGAGATCGCCCGCAACCGGGCGGCAGAAAAGGGTTGGTCGTTCGCCGAGCCGGTGGTGGAGGCGGTGCATCGCCGCAGCTGGCTCGGGGCTTCCGAGCGCTTTGATATCGCGACCCATTGCGGCAAACTCGGCACCAAGGCGCGCTTCGTGGTGGACGCCGCAACCGGCGAAGTCACTGCCGAAGGCTATATCCCGCGTTGACCGGTCGGGTCGAAGTGGCGCTGGGGCCGGAGCGTCAGACTTCAGGGGTCGATCGGTTGGGGACGAAGCCAGTCGTGCAATCCCGCAAACGTTTCTGACTTGTCTGTATCTGAAACCTTTTAATCAGTTGGGGACCGAGCAAGTCGCTTCGCGCTTGGTCTGTCCCACAATCATGTTGGCTCAGGACAGAGCAAGTCGCTTCGCGCTGGGTCTGTCCCGCAATCATGTTGGCTCAGGACAGAGCAAGTCGCTTCGCGCTTGGTCTGTCCCGCAATCAGCTAAGCTTCTTCCTCACCAGCGTCAGCTTCGATCGGCTCCGGCCGATCGACGAGTTCGACGAGCGCCATGGGCGCGTTGTCGCCGACCCTGAAACCCATCTTCAGAATGCGCGTGTAGCCGCCCGGCCGCGCCAGATAGCGCGGGCCGAGTTCGCCGAACAGCTTGACGACGCTGGCGCTGTCACGCAGGCGATCGAAGGCCATGCGCTTGTTGGCCATGGTCGGGCTCTTGCCGAGCGTGATCATCGGCTCGACGACGCGCCGCAATTCCTTGGCCTTGGGTAGCGTCGTCTTGATGGCCTCGTGAGCGATCAGCGAGTTCATCATGTTGCGCAGCATCGCCAGGCGGTGCGAGCTGGTGCGGTTGAGTTTTCGAAGTCCGTGTCCGTGACGCATGGTGTTAATCCTTTGATTTTTTAGTAAGAGCAAGCCGTGTCAGGTACTCGCAATTCACCGGAGGGCCAAGCTGCCGCATGCGGCAGGCCCGGTCACTTCCTGTTCAGCGCTTGTCGAGCCCGGCCGGCGGCCAGCTTTCAAGCTTCATGCCCAAGGTCAGGCCGCGTGATGCCAGCACTTCCTTGATCTCGTTGAGCGACTTTCGGCCCAGGTTGGGCGTCTTCAGCAACTCGTTCTCGGTGCGCTGGATCAGGTCGCCGATGTAGTAGATGTTCTCGGCCTTCAAGCAGTTGGCCGAGCGCACCGTGAGTTCGAGCTCGTCGACGGGGCGCAGCAGGATCGGATCGAACTGCTGGTTGCTGCGCTGCGGCGGCGAGTCGAATGCAGCGAGTTCGCCGCCTTCGAGTTGCGCAAAAACAGCCAGCTGCTCGACCAGGATCTTCGCCGACGCACGCACGGCGTCTTCGGCGCTGATGGCGCCGTTGGTCTCGATTTCGACCAACAGCTTGTCCAGATCGGTGCGCTGCTCGACGCGCGCGCTCTCCACCGTATAGCTGACGCGCTTGACCGGCGAAAACGAGGCATCAAGGACGATCCGTCCGATCGATTTGGTCGTTTCGTCGCCATAGCGACGCATCGTGCCGGGCACATAGCCACGGCCCTTCTCGATCTTCACTTGCATGTCGAGCTTGCCGCCCTGTGACAGGTGCGCGATGACATGGCCGGGATTGACGATCTCGACATCGTGCGGCGTCTGGATATCCGATGCCGTAACCACGCCATCGCCGTCCTTGCGCAGGCTCAGTGTCACCTCGTCGCGGTTGTGCAGCTTGAAGACGACACCCTTCAGGTTGAGCAGGATGTTGACCACATCCTCCTGGACGCCGTCGATCGAAGAGTACTCGTGCAGCACGCCAGCGATGGTCACCTCGGTCGGGGCATATCCGACCATCGACGAGAGCAGTACGCGACGCAGTGCATTGCCGAGCGTGTGGCCGTAGCCACGCTCGAACGGCTCGAGCGTCACCTTGGCCTTGTTCGGCGCAAGCTGCTCGACCTGGATGGTCTTGGGCTTTAATTGTGTGGTTTGCATGATTGACTTCCTCTCAATACCCCCGGCTCGTTACACCGGTAAGGCTGGTGAAGTGCCCGGCGAAAATGCCTCTCCGCGGGGTACCAAAAAACAAAAGGACGGGCCGCGCAGCGGCACGTTATCGCCCTACCTTGAGTACAGCTCCACGATCAGCGATTCATTGATGTCGGCGCCGAACTCGTCGCGATCCGGCACCTTCTTGAACGTACCCTCGCCCTTGTCGGCATTGACCTCGACCCAAGCCGGAATGCCGACTTGTTGTGCCAGTTGCAGGGCTTCGGCGATACGCGTCTGCTTCTTCGACTTGTCGCCGACGGCCACGACATCGCCGGTCTTCACCAGGTACGACGGAATGTTGACGCTTTTGCCATTGACGGTGATGCCGCGGTGCGACACCAGTTGCCGGGCTTCGGCGCGGGTCGAGCCGAAGCCCATCCGATAAACGACGTTGTCCAGGCGTGACTCCAAAAGGAACAGCAGGTTGGCACCGGTGTTGCCACGGCGACGGTCGGCCTCCTCGAAGTAACGGCGAAACTGCTTTTCGAGCACGCCGTACATACGCTTGACCTTCTGCTTTTCACGCAGTTGCAAACCGAAATCGGAAGTGCGCTGACCCGAAGTACGGCCATGCTGGCCCGGCTTCGAATCGAACTTGGACTTGTCCTGAATCGAGCGGCGCGCGCTCTTCAAGAACAGATCAGTGCCTTCACGGCGCGAGAGTTTGGCCTTGGGGCCGAGGTAACGTGCCACTTGAACTTCCTTTGTGTCATCTACCGCGAAACGAATTCGCGGGAGCCAGCAGCGGCGTGCCGCTGGCGGTGGGCTTGGTTAAAAAAAACTAATGCGCCGCGCGCTTGTTACTTGAGGCAAGGTTCTACGGGTGATCCCCCGACCCCCCTTCGAAAAGGTGTGAAGAAATCGTAGCGAGCGGCCCGAGGTTGCATCGAGGACCGGAGCCGTACTCCGGTACGGTGAGGACCACAGATGCAAGATCGGGTCGCGCAGTAGATTTATTCGCGCCTTTTAAATGCGGCGGCGCTTTTGGGGGCGACAACCGTTGTGCGGCACCGGCGTCACATCGGCGATCGAGTTGATTCGGATGCCGAGTGCCGCGAGCGCGCGCACTGACGATTCTCGGCCCGGGCCTGGCCCCTTGATCTCGACGTCGAGGTTCTTGATTCCCTGATCGACAGCCGCACGGCCGGCGACTTCCGAGGCCACCTGCGCGGCGAACGGCGTCGACTTGCGCGATCCCTTGAAACCTTGTCCACCCGATGACGCCCAGGACAGCGAATTGCCCTGGCGATCGGTGATGGTGATGATGGTGTTGTTGAACGACGCGTGCACATGGGCGACGCCGTCGGCCACGTTCTTGCGAACCTTCTTGCGAACGCGCTGCGCCGCGGTATTGACAGGAGCTTTTGCCATGCTGGGGGGTGTCCTTCGGGAGGTCCTTTATTTCTTCAGCGCCTGCGCAGCCTTGCGCGGGCCCTTGCGCGTGCGCGCATTGGTGCGGGTGCGCTGGCCGCGCATCGGCAGGCCGCGCCGATGACGAAAGCCGCGATAGCAGCCGATGTCCATCAGCCGCTTGATGTTCATGGTGGTCTCACGGCGCAAATCGCCCTCGATCGTGAATCGCGCAATTTCGTCGCGTATCTTTTCGAGGTCGCTGTCCGTCAGATCCTTGATCTTCTTCGAGTAAGCGATGCCAGTGGCGTTGCAGATCTGCCGCGCGCGAGTGCGGCCAATGCCGAAGATCGCCGTGAGGCCGATCTCGGCGTGCTGGTGCGGTGGAATGTTGATGCCGGCGATACGTGCCATGGTGATGTGAGTCCTGTCTGATCTGGGCGGGCGGGATCAACCCTGGCGCTGCTTGTGGCGCGGGTCGGTGCAGATCACGCGCACCACACCCTTGCGGCGAATGATCTTGCAATTGCGGCAGATGGTCTTTACCGAAGCCGAAACTCTCATGGGATTCTCCAAAAAAATGCTTAGCGCGAACAGGCCCCGATCAGGTCGGCTTGAAATTCGCCTTCTTGAGCAGCGACTCGTACTGCTGCGACATCATGTAGTTCTGCACCTGAGCCATGAAGTCCATGGTGACGACGACGATGATCAGGAGCGACGTGCCACCGAAATAGAACGGCACGTTGTACTTGAGGATGAGGAACTCCGGCAGCAAGCAGACGAAGGTGATGTAGATGGCACCGGCGAGCGTCAAGCGAACCAGAATCTTGTCGATATAACGCGCCGTCTGGTCGCCCGGCCGGATGCCCGGAATGAAGGCGCCGCTCTTCTTCAGGTTGTCGGCGGTCTCGCGGCTGTTGAAAACCAGCGCCGTGTAGAAGAAGCAGAAAAAGATGATCGCCGACGCGTACAGCAGGACGTAGATCGGCTGGCCGGGTCGCAGTGCGGCTGCGATGTCCTTCAGGCCGCTCGCAAGAGCGCCATTGCCCGTGCTGAACCAGTTCACCGCGGTGGCCGGCAGCAGAATGATCGACGAAGCAAAGATCGGCGGAATGACGCCGGCCATGTTCAACTTGAGCGGCAGGTGCGACGATTGGCCGCCGTAGACCTTGTTGCCGACCTGGCGCCGCGCATAGTTCACCAAAATCTTTCGCTGGCCGCGCTCGACAAAGACGACGAAATAAGTGACCAGTACCACCGCCACGATGATGAACAGCGCCACGATGACGCTCATGGCGCCAGTCGTCACCAGGCTCAGCAAGCCGCCGACAGCGCCGGGCAGACCCGAAGCAATGCCGGCGAAGATGATGATCGAAATGCCGTTGCCAAGGCCGCGTTCGGTAATCTGCTCACCCAGCCACATCAGGAAGATCGAGCCGGCCGTCAGGCTCACCATGGCGGTGATGCGAAAGCCGAAGCCGGGAGCGATGACCAGATTGGCGGTGGATTCCAGCGCCACGGCGATCGAGAACGACTGGAACAGCGCCAGACCCAGAGTGCCGTAACGCGTGTACTGCGTGATCTTTCGTCGGCCGGCCTCGCCTTCCTTCTTCAGCTGTTCGAACGTCGGCAGTACGTAAGTCATCAACTGCATGATGATCGACGCCGAGATGTACGGCATGATGCCGAGCGCGAACACCGTGAAGCGCGACAGCGCGCCGCCCGAGAACATGTTGAACAGGCTCAGGATGCCGCCAGACTGGCCCTTGAACAACTCGGCGAGCTGGTCCGGGTTGATGCCCGGCACGGGGATGTGCGCACCGACACGGTAGACCACCAGCGCCAGCAGCAGGAATACCAGCCGGCGACGCAAGTCGCCGAACTTGCCGGTTTTCGCCAGGGTTGCTGCGTTGGTTGCCACTCGTTGATCTCTCTACGTCAATTCGCCGGATGCAACGGCCGATTCAATCAGTCACGGCTAGGCTACCGCCGGCAGCCTCGATGGCCGCCTTGGCACCAGCGCTCGCGCCGACGCCCGTCAGCTTGACCGCACGCTTGATCTCGCCCGACTTGATCACCTTGACCACCTTGGCCATCTGACGCACCAGACCAGCCTGCTTGAGCGCCAACACGTCGATCTCGGCAAGGCCCAGAAGTTCAAGCGCACCGAGAGTGACTTCGGCGTTGTACTGTTTGGATTGCGATTTGAAACCGCGCTTCGGCAAGCGACGCTGCATTGGCATCTGCCCGCCTTCGAAGCCGACCTTGTGGAAGCCGCCGGAGCGGGATTTCTGGCCTTTGTGACCGCGACCGGCCGTTTTGCCGAGGCCAGAGCCGATGCCGCGACCGACGCGGCGCTTGGCGTGTTTGGCGCCATCTGGCGGCTTGATGCTGTTGAGTTCCATTCTTTAGCTTTCTATGGTCTGGTCAGATCGAGAGATGTCTGTCTAGTCAGTTGGGGACAGAGCAAGTCACTACGCGCTGGGTATGTCCCACAAACAGATTGAGCATCGCTTGGTCTGTCCCACCATCAGACGACCTTGACCAGATAGGCGATCTTGTTGATCATCCCGCGCACGGCCGGTGTGTCTTCCAGTTCCGATGTCGAGTTGACTTTGCGCAGCCCGAGCCCGCGCACGGTGGCGCGGTGCGAGACCTTGGTGCCGATCGGGCTCTTGACCAATTGCACCTTGAGCATGTTTTGCGTTGCCATATTCAGCTCTTCTTTCACCACTTCTCAGCTTTCCATTGCGCGCGCCGCGCGATCAGGCGAAGATTTCTTCAACGGACAAGCCGCGCTTGGCCGCCACTTCACCGGCCGTGGTCGAATTTTTCAAGCCATCGAGTGTGGCCCGAACCATGTTGTAGGGGTTCGACGAGCCATGGCTCTTGGCGACGATGTCGGTGATGCCCATGACCTCGAACACAGCACGCATCGGACCGCCGGCGATGATGCCGGTGCCCTTCGGCGCAGGGATCATGACCACCGATGCGGCGCCATGATGGCCGGTCACGCGATGGTGCAAGGTGCCGTTCTTGATGGAGATCTTGGCCAGATTGCGCCGCGCCTCGTCCATCGCCTTTTGTACCGCCGCCGGCACTTCCTTGGACTTGCCCTTGCCCATGCCGACGCGACCATCGCCATCGCCCACCACGGTCAGTGCGGCAAAGCCCAGAATGCGCCCGCCCTTCACAACCTTGGTGACGCGATTGATCGCGATCATCTTCTCGCGCAGCCCGTCTTCGGGTCCTTCGCTGTTCGTGCGTGCCTGAATTCTTGCCATGTGTAGATCCTGCTAATCCTTGAGCTTCAATACCTGAGTTCAGCCTGCGCCGAGGTCAGAACTGCAAGCCGCCCGCGCGCGCCGCGTCGGCCAACGCCTTGATCCGCCCGTGGTAGGCGAAGCCGGAGCGATCGAAGGCAACCTTTTCGACACCCGCCGCCTTGGCTTTCTCGGCGATACGCTTGCCGATTGCCTCGGCTGCAGCCACGTTGCCGCCCTTGCCCGCCGTGCCCAGCAGCTTGCGCATGTCCGCCTCCGCCGTGGAAGCCGAAGCCAGAATCTTCGCGCCGTCCTCGGAAATGACGCTGGCGTAAATGTGCAGGTTGGTGCGGTTCACGCTCAAACGCGCCACACCCTTGGTGGCGATGCGAATGCGGGTCTGACGGGCGCGGCGCAGCCGCTGTTGTTTCTTGTTCAACATATGCGCTCGCCCTTACTTTTTCTTGGTCTCTTTGATGACGATCTTCTCGTCGGCGTAGCGAATGCCCTTGCCCTTGTAGGGCTCAGGCGGTCGCACCGCGCGAATCTCGGCTGCAATCTGGCCGACACGTTGGCGGTCGGCGCCCTTGACAATGATTTCCGTCGGCGTCGGTGTGGCTACGGTAATGCCCTTGGGCATGTCGATGGCCACCGGGTGCGAATAACCCACCGTCAGGTTGAGCTTGGCGCCCTGAGCCTGCGCTCGGAAGCCGACGCCGACCAGGTTCAGCTTGCGCTCGAAACCCTTCGTCACACCGAGCACCATGTTGTTGACCAACTGGCGCAGCGTGCCGCTCATGGCATTGGCCTGACGCGAATCGTCGGCCGGCTCGAAAGCCAGCTGGCCGTCTTTGTTGGTCGTCACCTTGACCAGCGCATGGCGCTGCAAGGACAAGGTCCCGCCGCTGCCCTTGACGTCGATCTGGTCGGTGCCGACCGACACATCCACGCCCTTGGGCACGGCAATCGGCATTTTTCCTATGCGAGACATTGTTTGAATTTCCTCGATTGCGCGATCAAGCAACGTAGCACAGCACTTCGCCACCGACACCGGTAGCGCGCGCCTTGCGGTCGGTCATCACGCCCTTGGGCGTCGTCACAATAGCGACGCCGAGGCCGTTCTGCACCTGCGGAATGGCCGTGCTGCCCTTGTAGATGCGCAAGCCCGGCCGGCTGACGCGCTCGATGCGCTCGATGACGGGGCGGCCGGCGTAATACTTGAGCTCGATCTCGATCGAGCGCTTGCCCGCTTCGTCCTTGACCTCGAAGCCGCCGATATAGCCCTCGTCCTTGAGCACCTGGGCAATGGCGATCTTGACTTTGGACGATGGCACCGAGACGGACGGTTTGGCGACCATCTGGGCATTGCGAATGCGGGTCAGCAGATCGGCGATGGGGTCACTCATGCTCATATTGGTGTCTCCTCGCGCTTACCAGCTGGCCTTGGTCACGCCCGGGATGTCGCCGGCAAAAGCCAGCTCACGAATCTTGGCGCGGGCCAAGCCAAATTGGCGAAAAACGCCACGCGGCCGGCCGGTGATTTCGCAGCGATTGCGAAGACGTGTCGGGTTGGCATTGCGCGGCAGTTGTTGCAGACCCAGGCGAGCCGCGGCACGCTCTTCTTCACTGCGCTTGGCACTCTCGGCGATCGCCTTGAGTTCCTTCCTCTTGCCGGCGTACTTGGCCACCAGCTTTTCGCGTTTGAGTTCGCGCTGAATCAGGGATTGCTTGGCCATGGATCGCGCCTTAATTTTTGAACGGGAAACGGAAAGCCGTAAGAAGCGCCTTGGCCTCCTCGTCGGTCTTGGCCGTGGTCGTGATGCTGATATTCAGGCCGCGCACCGCGTCGACCTTGTCGTACTCGATCTCTGGAAAGATGATCTGTTCCTTGACACCGATGTTGTAGTTGCCACGGCCGTCGAAGGCCCGGCCCGAAATGCCGCGGAAGTCACGCACGCGCGGCAGCGCCACCGTGACGAAGCGATCGAGGAACTCATACATGCGCACGCCGCGCAGAGTCACCATGCAACCGATCGCCTGGTTCTCGCGAATCTTGAAACCGGCGATGGGCTTTTTCGACTTGGTGACCACCGGCTTCTGCCCGGCGATACGCGCCATGTCGGCGACGGCGTTGTCCATGATCTTCTTGTCGGCGACGGCCTCGCTGACGCCCATGTTGAGCGTGATCTTCGTCAGGCGCGGCACCTGCATGGGGGACTTGTAGCCGAACTTCTCGATCAGGTCTTTGCTGATCTTTTCGCGGAATTGTTGTTGCAGTCGAGCCATATCGAATTCCCGCGCCTCAGCCAAATTTGATTTCGTCACCGCTGGACTTGAAAACGCGCACGCGCTTGCCGTCCACCAGCTTGATGCCGACGCGATCGGCCTTGCCGGTTACCGCGTTGAAAATCGCCACGTTCGATTGATGAATCGGCATGGACTTTTCGACGATGCCGCCAGTCACACCCTTCATCGGATTGGGCTTGGTGTGCTTCTTTACTTGGTTCACACCCTCGACGAGGAGGTAGTTCTCATCGACGCGCTGCAGCACGGTGCCGCGCTTGGCGCCGCCCATGCCGCTCGGTCCGTTCTTGCCGGCCAGCACGATCACCTGATCGCCCTTGCGAATCTTGTTCATGACTCTTGTCTTCCGGGGGCTAGAGAACTTCGGGCGCCAGCGAGACGATCTTCATGAACTTCTCGGTGCGCAGCTCGCGCGTCACCGGTCCGAAGATGCGCGTGCCGATCGGTTCCAGCTTGGCGTTCAGCAGCACCGCTGCATTGCCGTCGAAGCGTACCAGCGAGCCGTCTGCGCGGCGAATGCCTTTGGCTGTGCGCACCACCACGGCACTGTAGATCTCGCCTTTCTTGACGCGACCACGCGGCGCCGCCTCCTTGATGCTCACCTTGATGACATCGCCGACGCTGGCGTAGCGCCGCCTGGAGCCGCCGAGCACCTTGATGCACAGGACGGATTTGGCGCCGGTGTTGTCGGCCACGTCGAGCCGGGATTCAGTCTGGATCATTTGTCAATAGCTCCCAACTTGTATCGCCTGGAACCGCGTGCCCGACGAAGAGTGGCACGAAGAAACCGCTGCGATCAGTCTTGGGCCCGTTGGCAGCGCGACCAAACTGGGCGCGCAACCGGGGCAGAAAATTACTTCGCTGAGAAAGAAGGGCGAAGCCCGCGATTATGGCATTTTTTCAGCACGCGTCAACCTGAGAGCCTGAGAGTCTTTCGCGAATGCCCGCTCATCACGCCAAAAGACGCCCGTTCGTCGTTGCAAATGCTCGCCATAGCCCGAGCTATGCCTGTGCTTTGGGCCTAGATCGGACGCCCTTT
Source organism: Variovorax sp. (assembly GCA_039925525.1). Classification (GTDB taxonomy): domain Bacteria; phylum Pseudomonadota; class Gammaproteobacteria; order Burkholderiales; family Burkholderiaceae_C; genus Variovorax. The sequence continues at coordinate 17,524 of JBDSYU010000018.1, forward strand.
GACGCGCTGCTCGATCACGCCCGAAAAACTCTCAGGCTCTGTGGTCTGGCGCGCCGCATCTGACATGGCTATCGCGTCTCCAGATCCAGTTGCACGTGCGGCGTCCACTTGTTGTCGCTACTGCTGCCACGGTCCTGGCCGGTCGGCTTGTCGCCTTGGCTGAACGTCGCTGTGGCCGCGCCGGCTGAGCGGGCCGCTGCCGTGGCCGGCGCTGCCAAATCGACTGCGCCAAGAAACAGGCGCGGTTGCAGCCCCTTGTTGGCGGCCAGATAGTCGCGCACGGCGACGCCGCGTTGCACCGCCAGTTCGCGGATGGAAGCCTGGTCGACTTCGATCTGCGCCAGCAAAAGCGATTCCATCTCGGCAGGCGTCAGCGCCTTGGGTTTGCCGTCGTCGCCCTGCGGCTGCGGCACGTCGAAGCGCTTGAGCGCCTGGCGCAGCAGCGCCGTGCGACCGTCCGCGGCCTCGCTGCCTGCAACGGACGATGGGCTGGAAGGCGGCGTCGGCGCGGGCGTGATCACCGCGGCGGCGGAAGATGAAGCGCCATCCGTTTCTGGCGGCGCGTTCGCAGCTGGCTTCTCTTGGCGGTCGGCGACTGGCTCACGGTGTTTCTCATCCTCCAGCAGCTGTGCGAGGCGTCGCTGCTTGATCGCCTCGCGCTCGGTCATGCTGGCCGATCCGGTAATGGAGAGCTTGAGTTCCGGCCGCTCTTCGAGCGCCTTGGCCACCTTGTCCAGCCCCTCTTTGGCCTTCGCCGTGAGTGTGGCCCGGCCGGGTGCGAACGCTACCGAGTCCAGCGCGTCGGCACTGGCGCCACCGCCGAGCGCCTTGGCCAACAATGAAAACGGCGCCGTGATGGCCTTGCTCAAGAGGTTGCCGATGCTGGTGCCGAGCACATCCCAGATGCTGAACTGCGGGTTGTCCAATGAGCCGCTGATCGGCAGGTCCAGATCGATCACGCCGTTGCGATCGGCCAGCAGCGCCACCGCAAGCTTGACCGGCAGGCTGTTTGGCGCGCCCTCGACCTTGTCGCCGAAAACCAGTTGCCGCAAGACCAACTGGTTGGTGGCCGTGATGCGTCCGTCGGGCTGCACCACGTAATGCACGTCCATGCTGAGCTTGCCGCGGTCGATGGCATGACCAGCGTACTTGACCGAATACGGCGAGAACGGCGGCAGTTCGAGGTCTTTCACCTGGCCCTTGATGTCGAGTTCCAGCGGCTTGGCCAACGGATTGAGCTTGCCCTTGATCTCGATCGATGCCGATTGCTCGGTGCGGCCGCGCAACTCGAGCGCCGCCATCTCTGGCGTGCCGTTGGGCGGAAGTCGCGACGAAAAGGCGCCGAGCTTGCCCGTCAGGTCGCTCAGGTTGGCGGAATAGTTCGGCTTGATCAGCAAATCGCTGAAGTAGATGCGTCCGTTGACCAGGCTCACGGGACCGATGTCGATCACCGCCTTGGCCGCGGTGCCCGCCGTGTTCGCTGTAGCGGCACGGCCAGCCGCGGCAATCGATCGGTCGGGCTCAGAAGCGGCGGACGGCGCCGGCGCCGCGTCCGACTTGACCAACCCTTGCAGGTTGAGTCGACCATCGGGAAACAGGATGATGCGAGCGAAAAAATCGGAGAGCGCCGTTTCGCTCACGCCGATGGCCGGCGCCTGTCCTGGCGCCAGCGCCACCTTCAAACCCCGCAGGTTGAGCGTCTTCCAATTGAGTAACTCTTCGCCGAATGTGGCGCCCTCGGCCACAGCAGCGGCGGTCTTGTTGCCGACACTGGCGGCTTTCTCCCCAGCGGCCTGAGCCACAGCCCCGGCTTGCGGCGCGGGCTGATCCGGCGCAGCCGAGGCCGCCGGCGCTGCCACGACACCAGCACTGGCACCGGCTGCCGCAGCAACGTTGTTGGCGCGCATGTTTTCCACGGTGGCATCGCCTTCGACATCGAGCTTCGGCCCACCGTCCTGCGCCACAAAGTCGACCATGCCTTTGAAGCTGGTGTCGGCCCGGTTGAGTTCGACGTTGAGCGAGGCGCCGAAATAGGGCTCGAAAGCATGCACCGGCAGCCGCTCGACATTGACGGTGCCGCGGGTGCGCAGGCGCGGACTCCAGGCGAGTTGTCCGGTGTATTCGACACGCCCGGGCTCGCCATGGGCCGCGGCAACGCGCGCGGCGACATGGATCGGCGCACTCTCGCTGCCGGCCAGCGTTGCGTCGCGCAGTTCGAGCTGAAGCTCGGACAGATCGACCTTCACCGGCGCGGGGGACGCCAGGTCGCTGTACGCCACCTCGCCACCTTGAACCGCCAACGAACCCAGCTTCAGCGACCAGCCGGAGCCGGGTGCGGCCGGCGTCACCGCGCCGACCGCCGTTGCGTTCGATGGCGGCGCGCCTGGCTGCGACGCCACCGGCAGCGACGTGTTTAGCGGTGACGTATCCGGTTGCGGCGTGCTCGGCTGAGATGCGACCGGCAGTGAGGTGTTCGGCTGCGATGCGACCGATTGCGATGCGAGCTGCACGGTTTCCGAGCCGGGTGAAGGTTGCGCGCCCGGGGAAGCCTGCGGGACCGTCGTCGTCAACGCACCGCGCAACCAGCGCTGAAACATCCAGCGCCCGTCGGCGGCGCGCTCGACCGGCAACTTCGGCTGGGTCACCTTCACCGTCCCGAGCGAGACACTTCGCTCGGCCAGAGAGACGCGTGCGTCGGTCATCTCGAACTGCTCAATGCGCGCCAGGTCCCGCCCTTCTTCGACCAGCGCCAGTTGGCCCAGGGCCAGACGGTTCGCCGTCACCGTCACCGCTGCCTCGCCGCCATTCGAAGCAGCGCGCCATTCGACCTTCGCGTCGACGCTGCCGCTGCCGACGAGCCCGGGCACCAGCAGCGGCGACACATAGGGCGCGGCCAAGCCAAGGTCGAGGTCGGCGAGTTGGAGGGCAATGCTGGCACGCTGGTCGTTCGCCGTGCCGCTGAACTTGAGCATCGCCGCCTGTCCTGCCGCCTGTTTCGCCGCGTCCATTTTGGCCCGGTCGGCCGGCGCCGCAGCGGTTGCTCGATCGCCCGCCGACCCGCCGCTGACCCGTGTGCTGCCGCTGAAGCTGAGCGGCTCGCCGAAGGGCAGTCGAATTGCCGAGGCCGTCAACTGCAGATCGCGGAAGGCGACCTGTGCTGTCGGCTCGGTACTCTCGTCGCTCAAAACAGCGCGGCCCTTGGCGAGCGCGAACTTGTCGATCTCGATGTGCCAGGGCGACGTCCTGGCCTGGCCGGACACCTTTCCAGAGGGTGGTGGCGCTGCCGACGCACGCGCTTTTACCGCCGGCGCGCCGTCCTTTGCCGGCGCGCCTGTTGGCGTCAAGCCCAGATCGATCTGCCCAGAGGCATTGCGACGTAGCGCAACGCGCGGCGCCTCGATGACGATGCTGGAAAGCTTGACCTGTTGCTGCAGCGGCCTCACGTCGGCCAGCGCCACCTGCAGCGAATCGAAGGCCATCAGCGGCTGGCCCTGGGCGTTTTCGACATCGACATGGCGCGCAGACGCGCTGCCGCTGAGCTTCACGACCAACTCGGGCTTGCGCTCGAAGCCGATTTGCAGATCAGTGGCCAGTGACAGGCTCTTCACCGCTACCGGCACGCTCGGCGGGAGATAGCCGCGGTAGGGCGCCAGATCAAATTCGGCAAGCTGTACGTTCACCTCGCCCTTTTGGTCGGTGGCGTTGCCGCTGAAGGTGAGTCGGGCGCCATCCGGCAGCGGCTCGGTGAGCGGCTCCGTCACCGAGGCACGGCCCGCCGGCAACGGGCCGCCGATGATCGTGCTGCCGTCGAACTTCAATGGCTCGGCAAACGGGAATGCGATCGCCGAAGCGCTCACCTGCAACTCGCGCAGGTGCGCCTGCACCGGCGGCCTTACGCTCTGGTCGCTGAAGACCGCCTGGCCCTGGTTGACAGCGACCTTGTCGATGCGGATCTGCCAAGGCTTGCCCGCCGACTGCGTTGGCGCTTCGCGCTGCCCGGCCGTGGGGTCGCTCACCGTGCCGCTGGCAGGTGCCTTCGCCGCCGCAGCATCAGCGTCTCTGGCTGCCGGTGCAGCCGGCGAGGCGCTTTGAAAGCTCAGCCTGCCATCCTGCGTTCGCGCGAGCGCCAGCCGCGGCGCCTCGAGCACGATGTTCGAGATCGCCACGCGCTGCTCGAAAGGTCGCAGGTCGGCCAGGTCGACGCGGATGGCGTTGAGCCCCACCAAGGGCGTGCCGCCCGCGTTTTCGACATCGACTTGGCGCGCGGCCACGCTGCCGCCGATCTGCAAGGCCAGCGCCGGGTCTTGCCGGAGATCGAGCTTCAGATCGGCGTCCAGAATGCCGCTCTTCAGCACCACCGGCACGCCGGCCGGCAGGTAGCCCAGGTAGGGCGCGAGGCTCAGTCCTTCGAACTTGATGATGGCGTCGGTCTTTCGATCTTTGGCAAACGGCGTGGTATCGGCACTGCTGGCCACCGGCACACCGTCGAGCTTGAACGACAGCTTGGGCTTGACCATCACCTGGCTTTGCGCTTCGAGGCTGCTGACCCGCGGCACCTGCAAGTCCAGGTCGCGCAGTTCGTGCGTCTGGGCGACCACGCGGTCGACGAAGGTCACAGCGCCGTTGCGCAATTCGACGTTCGCGAGCGAAAAAGGAAATGGCTCGCTGGATTGGGTGCCTGCGTCGGGGGGCCGGGCCTTGGCGTTTTCCTTCAGCCTGGCCAGTATGTCGTCGATGTCCAGGATCCCGTCTTCACGCCGAGTGAGTGACAACGCCGGGCGCTCGACGCTCAGTGCGTCGACCACCGCGGCCAACCTGAACAACGAGGCGATCTCGCCGTCGACATATATGCGCGGCACCGTCAGTTGCTGGCCGCTCCCATCGGCGTTGGCCACCGCGAAATCATTGATCGTCAGCTCAAGGCTCCAGGGCTTGAAGTCGACCGAGCCGATGGTCACGGTACGGCCTAGTTGCTCACTGGCGATGCGCTGGACCTGGCTCTTGAGCACCGGCGGCACCGCCAGCCACAGCACAAGCCAGATCAACAGCAGCGCCAACACCAGCCAGGCAAGCCAGCGCAGCCAGCGATTTGCGTAAACAGAGCGGGGAGTCATGGATGCATTGTCGATGTCACAGTGGCTCGGTCAACCGCGTTGCGGTAGGCAAGGGTCGAGCGCCTGGGTAGTCATCCATCGTGGCTGATGGACGCGGGCCGTGACGAGCGACGACAATTTCAGCATCTGCAGATTTCCATCTGGTGCCAGAGTGCCTCGGTGGCAGGGGCATTGAAGGAGCCTTAAAACCATGCCTGAACGCCCATCCGAGCCGACTTCGCCAACCCGCCGCGAGACTCACGCCGAGGTCTCGGCGCCGGCCATGCGCGCCGATGACCTGCCGGCGCTGGCCTTCATCGGCGGCGGCAACATGGCCAGCGCCATCATCGGCGGCCTGCGCCGCGCCGGCGTGCCAGCGGCGCAGTTCGAAGTGGTCGAACCGTTCGACGCAGCGCGCACCCGTTTGGCAGAAGCCTTTGGCATCGCCGCGCAGCCGCAAGCCAGTTCGGCACTGGCACGCTGTCGATTGATCATCTGGGCGGTGAAGCCCCAGGCTTTCGCGCAGGCAGCGGCGCCCGTTCGGACCTTCACACGCGACGCGTTGCATCTGAGCGTGGCGGCGGGCATTACTTCAGGCAGCATCGAGCGCTGGCTCGCCAATGAACGCATCGTGCGCGCCATGCCCAACACCCCGGCACTGATCGGCCGCGGCATGACCGGTCTGTACGCACGCGGCGCCGTCTCTGCCGGAGATCGCATGCTGGTCGAGCAGGTACTCGCAAGTACCGGTGAGCTGCTGTGGTTTGACGACGAAGCCGCACTCGACGCGGTGACCGCGGTCTCCGGATCGGGCCCGGCCTATGTGTTTTATTTTCTCGAAGCGATGACCGAAGCCGGCGTGCAGATGGGCCTGCCTGCGAACGTAGCGCACCGGCTGGCGCTGGGCACCCTTGCCGGCGCCGCAGCCTTGGCCGGGCAATCGGACGAAGCCCCGGCCGTGCTGCGCGAACGCGTGACGTCCAAGGGCGGTACCACTTACGCCGCCATCAGCGCCATGCAGAGCGCCAGCGTAAAGGAGCAGATCATGAAAGCCATGCATGCCGCGCGCCAGCGCGCCGAAGAGATGGCGAGGGAATTCGGTTCATCTTGACGCTCGCGTGTACCTTCGTCATCCGGCGGCCAATTGCAGCGCAATGCCGGCAAACAGCGCAAATCCCAACCAGTGGTTAAGCCGAAACGCCTTGAAGCAGCCCTCGCGCGAACGCTCGCGAATGAGGCGCCAATGCCAGATCACCTGAGCCAGCGCCAACGCCAGCCCTGTCACATATAACGGCCCCGCCGCATTCGCATGGCTGGTGCGGCTGGCGACGGTCCATAGCACGAGAAATGTCACGTAGCTGGCCATCACCGCCACCACATCGAAGCGGCCCAAGGTGATGGCCGAGGTCTTCAGGCCGATGCGCAGGTCGTCGTCGCGGTCGACCATCGCATATTCGGTGTCATAGGCCAGCACCCAGGCCCAGTTGCCGGCGATCAACAGCCAGCCGGCGGGGGGCACGCGGCGAAGCCATTCGCCGGCGCCGACATCCGGTCCCGCCGCAGCGCAGAAGGCCATCGGAATGCCGAGCGAAAAGGCGACGCCGAGCACCGCCTGCGGCATCGACATGAAACGCTTGGCATAGGGATAGAAGCAGGTCACTACCAAGCCGACCACTGCCCAGACGAGAACCGCCGCGTTGGTCGTCAGCGCCAGCGCAAAAGCAATGGCTGCCAACACGGCACCGAGCGTCAGGGCTTGCCGGGTCGATACGGCGCCGCTGGTCACCGGCCGCGCCGCCGTGCGTTTGACATGGCGGTCGAACTCGCGATCGGCGACGTCGTTGACGCAACAGCCGGCGCTGCGCATCAGGATGGTGCCGAGCACGAACACCGCGAGCAGGTGCCAGCCGGGCCAGCCATTGGCGGCCAGCCACAAGGCAGCGAGCGTCGGCCACAACAGCAGCAACCACCCCGCCGGCCGGTTCCAGCGAATCAGATCCAGGTATCGGGCCAGGCCCGTTACATGCATGCTGCCTGCCGCCCTTGTTGCTGCCCGGACGCGCTCACAACCCTGCCGCTGTCGCGGCGCGCGTCCTGTCGCCTTACTCTTCGAGCAGCGAGCGCAGCATCCATGCCGTCTGGTCATGCACGGTGCAGCGCGCCGTCAGCATGTCGGCCGTGGGGTCGTCGCCCGCCTGCTCGGCCACCGGAATGAAGGCCCGGGCGATGCGCGAGACCGTCTCATGGCCCTTGACCAGGATGCGCACCATTTCCGTTGCCTTGGGAGGGTTCTGCGGCACGTCGGGCACGGTGGCGATCTTGCTGAACTCGGCGTACGAGCCGGGGGCGTAATGGCCCAATGCGCGGATGCGTTCGGCCAGCACGTCGGTCGAGGTCCACAGCTCGGTGTATTGCTGCATGAACATCGCATGCAGCGAATTGAAATGCGGCCCAGTGACGTTCCAGTGGAAGTTGTGCGTCGTCAGGTACAGCGTGTAGGTGTCGGCCAGCACGCGCGACAAGCCCTCGGCGATGGCGGCGCGGTCCTGCCGATCGATGCCGATGTTGATGATCGGTGCGTCGCGGCTGCCCGATTCGAGCGCGACGAGGGCATCGCCTTTGCTGGGCACCTTGCCGGCCGCAGCGGCGGGTGCCGCGAGGTGGCCGGGCTTGGTTTTCTTGCTTGCTTTGCTAGGGCTCTTGGCCATGGTGAAACTCCGGAAGGTTGGAAGAAATTGGCTGCGTCGCTTGACTGGGCGCGTCGTTCGAATCTAAGGCGACCGTGCGCGTTCGCCAACAGCGGCACTCTATCGCAGCGATGCATCAGGACAAACGGGTGACGCCCGGCAACTCGCACGCATAGATGGCGTTGCGCAGCGCCGCGATCGCCTCATAGCGAGTGAAGCTGCGGCGCCAGGCGAGCACCACGCGTCGCGTCGGCGGTTCACGCCCTGCGCCATCGTTCACCGGCAGGAAACGCAGCAGTGCGGCCGCATGTTCTGGCGCCGGCGTCGGCCCGAGCGCCTCGGTCGACACCGACAGCCGGGGCACCAGCGTCACGCCCATGTCGGCCGCGACCATGTGCTTGATGGTCTCCAGCGACGAGCCTTCGAAGCTTTTGCGGATGCCCTCGGTGTTGCTCGAAAAGCGTGCGAACTCGGGGCAGACCTCGAGCACGTGGTCGCGAAAGCAGTGGCCGGTACCAAGCAGCAGCACGGTCTCGCTGCGCAACTGGTCGGAGCTGATGGCGGCCCTCGCGGCCAACGGGTGCTGTGCCGGCAGCGCGGCAACGAATGGTTCGTCGTACAACGGCGCCAGTGCCAGGCCGGCATCGGGAAAGGGCTCGGCCAGGATGGCGCAATCGATCTCGCCGGCGCGCAGCATCTCCAGCAGCCTGACGGTGAAATTCTCCTGCAGCACCAGCGGCATCTGTGGCGTGCGTTCGATGTTCTGGCGCACCAGGTCGGGCAGCAGGTAGGGCCCGATGGTGTAGATCAGGCCCAAGTTGAGCGCGCCGGCCAGCGGATCCTTGCCGCGCCTGGCGGTCTCCCTGATCGCCGCGGCCTGGTCGAGCACGCTCTGCGCCTGCTGCACGATCTGCTCGCCCAACGGTGTCACGCTGACATCACCGGCGCTGCGCTCGAACAGCTTGACTTCCAGTTCCTCCTCGAGCTTCTTGATCGCCACCGACAGCGTCGGCTGCGAAACCAGGCAGGATTCGGCCGCCTTGCCGAAATGGCGCTCGCGCGCCACCGCCACCAGGTATTTGAGTTCGGTAAGGGTCATTTACTCGACGCGGTCGCTCGCCTCAGACGGCGCAGCGGCGCAGTCCGACAGCGCCTGGACGTCGAGCCAAGCGGGCCAAGCTTTCACGTTTCGTCGCCCAGATGTCTCTTGACATCCTTCTGCGAGATGGTCGGGGCGCCGAGACTTCACTTGAACACTGGGAAACCGTTGGCCGTGCGCGCTGGTTCGCTCACGTCCGCAAGGCCCTTCAAAGTCAATTCCGAAACGGCACGGCCGACGCTCACAGAGCGGCGCGCGGCCAACTGCCTCCGGGCACTCAATAGAATCGGGTCGAGATTAAGCGTCGTTCGCATCACGGCACATTAGCATCATGTCGACGGTCAAGCCCGCAGATAGGCTGCCTTCCCGCCGAGCCAGCGCTCGACATGTCGCTCGGCCAGATCGGGATGCCGATCGAGGAGCAGCGGGGCCAGCTCGCGCGCCCAGTCGAGCAGCAACGCGTCCATCGTGAGATCTGCGAAACGCAGCAAGGGGGCGCCGGATTGGCGGGCGCCGAGAAACTCGCCCGGACCCCGAATCTGCAAGTCACGCCGGGCAATCTCGAAACCGTCGCCGGTCTCGGCCATTGCGCGCAACCGGGCTTTGGCCGCATCGCCGACTCGACCTCCCTCGTTCAGCGCGTACAGCAGCACACACGCCGAGGCCGCGGCGCC
>JBDSYU010000019.1:0-21534 GCA_039925525.1 Variovorax sp.
CCGTGAACCTCGATCCATGTCTGGCTGCCGGAAGCACCGCTCGCAACGCCGTTGCGCTCGGCGCTGGGATCGCCGCCCACATCTCTGCTCGCCTCCCCGCGCACGCCGGTTTCGACGGACCGGTGCACGACGCGTCCGCGCTCGATCGCCTGCACATACGGCGCCGGCTGGTCGATGCGAACCGCCGCCAGCGGCAGCGCGAGTGCGCGTTGCCGCTCGATCGCTATGGTGCCCTGTACGAACAGACCTTGACGCAGGCCATCGCTGCGGTCCAGTTGCAGGTAGACCACCACGCCGCGGCTGCCGGCTTGCACCGAGGGGTTGATGCGCTCCACCGTGGCGCCGACGCTGCGCCCTGAAGCTGTGCCGCCGGCAGCGCCACCGCCTTCGACCTGCAGCTGCGCGCGCATGCCGACCTTCACCATCACCGAATCGGCCGCACCCAGTGTCGCTTCGACCTCGATGCGGCGCAGATCGACAATCTCGACGATGCGTGCGTCCATGTTGACGCGCTCGCCGGGTTGCACGAAGCGCTGCGCCACCTGGCCGGCGATCGGCGCGCGCACCACCGTATCGTCCAGCGATTTGCGCGCCAGATCGACCGCCGCTTGCGCCGCACGAAAGGTCGCCTTGGCCGCGTCGAGATTGGATTGCGACGTATCCAGCGCGCTTTTAGAGATGAAGCCCTGCGCCACCAGCGCGCGGTTGTTGTCGTAGTTGCGCTGCGCCACCTGCGCCTGCGCGCCAGCGGCGTCGGCCTGCCGCTGCACCTGATCGAGGCGGGCTGTGTATTCAGTGCTCTCGATGCGCGCGAGCACCTGCCCCGCGACCACCGAATCGCCTTCGCGCACGCTGAGACCGCCGATGCCGCCGCTGGCACGCGCCTTGACGACGGCCGAGTCGGCCGCGCGCAGGGTGCCGGAGATCGGCAACGTACGCAGCAACTCCTGCGTCCGCGCGACGACCACATCCCCCGGCGCCAACGAGACCACGGCCTCCGCAGGCGCCGCTGCCGTCGCGGCGACCTTCTGCTGCCCTTCGCGCAGGCCTTGCCAGCGCCAGACGGCGAAGGCCAGCACCGCCACTGCGAGCAGCGCCAGCGCGAACTTGCTGCTGCGGGTCATCAGGGGGCGCCGACCAAAGATAGCCGAGGCTCACTGGCGGCTGAATAAAGGCTGCATTGCGATGGGCGGCATGGTGAAGTCATGAGGTGCGCTAGTGTGGCCCAGCACGTTCGATTCATATGCTGGTGTGAGCAAAGACCGTTCGCGAACACTTGTAATCGTGCCCGCGCAACTGAGCTGCGGCGTTGCGTCGGGGTATCGGATTGCTTTGTTTAGTCAAGCGGTATAGCGCGACGATGGGCATGCCATTTTCAGGGCGACGCGGAACAAACAATGCCCACCACTTCCGATTCACCGACGCAAACCGCTTCTCCCGGCGTTTGCCCAATCACCCGGGCAGGTGCGGCACCGCGCTCGCCGACAGGTTGTCCCGGGCCTTTGTCGGTAGGTCGAATAATCTGACCCGCCGCACACTGCGCGTACGCTTGCGTAGGTGCGCACTAGCGGCGATCATGCGCTGGTCGGCGCTCCCAACCGACGAACAACAGGAGACGCTCTTGAAATCATCCCGTCGCGCGCTAATGACATTGGCCGCCGCTGTGGCGCTCGGCTGCAGCGCCATCGCCATCGCTGCCGAAGACTTTCCGCAGCGCCCCATCAAACTGGTGGTCGGCTTCGCGCCCGGCGGTCCGACCGACCTTGCCGCGCGTGTGCTGGCGCCGGCCTTGAGCAAGACCATCGGCCAACAGGTCTTCGTCGAGAACCGCGCCGGCGCTGGCGGCATGATCGCCGCTGACCAGGTGGCCAAGGCGACGGCCGACGGCTACACCTTGATGTTCGCCGGTGACGGCGCGCTCACCGTGCTGCCGCATTTGTCCAACAGCACGACCTACGATGTCGTCAAGGATTTCGTGCCTGTGCGCCTGGCACTCGCGCAAAGCAGCGTGCTGGTGGTGAATGCCGACAAGGGCTTGACCGATGTCAAGGCCGTTGTCGCCGCCGCCAAGGCCAAGCCCGGTCAACTCAACTACGGTTCCGGCGGCAACAGCACTCCGTCGCATCTGATCGGCGCCCTGTTCGAATCGGAGACCGGCGTCGAAATGACGCATGTGCCATACAAAGGCGCCGGTCCGGCCACGGTCGACCTGCTCGGCGGGCGCCTGGACATCATGTTTGTCGGCATGCCGGTGGCAGTGCAAAACGCCTCGCGCAAGCAAGTGAAATTGCTGGCGGTCGCCGGTGATCGCCGCTCGCCGGCACTGCCGGATGTGCCGACATTCGCCGAGGCCGGCGTCAAAGGTCTCGGTGACCAGACGCGCGCCTGGTGGGCCGTGATGGCGCCCAGCGGGCTACCTGCGCCGGTGCTGGCCAAACTCGCCGACGCCACCCAGGCGGCGCTGGCCGACCCCGAAACCGTCAAAGCCTACGCCGCGCTCGGCATTGATGTAATCAACGAGGACGGCACCACGGTGTCCAAGGCGATCGTCGACGGCAGCGCCCGTTGGGGTGCGCTGATCAAGTCGAAGAACATCAAGGCGGAGTAGCCAAAGCCGCGTGCGGGTATTCTCCGCGCGTGAACGCCGCGGTCGTCTCCTCGCTCTTGCCGGTGGTGTTGGTGATCACGCTCGGCTTCCTGGCCGGCAAACGCGGCTGGGTCGGTAGCGCTGCGGTGTCCGGGCTTTCCAATCTGGTGTTTCTGCTGCTCGGCCCGGCGCTGCTGTTTCGGGCGATGAGTACGGTGCAACTACAGCAACTGCGCTTCACGCCGGTCGCGGCCTACTTCTTTGCGGTGGCGCTGATCTTTGGCGGCACATTGGCGCTTCAGGGGTTCAATCGCCGTGCCGCCGTGCTCGCGCTTGGCAATTCGTACAGCAACTCGGTCATGATCGGCATCGCGTTGATTACCCTTGCGTACGGCGAACAAGGCCGCGTCCAGTTGTTGACGCTGGTGTCGTTGCATTCGCTCTTGCTGCTGACCAGCGCCACGGTCGTGCTGGAGTTGGCGCTGTCGCGCGAGTACATCGCGACGGGCGGCGAGCGGCAGCGCTCGCCCTTGCACAACGTTGTGCGTGCCATCGCAAACTCCATCTTTCACCCGGTGCAACTGCCGATCCTGCTGGGCCTGGCTTTCGCGCAGACCGGCTGGACCTTGTCCGGGCCGCTCGAGCAGTTGCTCGCGATGCTCGGCCAGGCGTTTGGGCCGATGGCACTGTTACTGGTCGGCGTGACTTTGGCGCACACGCCGATCGGCGCACATTGGCGTGGTGCACTGATGCAGGCCGGCATCAAGAATTTTTTGCATCCGGTGCTGGTCGTTGCGATCGGCTGGGCCCTCGGCGTACGCGGCTTGCCGCTCACAGTGATGACCGTGGTGGCGTCGCTGCCGATCGGTGCCAACGTGTTCCTGTTCGCGCAGCGCTACCGGACGCAGGAAGAATTGATCACGGCCAGCGTGGCGGTGTCTACGCTGCTGGCGCTGGTCAGCGTATCGTTGGCGATGACGGCGATGCAGTGGCTCACCTGACTGCGCTCAAGGTGCCAACCGCTCCCTCACCCATGCTTTGCCTTCCTGCCGATAGCGCAGCCGGTCATGCAATCGGCTCTTGCGGCCTTGCCAGAACTCCCAGCGATCAGGCACCAGCCGGAAGCCGCCCCAGAACGGTGGTCGCGGCGGCGACAGCAGGTGCTGCACCGCGGCCTTGGCGGCATTCTTGACGAGCACGCTGCGGCCTTCGATGACACGGCTTTGCGGGCTGGCCCAGGCGCCCAGGCGCGAATCGAGCGGGCGGCTGGCGTAATAGGCGTCGCTTTCCTCGGTGCTGGTCTTTTGAACCAGCCCTTCGATGCGCACCACACGTTCAAGCTCGATCCAGTGGAAGAGCAGGGCGGCGTACGGGTTGCCGGCCAACTCGACCCCCTTGCGGCTTTCGTAGTTGGTGTACCAGTCAATGCCTCGCGCGTCGACGCCCTTGATCAGCACCGGGCGGCTCGATGGCCGCAGATCGCTGCCGACCGTCGCCAGCGTCATGGCATTGGGCTCAGGCAACTTCGCGTCGATGGCTTCCCTGAGCCATCGCTCGAACAGTGCGAGCGGATCGGCGTCGCTCGAATGTTCGTCGAGTTCGGCACGTTCGTAGCTCCTGCGCAGATCGGCCAGATGAAGGGCACTGCGCACAGCGCCGTCGGGCACGGGATCGGCCGGGTTGTTGGGCGTGGTCATGGGGCAAATTGTCGACGCATTGCATACTCGGTGCATGAGCGCCGACGCGATAGATCAGAAGCACAGGCCGCTGTACGCGAGGTCGAGGTCACAGGCGAAGGGCAGTGCATCGACCTCGCCGACGGTGCTGGTCCTGGCTTCGGGCCGCGGCGAGCGCTTCCGCGCTTCGGGTGGCACCGGCTCCAAGCTCGACGCGTTGCTGGCCGGCAGAGCGGTACTTGAACGCACGCTCGATGCCGTCCGCTCCAGCGGCCTGCCGTGGCACATCGAGGATGCCGGTCATGCGTCAATGGGCGACACGATTGCGGCAGCGGTGCGCGCAACGGCAAATGCCGCTGGCTGGCTGGTGCTGCCCGCCGACCTGCCGCTGCTGCGCCCCGCGACGTTGCAGCAGGTTGCCGACTCTCTGCAGGTCGGTCAGGCAGAGGGACCCGCGGCTGTCGTCCCGCGCTATCGCGGTTTGCGCGGGCATCCGGTGGCGTTTGCTGCCTGCTGCCGTGATGCCCTGTTGGCGCTGGAGGGAAAACAGGGCGGCTCGCACGTGCTGCGTGAGCTTGAGGCGAAAGGCAACGCCGTGGTGGAATTGCCGCTTGACGATGTCGGCGCTGTCACGGACATCGACACGCTCGATGACCTGCGCCGAGCCGAAGCGTTATGGCTGGAGAGATCTGCGCCGCCGCCGGCTAGCTCTTGCTGATGACCCCGCAGCCGATGCGCGGCCCCGAGTTGCCCGACGGCTGGCTGATGTAGTCGTCGCGGTCGCGGTGCAGGATCAGCGCCCGGCCCATGATGTCGTTGGCGTCGCCGCTGCCGAGCGACACATCTTGCAGCACGGCGTCGACGCTGGCGGTACCGGTGCCGTCGGCGATGAGGCTCGGCAGATCGCCCGTGTGATGCGTCGGCGCATTGATTTCGCCATGCGACGTGTGCGTGGGATCGAAGTGGCCACCGGCCGCGTCGGCCTTGTTGCTGCAGTCGCCTTTTTCGTGGATGTGAAATCCGTGCTCCGAGTTCGGCGCCAGGCCGCGCACCATGCCGACCATGCGTACGCCATCGGACACGGCAGAAAACGCGATCTTGCCGCTCGTTGGATTGGGCGCCACGGCGTCTGTCGGCGTCAGCGTGGCACTGGCTTTCGACTGGTTCATCATCATCGAGCCGCAGCCGACGAGGCCCAGGGCACAAACCAAGGGCAAGAGCAAAGCAGGGCGACAAGACATAGGAACTCCAGGTGGGTGATCGGCAAGGGTATAGCCGAGCCGAAGGTAATGCGCAATCGGCGCGGCTCGCGGCTTCAGGTGCGACTTGCGGGGTCGGCCGGCCCACCCGCCTGTCGATGATCTAAAAACCCGGTCTGGGTTTCACTCTTGATTTCGGCCTTGATCTCAGCTTCGATCTCGGTCTCGGCCAATGCCACGAGTCGCGCCAGTGCGCGGTCGCGGATGGCATGCCGATGCAGCTCTTGGAGCGTCTGTCGCGCGTAGTCGAGGGTGCTGCCATAACGGCCAACAGCGCTGCCGAAGACAGCGCGATATTGCGCATCGCTCAGTTCACCGGTGAAGTTGGGGCTCTGTCGCGACAGCGTGAACGCCAGCGCCTGGACCGAACCCTCGGGCGTCGTGCAATCGAGCCAGCGCGGGTCATAAACGCCGGTTGGCATCTCGCGCAACCACAGCCGGGCCAGCGTCGCTGCACCGACCTCCTCCGCTACGCGAAAGGCCATGCCGCGGCAACTGCCGCCCGAAAGCAAGGCGAACACCAGACCCGGCGTTTGCGGATTGCCGCGGTTGACACGGCTCCACATCTTGAGCGCCCGATGCCAGCCATGGACGCGCGCCGCACGCCGCTCGACGAACTCGAAATCAGGCCGCCAGATGAGTGAGCCATAGCCGAACAGCCAAAGGTCGCGCTGGCCGCCCCATTCAGCCAAGGTACGCGCCAGCAGCGGCTGCGGATCGCGCAGCACCTGCGCCGGCGCGATCGCTGCATCACCACCTAGAATTCGCCGCGCATGGTTCACCCACGCATTATTTATCAACCCATGTCCGGCGGAGCGCGCGCTATGGCTGCAACCAACGACGACGACAGCCAGCAGGGCCTCGTCCTCGGCCTGGCCGTCGGCATCATTTCGCTGGTCATGCTGTTGGTCATCGGCATTGCTGTATGGCACAGCGGCGTATTGCGGGTGCCCGTGAACGGAGCGAGCACGGTGGTCGTGCCCGACTCGCCTTCGGCCGTCGTGCTGGTGGCGCCGATAGCGTCATTGCCTGCCGCGCCGTCCGCCACCGCCGCAGGGACTGTGCCGGCTCTTGCGGTGGTCACCGAGACCACCACGGCACCGGTGCCCGAAGGCGCCGGCATCCAGGTGGTGAACGGGGTCGTGCGCTTTTACTTTGCCAGCGGCAACGCCGATCTGGCGCCGGGCGCAGCCGAGGCATTGGCCAATGTCATCGCCGGTATCAAGGGCGGCAAGAAGGCGGTGCTCGCGGGCTTCCACGACAGCAGCGGTGATGCAATGCTGAACCGGCAACTGGCGCAGCGCCGGGCCGATACGGTGCGCGATGTGTTGGTCGGTCTCGGCGTCGACGCCGCCAAGCTGGAAATCAGCAAGCCGCAGGAAACGACTGGGTCAGGCTCGGATGCGCAGGCGCGCCGCGTGGAAGTGCGCCTTATCGATCGGTGACGGCGCGCGGGCTCTTCGAGCGATGCTGCGTCAACCCAGCCCTGCGCCGCGCGCGTATTCCGGTCGCTGGATCAGCTCGATCTTGTAGCCGTCCGGGTCAGTGACGAAAGCAATCACCGTCTTGCCGCCTTTCACCGGGCCGGCCTCGCGCGTCACGTTGCCGCCGGAGGCCTTGATCTTTTCGCACGCTGCGGCGGCATCGGGCACGCCGAGTGCGATGTGGCCGTAGGCGCTGCCAAGGTCGTAGTGTTCGGTGCCCCAGTTGTAGGTGAGTTCGATCTCGGCCTGTGCAGGGTTGCCTTCGTAGCCGACAAAGGCCAGGCTGTACTTGTATTCCGGGTTCTCGGATTGGCGCAGCAACTGCATGCCGAGTACCTGCGTATAGAAGGCGATGGAGCGTTGCAGGTCGCCGACGCGCAGCATGGTGTGGAGGATTCGCATCGGGGCATTATCCTCAGCGGTCGATGTCTACACTTTGGCCGTCTGGTGGCTTCTCCGAACTGACGCACACCGCGCGCGGCTGGCTGGCCCCGTCCGATGGCTGGCTTCGGCCTTTTTTGGCGCTGCCAGAACTGGCGTTGGTTGCCGAATCGTGCGCCGGCGAGATTGCGCTGCACCGGGCCTTGCACCACACACCGCTCGCCGAAACAGCGCCTGGCGCACTTGCCGCGGTGCAGGATGCCGACGCCCGTGCCAACTATGCAGCCTTCCTGGGTTTCCGCGATGGCTTGCGCGAAGCCGGATCGCTCGAAGGCTTCTATCTGGCGACCATTCGCAGCGAGCGCATTGCGTTGCCACCGGTGTTCTTGCAACGCGTGGTGGAGGCGATCGTGCAGAACGTTTTGGGGCCCGACGCCACGGCGCTCGAAGCCCGCGCATCAGAGCTGCTGTTTCGCACGCAACGCATATCGACGAGGGAAGGCCGGCTGCTGTGCGCCGACAGCGAGACGCTGGACATGGGCCGATCAAACATCAATCCTGCTGGAGAGCGGCAGTTGCGCGTGCTCCATGCCGACAACGCCGTCGATTATTTCGCCGAAAGCGACGCCCACGGCTTCGCCCTGGACCTGACACACGAGACGCGCAGTGATATCGGCCATGGCGTGCACTTCACGCTGCGCCGCAGCGGCTCCGGACTAGCGGCGCTGGCCCGCGTGCTCGAAGGCTGGATGCAACATCTCCTTGGCGTGCAGACGACCATCGTGCCCATGTCGCGTGTCGAAGATGCGAACTGGCGCTGGCACATCGGGCTGGACGCGGAATCGATGCGCTTGCTCAACGACCTGTACGAAGCGCGCGAAGTCGAGCCCGAGCGCCTGCAACGCCTGGTCAGCCTGTTCAGGCTCGATTTCGTCGATCACGCCGAGATGCGCAGCGACGTGGCCGGCCGACCGGTGTACCTGGGCCTGGCCATGACCGAGGCACAG
The DNA here is from genome assembly GCA_039925525.1 of Variovorax sp. Classification (GTDB taxonomy): domain Bacteria; phylum Pseudomonadota; class Gammaproteobacteria; order Burkholderiales; family Burkholderiaceae_C; genus Variovorax. Next base: position 8,395 of record JBDSYU010000019.1, read on the forward strand.
ACCTTGGCGCTGAAGCCGCAGAACCTGTTGCTCAACTTGCCGCTCGCCTCCGGGATGTGAGGCTTTGCACACGCCCTGCTCGTCTTGAACACTTTTTCCGAAAGCCTGGCAACAGCGGCGCGACTGGTCCTCGAAGCCGATCCCGTGCTGCTGCACACCGTTGCCTTGTCACTTGCCGTCAGCCTCAGCGCCCTGGCGGCTGCGTCAGGCCTTGGTTTGGCCGGCGGCGCCTGGTTGGCGGTGGCGCAGTTTCCGGGTCGGCGCGTGCTGCTGGCGTTGCTGAACACCTTGCTGGCGCTGCCTTCGGTCGTGGTCGGCCTGGTGGTGTATCTGCTGCTGTCGCGCAGTGGTCCGCTGGGCGCCTGGGGTTTGCTGTTCACACCCGCGGCCATGGTCATCGCACAGACGATTTTGGTGTTGCCGGTGGTGGCCGCACTGTCGCGGCAGTTGGTCGCCGACGGGCTGCGCGACGGCGGCGAGCAATTGCGCTCAATGGGTGCCGGGCCGCTCATCGCTGCGCTGCTGCTGCTGCTGCACGAGCGCTGGTCGGTGCTGACCATCCTGCTCGCGGCGTTCGGGCGTGCCATCTCCGAAGTCGGCGCGGTGATGATCGTCGGCGGCAATATTGAAGGCGTGACACGCGTCATCACCACGACCATCGCGCTGGAAACCAGCAAGGGCGATTTGCCGTTGGCGTTGGCGCTGGGGATCGTACTGCTGGCGATCGTCGGCCTGATCAATGCAGCCATCGCCGTGGCGCAGCGACTGCAGGGGCGGGGGAGCGCAGCCGCGCCATGACGTCGGGTCTTACACATGCAGGGATATCGGCAGCTGTGTCGGCACCGCTGATCGAGCTGCGCGGCGCGACCGTGGACTTCGGCCGCGTGCGGGCCCTGTGCGACGTCGACCTCAGCGTGCGGGTCGGCGAAAGCCTGGCGCTGGTCGGAGCCAACGGCTCTGGCAAGACGACTTTGCTGCGCGCCTTGCATGGGCAGGTGACATTGGCCGCCGGCACGCGATGCGCCGCGTCGTCGGCCGCACAGGCGATGGTCTTCCAGCGGCCGTTCCTGATGCGGCTTTCGGTGTGGCGCAACGTCTGGCTGGCGTTATGGCTCGCCGGCGTGCCGGCAGACGTGCGGGCAGCGCGGTCGAGCGCGGCGCTCGGGCGCGTCGGCCTGGCGGCGCTGGCGCAGCGTCCGGCTCGCGCCTTGTCGGGCGGACAGCAACAGCGTCTGGCCTTGGCCCGTGCCTGGGCGGTGCAGCCGGCGGTGCTGCTACTGGACGAACCGACCGCCAATCTCGATCCTTCTGCCAAGCGTGAAGTTGAATCTCTGCTCGCGGGCTTTGTCGATGATGGTGTGACCCTGGTCATGAGCACGCACAATCTGGGGCAGGCCAAGCGTCTGGCGAAGAGGGTCGTTCACCTTGACGAAGGCCGCATCCGCGCTGATCTGCCGACCACGGATTTTTTCGACGGGCCGGTCGATGAGCGGACAGAACTGTTCTTGAAAGGGAGAACGTGAATGGCACTTTCATTGACAGCAACACCGGGACGATTCAGATCCTTTTGGGTGCAGCTGGGCGCTACGGCGGCCGTTGCCGCTGGTTGCACGCTACTCGGCGTCGCGAGCTGGAGCACCCCGGCAGTGGCGCAGGACAAATCCATCGTCATGGCGTCGACCACGAGCACCGAACAATCGGGCCTGTTCGCCCATTTGCTGCCGGCCTTCAAAGAAACCACCGGCATCGATGTCAAGGTGGTCGCGGTGGGCACCGGCCAGGCGCTCGACATGGGGCGGCGCGGCGATGCCGACATCCTGTTCGTGCACGACCAACCCGCCGAAGAAAAGTTCGTTGGCGAAGGCTTTGGCTTGCCGCGCAGGCCCGTGATGTACAACGACTTCGTACTGGTTGGGCCGGCCGGTGATCCTGCGGGTGTTCATGCGGCCGCGGGCAAGGACATCGTCGCCGCGCTGAAGCAGCTCTACGGTTCGGCTGCGAGCTTCATCTCGCGCGGCGATAAGAGCGGAACGAATGCCGCCGAGCTGCGTTACTGGAAGGCCGCCGGCATCGACGATCCGGCTGCCAAGACAGCCGATCGCAAGATGGATTACCGCGCCTGCGGTTGTGGCATGGGGCCGGCGCTGAACATGGGCTCGAGCACCGATGGCTATGTGCTGACCGACCGTGGCACCTGGCTGTCGTTCAAGAACAAGGGTGGGCTCAAGGTGCTGGTCGAAGGCGACAAGCGCCTGTTCAATCAGTATGGCGTGATCGTCGTCAACCCGGCTAGGCATCCGCAGACCAAGACCGCTCTGGCACAGGCCTTCTCCGACTGGCTGGTGGCACCAAGCGGACAGGCGACCATCGCCAGCTACAAGGTGGGCGGTGAACAACTGTTCTTCCCCAACGCCAATGAATAAATCGACGGTTTCTTCACGCCTTCTTCTCTGGCAGGCGACGGGTACATAAATTCATGATCGACCTCGAGGACATCACGGGACTGATCCTGGCCGGCGGCCGCGGCAGCCGCATGGGCGGTGTCGACAAGGGCCTGCAGAACCATCACGGCGCGCCGCTGGCATTGCATGCCTTGATGCGGCTGGCGCCGCAGGTGGGTTCGGTGATGATCAACGCCAACCGCAACCTGGGTGCCTACGAGTCGCTGGGCGTGCCGGTGTGGCCCGATTCGCTCGCCGACTACGCGGGGCCGTTGGCGGGATTCCTCACCGGGCTCGAGCATTGCGAGACGCCATATCTGGTGACGGTGCCCTGCGATTCGCCGCTGTTCCCGACCGACCTGGTGGCGCGCCTGTGCGAAGCATTGCTGGCTGAGGATGCCGAGATTGCCATGGCCGCCACCGATGAAGCGGGAGTGCTGCAGGCGCAGCCGGTGTTCTGCCTGATGAAGAACGAGTTGATCGAAAGCCTGGTGCGCTTCACGCAAGGCGGTCAGCGCAAGATCGACAAGTGGACGGCGCTGCATCGCACCACGCTGGTACCGTTCATGGAGACACAGGCGTTTGCCAACGCCAATACGTTGGTCGAGCTGAGGCAATTGCCCGCGCAAGGTCCCGCACATGGTTGATCGCGCTGCGACCCATCCTGCTGATCCGACCGATTCGGCCGATTCGGCCGATCCGACCATTCCGACCGATTTGGCCCGCCCTGCCGATCCTTTGCCGTCGCTGACCGAGATCGCCTCGTGCATCAGCGGCTACGACCCCAACGCCTTGCCGGTGGCACAGGCGCAGGAGTTCATCGCCCGGCTGGTGCCCCGGGTCGAGGCGGTGGAGATGCTGGCACTGCGCAGCGCGCTTGGCCGCGTGCTGGCGCGAGACATCGTTTCGGGCATCGACGTGCCGGCCAGCGACAACTCGGCGATGGATGGCTACGCATTGCGCGGCAGCGACCTCGCAGCTGGCGGCGAGACGTCGCTCACGCGCGTCGGCAGCGGCTTCGCGGGTGCCGCCTTCGAGGGCGCGGTCGGGCCCGGCGAATGCGTGCGCATCATGACCGGCGCCGTGATGCCGGCCGGTCTCGATACCGTGCTGCCGCAGGAGTTCGCGAAGGTCGATGGCAACCGCATCATCTTGCCGGCCGGTGTGGTGCGCGGCGGCGACAACCGGCGCCTGGCCGGTGAAGATCTCGCGCGTGGTCAGGCGGCACTGGTGGCCGGCCGCGTGCTGCGCCCAGCCGACCTCGGCCTTATGGCCTCGCTCGGACAAGCCGAAGTGCCGGTGCGCCGGCGCCTGCGCGTGGCCTTCTTTTCGACCGGCAGCGAGTTGCGTTCGATCGGCGAGCCGCTGGAAGCCGGCTGCGTCTACGACAGCAACCGCTACACGCTCTGGGGCATGCTGCAACGCCTTGGGGTGGAGGCGCTCGACATGGGCGTCGTGAAAGACGATCCGGCAGCGCTCGCCGCGGCGTTTGCCGCAGCAGCACGAGACGCCGACGCCGTCATCACCTCAGGCGGCGTCAGCGTCGGTGAGGCTGATCACACCCAGGCGGTGATGGCGGCGCTCGGCGACGTGCTGTTCTGGCGCATCGCCATGCGACCGGGCCGGCCGATGGCCATCGGCCGGATCGGCAAGGCCATCCTGTTCGGCCTGCCTGGCAATCCGGTGGCCGTGATGGTGACCTTCTATGCCCTGGTGCGCGATGCGCTGCTGGCGATGAGCGGCGCAGAGCCGCAGGCGCTGCCGCTGTTGCGCGCCCGCAGCAGCGATGCGATTCGCAAGAAACCCGGTCGCACCGAGTACCAGCGCGGCATCGTCACGCATGGCGAGGCGGGTGACTGGTGGGTGCGCATCACGGGCGCGCAAGGATCGGGCATCTTGCGCAGCATGAGCGAGGCCAATGGGCTGGTTGTGCTCGGGCATGATCAGGGCCACGTTACTGCCGGCGAGACGGTGGATGTGGTGCCGTTCGACGGCATTGTTTAAAGTGTTCATTGCCTAACCATCGACAACATGAAACCTAGAAAAATCCTTGGCATTTGCGGCAGCCTGCGTGCCAAGTCGTACAACATGTACGCGCTGAAAACAGCCGGCCGACTGATGCCCGAGGGCATGAGCCTGGAGATCGTCGATTACGCGGATATCCCGCTCTACAACCAGGATGACCAGTCGCCTGAAACGCGTGCCGCCGTCGAGCGACTGCGCAGCGCCATCGTCGCGGCAGACGCATTGCTGATCGCCAGCCCGGAATACAACTTCTCTGTCACTGGTGTGTTGAAGAACGCCATCGATTGGCTGTCGCGCACCACGCCGCAACCGTTCAAGGAAAAGCCGGTGGCCATGTTGTCGGCCACGCAGGGGCCAGTCGGTGGGGCGCGCAACCAGTACGAGCTGCGAAAAATCCTGAGCTGCCTGGAAGCAATGCCGCTGAACAAGCCCGAAATCTTTATCGGCATGTGCCAGAACCGCTTTAACGAGGCAGGCGAATTGACCGATGAGCCAACGCGCAAGTTCATGGCCGACCAGTTGCTGGCGTTCCAGAAATGGATCGAGCGGGTCGAGCCGAGGGCCGCCGAACACGTGGCAAGCTAGAGTTCCAATTTTTAGTTTCTTGAACGACAAGGAGACAAGTCAATGAATTACGGTTTTTCATCTTTTGTGCGGGCGACCTGCACCGTGGCCGCTGCGGCAAGCGCCTTCATGGCGGCGCCAGCGATGGCGCAGGAGGCGATCAAGATCGGCATGATCACCGACAAGGTCGGCGTTGCCAAAGCCTATGCCGAACCCGTCGCGGCTGGCGTCACGTTCGCGGTGAAGGAGCTCAACGCCAAGGGCGGCGTGCTCGGACGCCAGATCGAACTGCTGGTCGAGGACGACCAGGCCAAGCCTGACGTTTCGGCCACCGTCGCACGCAAGCTGGTCGATGAGGGCGTGGCCTTCATCCTGTCGGTGTCGCTCACCCCGGCGACGCAGCAGGCGCAGTCGGTGACCAAAGAGAGCAAGACACCGCACATGACGCCCTCCAACAGCGGCGACACGTTGACAACGCAGGTCGACAATCCCAACTTCTGGCAGACCGGCCCGCTCGGATCGACGCAGATCGCCACGCTGCTGTCGTATGCCAAGAACAAGAACTACAAGCGCGTGGCGCTGATCGGCGAAAACTCCGACCTCGGCCAGCTCACCAACAAGTTCTTCAAGGCCGGCATCGAGAAGGCCGGCATGGAGATCGTCGCCGAAGAGATCGTGCCTGGAGGTTCGACCACCGCCGACCCGCAGATGCAAAAAGTGCGAGCGGCCAACCCGGATGCGTTGTTCATGACCGGCATCACCACCGGCCCGAACCTGCTGATCCTCAAATCGTACCGGCAACTCGGGTTGAAGACACCCGTGCTCGCCAACTACAACATGTCGGTGCCGGTTTACATGACGGCGGCGAAAGGCCTGATCGACGGCGTGACTTTCGTCGATGCCTTCGATCCGGCCAAGCCGGCGACCCACCGCTTCGTCGAGGCCTACAAGAAGGACACCGGCACCGAGCCGTACAACCTGATCGGCTATGGCTATGACGGCATGATGCTTGTCGCCGATGCCATCACGCGCGCCGGCAGCACCGACAAGGAGAAGGTGCGTGCGGCGATGCAGGCGACCAAGGGCTTCAAGGGCGTGATGGGCGGCGTCGATTCAAGCTACGGCTTCGCCGACGGCAAGCGCATCGGCTTCGATCCGAATGGCATGGTGGTTCGTGTTTACGAGGGCGACAAGCAGGGCAAGGTGCTGCACGTTGGCGTCAAGTAGGCGAGCATGTAGGCGAGTCGGCGTTCGGCGGCAACGCGCTCGCTATGAGTGACTTCCTGGAGTTGACCGTTGGCGCTCTGGCCAGCGGGTGCATTTACGGCCTGGTGGCGCTGTCGTATCTGTTGATCACACGGCCCACCGGCATCATCAACTTCGCCGTCGGCGAGTGGTCGATGTTGGCGGCGTTTGGCGGCTTTCTGCTGCTCTCGCGTTTGGAGTGGCCCTATCCGGTCGGTATGGTCGCGGTGTTGCTGGTCATGGGGCTGATCGGCTGGGCCACGGAGCGCATTGCGGTGCGGCCGCTGGTCGAGCGCGGCGCACCGACGTTGGCGCCGATCCTGGCGCTGCTCGGCATGCTGGTGGTGTTTCGCGAAGTGGTGTCGCTGGTCTTCGGCCCCGATCCGCAGCCGGTGCCGCCGGCCTTCGGCTATGGGCGGCTTGAACTCGGGCCGATCGCCGGGTCCTATCAAAGCTTCTTCATCATCGCCGTCACGTTGGCGGTGTTCGCCGGCGTCTGGTTCTTCTTCGAGCGGACGCTGACCGGCAAGTCGTTCGAAGCCGTCGCCATTGATCGCCGCGCCGCCGCATTGATGGGGATCAACCTGCGCCGGGTGACCACCCTGGCCTTCGTGGCGAGCGCGGTCGTGGCTGGCGTGGCGGGTCTGCTGCTGGCGCCGAACACGTCGGCGCACTACCTGATGGGTCTGTCGCTGGCGATCCAGGGCTTCACGGCGCTGGTGATCGGCGGGGTGGGGCGTGTCGAGGGTGCTCTGCTCGGCGGCTGGATCCTGGCCTTCGTCGAGCAACTCACGGTACGCTACGCGCCGATTCCCCCTGGCCTTGCGATGGGCGTGCCGCTGTTGCTGCTGATCCTGTTCTTGCTGCTTCGCCCGACCGGTCTGCTTCGCGCGCGCGAGGCACGCGCATGAAGCGGTGGGAGGGCTTCGTCGCCGCCGCGATCTTGCTGTCGGCACTGGCCTTCACGCTCGGCGCCTACCAGACCGACATCTATCGCAAGATGCTGTTGTGGGTGACGTTGGCACTCGGCTACAACTTCCTGTTCGGCATCGCCGGCCAGGTGGCGTTCTCGCACTTCACTTTCTATGGCATCGGCGCCTATGCCATCGTCATCCTGATCTTCCAGGTCGGACTGCCGTTGCCGCTGGCGATCCTGGTCGGCGTGGCCATCTGCGTGTTGCTGGCCTTGGTGGTGGCCATTCCCGCGACGCGTCTTGAAGGGTTCTACCTGGCGTTGGCGACGCTGGCCTTTGCGCAACTCTTTATCGTCGTGCTGAACGAAGGCGGTAGCGTGACCGGCTCGGCCGGCGGCCTGGCCAACTACCGGCTGCCGGATGTCTTCGGCGTGCGCGTCGCGGGGCCGTGGTACACGGTGGTGATCGTCTTGCTGATGCTGGTCACACTCGCTGTACTGTGGCGCCTCGATCGCTCGTATTTCGGGCGCGCCTGTCGTGCCGTGCGTGACGACGCTGAGGCGGCGCAGGCCATGGGCGTCGACGTGCGGCGCACCAAGATCATTGCCTACACCATCACCAGCGCGCTGGCCGGGGTGGCGGGCATGGTCTACGCGTTTGTCGACAACACCGTCAATCCGCCGATCTTCGGCCTGCAGAATTCGTTCTTGCTGCTGTTCATGGTCATCGTCGGCGGCAGCGGACGCCACGCTGGCGCCGTCGTCGGTGCGATGCTGCTTTACCTGTTGCCGTTTCTGCTGTCGCCGATCATTGGCCACCACCATGCGCTGGTCTTCGGCGTCGTCATGGTCGCCGTGGTGCTGTTCCAGCCGAAAGGGCTGATCGGGTTGTGGGACAGCATGCGCGTGCGCTTCTTCAATCGGCGCGGTGCGTCATGAGCGGATCGGTTGTTTGTGATTGCCAAACGCGCGGGCGGACCGATTTCCCTCCGCATCCATTGCCATGAGCGCAGTCTCGTCGCCTCTGCTCGTCGTCAAGGGCCTGTGCAAGAGCTTTGGCGGCTTGCAAGCGGTGGCGGATGTCGATGTCGACCTGTGCGCGGGCCAGATCCTCGGCGTGATCGGGCCCAATGGCGCCGGCAAGAGCACCACGTTCAGCATGATCGCAGGCGCCCTGCCGTGCTCGGCCGGCAGCTTGTCATTCAACGGCGAGTCATTGGCCGGTTTGCCTGCGCATGCGATGGCAGCTCGCGGCATCATGCGCACCTTCCAGCACAACAAGCCGTTTGCCAGCATGACAGTGCGCGAGAACGTCATGATGGGCATGCACACGCGCTTTCGTGGTTCCCGCGGCTCGCTTTGGCAGGTGCTGGCGGGAACGCGCGGTGCCGCGCGCGTAGAGCGCGAGGCGGCGCGGCGGGCCGAAGAGCTGGTGCGCTTCGTCGGGCTGGAAGAATGGCAGGGTGCCGATGTCAATACGTTGTCGTTCGGCCAGGGGCGGCTGCTGGAAATTGCGCGAGGGCTGGCTGCCGAACCAAGATTGATGCTGTTCGACGAGCCAGCGGCAGGCTTGGCGCCAGCCGAGTGCGATCGCCTGTCCGAGATCATCCGGCAGATCGCCGGCCGCGGCATCGCTGTGCTGCTGATCGAGCATGACATGCGCTTCCTGATGGCGCTCGCCGACCGGGTGGCCGTGCTCAATTTCGGCCGCAAGATCGCCGAGGGCACGCCCGAGCAGGTGCAGGCGAATCCGGCCGTCGTGGCGGCCTATCTGGGGAATGTGGCGCTGCAACAGCGGGCCGAAGCTGCGCCGCAGGCCCATGAGGACGGGGGCGCCGGGCCGCATCCGCAGGATATGCAGCAGGCGCGGGATGCCCGGGTGCCTCGTGCTTGAAGTTGCGCAGCTCACCGCTGGCTACGGCCATGGCGACGTTTTGCAGAACGTGGGCTTGCAAGTGGGGCGCGGCGAAACTGTCGCTTTGCTCGGCCCCAACGGTGCGGGCAAATCAACGCTACTGGCGGCTTTGTCGGGCTTGCTGCGCCAGCGCAGTGGCGTGGCAACCATGGACGGCCAGGACCTGATGCGCATGGCGACTCACCAGATCGTCGCGCACGGGTTGGTGCAGGTGCCCGAGGGCCGGCGCATGTTTGCACCACTGTCGGTACAAGACAATCTGCGCCTGGGCACTGTGGCCCTCAGCGGGCGCACTGTGGCCTCGGTGCGCGAGCGCTTCGACCACGTGTACACGCTGTTTCCACGCCTCTACGAGCGGCGCACGCAGCTGACAGGCACCCTCTCGGGCGGCGAGCAACAGATGGTCGCCATCGGACGAGCCCTCATGTCCTCGCCGAGGGTGCTGCTGCTCGATGAGCCATTTCTGGGTCTGGCGCCGCTGGTGGTTGAAGAAATCCGCCTCGCCCTGGACGTGCTGCGTCAGCAGGGACTGACCATGCTGCTGGTCGAGCAGAAACTGGATATCGCGCTGTCCTTCACGCGTCATGCTTACGTGCTCATCAAGGGCCGCGTTGCTCTTACGCAGGACAGCGAGCAATTGGCCCGGCGCGGCAACCTTTCTCAACTTTATTTCGAGTTGGCGCACCAGTCCGGCTGAAACGAATTTTTGCGGACAAGAGCAAGTCGGCTCATCATCGTCTGATCTGAATAACGACCTCAAGGAGCCTCACCATGAACAAGGAAAGCTTGCGCGCGCGGCACACCGCGACGCCGATGACACGTGGCATTCACCATCTGGCACTCAACACCGACGACATGAAGATGACCATCGATTTCTATGCCGATGTGTTGGGCATGCCGCTGGTGCACGCGCGCAAGGTGCCGCCGGGCGTCGGTGTCGGCGCCGGCAACCGCGGCAACCCGCCGTTCGAAAATCTACGCCACTATTTCTTCGACGCCGGCGGCGATACCCTCGTCGCGTTCTTCGAGATGCCCAAAGGTGCCAAGCAGCAGGGCGACCGGGATGCCTTGGCCGCCATGCAGCATTGTTCGTTCACGGTCAGCGAAGAGCGTTTTGGGGAAATGCTGCAACGGCTGGAGAAAGCAGGCGTTCCGGTGATCGGGCCGGTTGCGGTCGGCGCCGAGACCTGGTCGGTCTACTTCATGGACCCGAACGGCATCAGACTCGAGTTCTCCTACCAGGCGCACGACGCCAGCGACACGCGCGTGGTAGAGCGCTGGACGCAGACACGCAGCGAAGCGCTTGCCGAGTTGGGCACGCTGTCGGGTGATCAAGCCTGGCTCGAACGCGTTGTCGGGCATTTGCCGGCAGAGCGGCAGGCTGCCTGAACACAGGCAGGAGACGGCCGCTGCTTGAGGTGCGCGGCACACTCCGGACATCTCCGAGGACGTTGGCATGAGCGGATTTTGAAAGACACCAATGAGCACCTGCTCCGACTATGGCGCCGCAACATGGAATCAGCGTTTCGCGGTCGACGACTATGTGTTCGGGCGCGACCCGAACGAGTACCTGCGCACGCAAGCGGGTCGGATCAGGGCAGGCGGTCGGGTGTTGTGCGTGGCCGATGGCGAAGGCCGCAACAGCGTATGGCTGGCCGGGCAGGGCCTGCAGGTCGAAGCCTTTGACATCTCCGAGGTCGGTGTCGCGAAGGCACGGAAGTTGGCGTTGGATGCCAAGGTGACTGTTGAGTTTCATATCGCGGGCTGTGACGACTGGACCTGGAGACCGGAGGTCTATGACGCGGTGGTGGCGGTGTTCGTCCAGTTTGCCGATCCGGCGATGCGCGCGCGGATGTTCTCGAACATGCTTGGCACATTGGCGCCGGGTGGCATCCTGATCTTGCAGGGTTACACGCCCCGGCAGCTCGAGTACAAGACGGGCGGCCCGAGCCAGCGCTCGCACCTCTACACGGCCGAACTGTTGCGCCAAGCTTTCGCATCGTTGGAGATGGTCGACCTGGTCGAGTACGAGGCCGAGTTGCACGAGGGCGCGCGCCACACCGGGCGATCGGCGCTCGTCGGATGCGTCGCGCGCAAGCCGGCTGCGGCGCAGGGCTTCGATGCGCCTACGCGGTGATACTGGCTCAAGTGTCAAGGCGCACCCCCGCGTCAGATCAAGGCGCCAGATCAAGCCGCTAGGGTAAATAGCGATGGAAGCGCATGCTGTCGACGCTATTCTTCGATGCCTCATGTTCCGGGGAAACTCTCGATGATCACCAAGGCCTGGTTGGGCGCAGCGCTCGCAAGCATGGCGTTGATTGCAATGCATCCGGGGTCGGCGCGAGCCGCCGATCCCGGCATCACCGATACCGAAATCACCATTGGCCTGTTCGGACCGATGTCCGGCCAACTTGCGGCATTCGGCTTCGATCCGGTGCAGGCGGCCAAGATGTGGTACGAGGAAGCCAACAAGAAGGGCGGTATCCACGGGCGCAAGATCAAGGTGATCGTCGAGGACGACAAATGCAACCCGGGCGAAGCGGTGTCGGTGGTGAAGAAGTTCGTCACCGTCGACAACACCTTCATGGTCAACGGCGGTTCGTGCAGCGCGGCCGCGGCGGCGGTTCAGGAATTCGTCACGCGCGAGAAGGTGCCGATGGTGATGCTCAACGCCGCTGGCGACGTCGCGGTGTTTCCGCCGACCCGTTATGTCTTCGGCGCTTTCGGCGGCACGCAGCGCGCGGTCGGCGGCACCATCATGGAGTTCGCGATCAACGGCTTGAAGGGCAAGAAGATTGCTTACATCGCGCATGACGATGACTTCGGCAACGCCAACTGGGCGGCAGCGAAAGCGACAGCTGAACGCCTCGGCGCGCAGGTGGTGGCGGTTGAACGCCTGTCGCCCGGCATCACCGATGTCACGGCGCCGCTGCTCAAGGTGCGCGCCGCCAACCCGGATGTGATCATCTCGACCGCCTACCCTGCGCCGACCCTGCTGATTGCCCAGAAGTACGCCGAATACGGCATGACCAAGACGCCACTGGTGGTGGCCGTGCAAGGCGTTCCGATCCCCGCCAGCTTCGCCAGGAACATGGGCAACGATGCGGCCCTTGTCAACTTCTACTACGGCTCGCCGCTGAACGACCTGACCGACGGGCCGAAGCAACAGAAGTGGATTGCGCAATACAAGCAGTACTACCCGGATCGCACGCCGGGCGCCTTCATGACCTATGGCTTGCCCTCGGCGATGGCGATCACGCGGGCCCTGGAAAAAGCTGGCCGCGATCTGACACGTGAGAAGTTCATTGATGCCATGGAGACGCTCGACTACGACACCGAAGTGCTGGCCGGTCCGATCGCCTTTGGCCCAAATCGCCGCGACGGGCACCGCGCCTCGGTCTTCATCAAGTTCGACGGCAAGACATCGACGTTGATGCCGGGCACCTACTTCTGGAACGGCGTGATCAAGGAGTAACTGCTTTGCCCATCGCGCCGGGCAAGCAGATGAAGCGCGCTGCCGTCGATGCTTGATCTGGTTCTGGTCTGGCAATCGGTCGCCAGCGGCATTGTGACCGGTTGCGTTTATGCGCTGATCGCGCTGTCCCTCGTCATCGTCTACAAGTCCACCGACGTCATCAACTTCGCCGGCGGCGAGGTCGTCATGGTGGGCGGCTATCTCGGTTTGTTCGGTCTCGTTTTTCTCGACCTGCCGTACGCGCTCGTCTTTGTTCTCGCCGCGGCGGTCACCTTCGTCCTCGGCGCGCTGTTCGACCGCATCGTGCTGGACAAGGTGCTGGGTCGGGCGCTGCCCGGGCAGAGCATTCTCGTCGCCATGGTGATTGCCACGGTCGGCCTTTCCTATGCGTTGAAGGGCACGGTCCGCCTGTTCCCCTATGCTGAACAGGTACGGCGCCTGCCGCCGCTGTTTTCAGGCCCGCCGATCTTCATCGGACCGGTCATCCTGCAGCCACAGGACCTGGCGATCGTCGCCATCTCGGTGGTGCTGATGCTTGGCCTGTGGCTGTTTTTTACCTTCA